>JBPCXI010000303.1:0-14927 GCA_051008895.1 Gammaproteobacteria bacterium | reverse complement strand
CCGGAGAGGCGCTCGACCCGTACCGCGCCGCGTTCGAGCACCTCAGCCGGATCTATGCCGCGGCCGACGGCTGGCCGCGCGTGGCACCGGTCGAGGTGTCGCCCGATAACGCGCCCTGCAAGGAAGTCGTCACGACCGGCGACGACTGCGATCTGCTGACGTTTCCATGGCTGCAGACGAATCCCGGCGACGCCGGGGCGTACATCACCGCCGGCACTGTGTTCGTCGAGGATCCGGAGCTGGGCCGCAATGTCGCCACCTACCGCTGCCAGATCAAGAACGGCAGGCGCATCGGCGTGAACATGGAGAACGGCCAGAACGCGTGGAGCATATTGAAAAAATACCAGCAGCGCGGTCAGGCGACGATGCCCGCTGCCGTGGTCGTCGGCGTCGACCCGATCACCTTTGCGGTCGGCACGTCGAAGATGGCCAAGCTCGGCGAAGACGAGCTCGAGATCGTCGGCGGTCTGCGCGACAAACCGGTCGAGATCGTGCGCTGCGAAACCAGCGGCGTACGCGTGCCCGCGCAGGCGGAAATCGTCATCGAGGGACATATCTCCGCGACCGAGACCGAAGAAGAAGGCCCCTACGGTGAAGTCTATGGCTACATGGGCCTGAAGAAGCCGGCCAACTTCTTCATGGACGTCGACGCGATCACGCACCGGCACACGCCATGGGTCGTCAACGCATTCGCCGGCATCACCAAGTTGACGATGAGCCTGCCGCAGATCGTGGCGAACAATATTGCCTACCGCAAGGTCCTCCCGAATCTCGTGGAGTTCTATCGGCCGATCGAGACCCTCGGCGTTGCCGTGCTCAGCATTAACAAGCGCTTTCCCGGCGACGGCCTGGCCGCCGGCCAGCACATTGCGGCCAACGACCTGTTCGCGAAACTCGTGATCGTCGTCGACGGCGACGTCGACGTGCGCAACAAGACGCAGATCTTCCAGGCGCTCGGCACGCGCTGGCAACCGCATCCCGCGTCGCTGCTCGTGCCGCAGACCCGCGGATTCCCGCTGGATCCGAGCGCGCCGACGCGCTGGGTCACGAGCAAGATGATCGTTGACGCGACCCGGCAATTGCCCGCCGAGGGCGGCCCGGCGGACGCCCCGAAGATCTCGCGGCAGATTCTGCAGGAACACAGTCCGGACACGTTCGATCTGGTCGCAGAGCGCTGGGACGAGTACTGGAAGGACTGGTCGGGCTAAATCGTCACCCGAGTTCGAGCAGATCCGGCACCCCGCCGACGCCGGCCGCGACCCGGTGGGCGCCGGCGACGGACAGACTGGCCGAGCTCCCTGCGCCGGTCAGGACCGCGATCGCGGTGACACCGGCCGCACGACTCGCCGTGACGTCGATACACGAGTCGCCGACGTAGGCCGCATCCGCGGGCGCGACCCCGAGTCGTTCGAGGCAGATGTCGATGCCATGCGGATCGGGTTTGCGCCGTTCGACGTCGGCGCCGGTCACGACGACCTCGAACAGCTCCAGCAGACCGGCGTCGCGCAGCACCGGGAACGACTCCCCGGTCGAGCCGGTGTACACGGCGATGCGCATGCCGGCCGAGCGCAAACGTTCCAGCGCGTCGGCGACGCCGGGAAGGACCGTGACGACTTCGCGCAGCGCATCGGGCCAGTGCCGCATCGTCGCGTCGCGAAACTCGGCGATGCGGCGCTCGTCGCGCGGCTCACCGTCGGGGATGACGAAATCCCAGAACGGTTGTGCCGTGTCGAGTGCTTGGCGCACGTGATCGATGCTGACGGTATAGCCATAGGGTTCCATCGCCCGGCTGGCGGCGAGCTGATAGCCGTCGAGTGAATTCAGCAACGTGCCGTCGACGTCGAAAATCACACTGCCCAGCCCGTGGCGTTCCAGCGCTTCGACGTCGACGACGCGGCCGTCGACGAGGTCGAAGTGCTCGCGCAGGTTCACGGCGGCGATGATCTCGACCTGCTCCGTCGCGTAGTCCGGCACGTCGGGAACGACGACCGCGGCAGGAAGCGCGGTCGCTTCATGCCCGCCGGTCAGCGTTACCGGATACAGCACCGCATCGCAGGCATCGAGCTCGGCGGGGGGCCGCACCCGTGCGCCCGGCCGCTCGCGGAGCGACGCCCACGCGTCCCGGTCCTCGCGCGTCTCGACCGCGATATTCAGCGTGCCCGGGTGCGGATCGATGCCGCAATGGTCGATAAACTGCCGGCGAGCCCAGTCCAGCGCGGTAAATCCGGCGCCGTGGCCCGCGCCCGTGCGGACCCGACCCGACCAATTCAGCGATTCCTGCCTCGACGTCGTCACGCGCTGCATTTTGCACAGCGGACAAAGGCGCACGCAAGCGACGCGCAGCCCCGGGAAACCACCGCGCAGGCCGGGGCCGCGCTAGAATAAGCCGCCCGGGACGCCGGCCGACTGCGTCCCGGCGATGACCGCCACCGATCAGTAAATAACTTTAAATAAACTCAATAAATTACTGTTTATGAACGAATTCGGCTTCGACTTTATCGAAGACCTCGGCACGCGCGTCCGCGCCGGCATCGACTGCGCGGAACAAGTTGGCGCCGCGGGCGGCGCGTATCTCGAACTCGTGCGCGCGGACGATCCGAACACGTCCGCCGGGTTTGCGCGCGTCTGGACGGTCGCGGCCCCGCTGGAGCGCATGATCCATGTCCGGCTGCGAGCCGAGCCGGTCGATACGCAGCTGTTCTTCCTGTTCGGCGATCCGGCGACCGCAATGCCACACTTCCACGCGCAGGTCGTGCAGTTTGCGCCGGACGCCTGCGTATTTAACGCCGATTTCCTGCCGCGGCTCGACCCGGTCGATCACCCGGAATACTTTCAGCAGGCGTTCCGCCCGCTGTCGAAGGCCTACTGGCGCGCGGTCAACGACACCAATAACGTATGCGCGCTGGCACCGGCGAACCCGTCAATCGCGGCATACCTTTCGCCGTGGAGCATCGGTTGCGGCAAGCCCACGGATCGCGCCGAACTGGACCGCGTCGCGCCGCAGATTCACGCGTTTTTAGAGCACGCGCTGAAGCTGGCCCGCGAGCTCGACTACCCGATCGAAGACCCGGCGTCACTGCGCGAGCGCAACAAACGCCATCTCGACCAGTTTTTCTCGGACCGGCTCGATCCGCGCGCGTGGAACGGCGTCTACGGCCTGATCGGCGAGCAGGCGGGCAAGGAACTCAAACAATTGTTGAAGTCCGGCGCGGCGTGAGTGAGCCCGCCGACGAACCCCGGAACCAAGGAGACACCAACGTGAATATTGCGATCATCGGCGCGGCCTATACCGGCAAGGAGGCCGCACGCTATCTCAAGAGCCAGGGCCACACGATCTCGGTCACGACGACGAAACAGGCGCGGGTCGCCGAACTCGAGTCGGTCGCGGATCGCGTCGTCGTGATGCGCGGCAACGACCGCGACAAAATGCGCGAGCTGATCGCGGGTCAGGACGTCGTCTTGATGACGGTCGCCGGCGGGATGGTCGAGAGAGACGGGAAATACGTCATGGATCTCGACCTGTACACAGATACCTACGTCGGTACCGCGGAGAGTCTCGTCGAGTCGCTGGACGCGGCACCGGGTCTGAAACAGATCATCTTCACCGGTTCGTGGAGCGTCTACGGCAATGCCGGCGGTGCCGAGCAGGTCGACGAAGCGACACCGATCACCCCCGGCAGCCCGTTCCAGCAGGTCTATGCGGATACCGAATCGATCCTGTTCGGCGCCACCGGTGATTCGCTGCAGGTTTGTGTATTTCGCACCGGCACGATCTATGGGCCTCAGGAAGGCTTCATACCGCGCGAGCTGAAGGCTCAGACGCTGCCGCTGGCGGGTCAGACGGTGCCGTTCGACGGCGACTCTCCGGCCACGATCATCCACCGTGACGACGTCGTCGGCGCGCTGGCGTTTGCGATCGACCAGGAACTGTCGGGAATCTACAACCTCGTCAACGACATCAGCGCATCCAAAGCCGAATTCATGGGCGCGATGGTTGCCGCGGCGCACGGCGAGCCGATCAACTGGGTCGGCACCGGCACCGGGCCGAAGACCTTATCGAACCGGAAAATCAAGGATGCCGGCTATAGCTTGATCGACCCGGTCGCCGAGAATAACGGCAAGGCGCTGCTCTAGCGCGGGGGATACAGCCATGCCGACCGTCCTGATCACCGGCGCGAATCGCGGCATCGGCCTCGAGTTCGCGCGCCAGTACGCGGCCAACGGCTGGCGCGTGATCGCATGCTGTCGCTCGCCGCTGGATGCCGACGACCTCAACGCGCTAGCCCAGGAGCACCCGGCACTGATCGTCGAGTCGCTCGACGTCCGCGATCACAGCGCGATAGACGCGCTGGCCGGGAAGTACGCGGAGCAACCGATCGACGTGCTGCTCAACAACGCGGGCATCATCGGCCCGACGCCGATCGCCGAACACGTTGAGCGCCAGCATTTCGGCAGCATGGACTATGCGCTGTGGCAGGAGGTTATCGAGACGAATACGTTCGCGCCGCTAAAGATGACCGAGACGTTCGCCGATCACGTCGCGGCCAGCGAGCAGAAAAAGATCATCAATATCTCGAGCACGGTCGCCTCGATCGGCGAGATGTCCACGTCCGGGCTCGCCTACGCGAGCAGCAAGAGCGCGCTGAATCGCGTGATGACGACGGTCGCGGGCGAACTTCGCGACCGGCGCATCACCGTCGCGCTGTTCTGCCCGGGCTACGTCAAAACGCGCATGGACGCGTGGGGAATCGCGCCGGTCGAGATCGTCGACAGCGTGACCGCGCTGCGCGGACTCATCGCCGGGCTCACGCTCGACGACACGGGCAATTTTACCCGCTACGACGGCACGCCCATCAGTTGGTAGGCAGGGGCCTGGTAAGCGGGGGCATGATAGTCAGGGGCCGGGCAATCGGGGCGCGGTAACCGACCCGCCTTGCGGCGGGCCGACGCACGATCTCACATCGCGCCGCGTATCTTGTCGTAGCCCGACTTGATCTCGTCGCCCAGCACAGACAGCGCCTGACCGACGTCCTTGCCCGCGTCCTCGGCGACATCTTCTACCTTGTCCCATTTCTCCTCGAAATCGTCCCATTTCTTCTCGAGGCGTTCCCACTCATCGCGCGCGTCGGCTTTCGCGAGGTGCATCTGCACGCGCAATTCGTCGCGGGTCTGGCGCAGTTCGGCGCCGAGTTTTTTCAGTGTTTCGTCGATGTCGGCCATACGCTTCTCTCCTTTCTCATAGTTGCGGTCGTTGCCGCATTCAGCAATCGGCATGGTTGAGCATCAGCCCCTCAGTTCCGGCCGAAGCGTGCCAGCGTCGGATCCCTTCCCAGATTTCCGCAGCCGACTCAGCGTACCAGAACAGGTCGGCGTCTTCGGCGTCGATAACGCCCTCGGCGACGAGGAAATCCGGGTCGAACACATTCTGCCAGTATTGCCGGCCGACGAGCACCACCGGCAGCGGCCGGATCTTGCGCGTCTGCACCAGGGTCAGCGTCTCGAACAGCTCATCGAGCGTGCCGAACCCACCGGGAAACACGACGAGTCCGATCGCGCGCATCAGAAAATGCAATTTGCGTATCGCAAAATAGCGCACGCTGAAACACAGGTCGGCCGAGATATACGGATTCGGGAACTGCTCGTGCGGCAGCGTGATATTGAGGCCGATGCTCTTGGCACCCTCGTCGTTGGCGCCACGGTTCGCGGCCTCCATGATTCCCGGCCCGCCGCCGGTCATCAACAGCACGCGGGCATCTCCGGGGCCTTCTCCGCAGACACCGACGAGCTGGCCGAATTCCCGCGCGACGTCGTAGTACGCCGACTTGCTCTCGATACGTCGCGCGACGTCGAGTTTCGCTGCGAGCCTGGCGTCGCCCGGGTGCGCTTTCGATGCCTGCTCGAGCTCGGCAACGCGACGCCGCGCTTCGGCGGGCTCCGGGATTCGCGTGCTGCCGAAGACGACGATCGTATGCTCGACGCCGTGGCGCCGCAGGTGAGCTTCAGGCTTCTGGTAGTCGAGTGCCAGGCGCGCGCCGCGCGCATCCCCGCTGTCGAGGAATTCTTCGTCGAGATCCGCGCGCTGATAGGTCGGGCTCGCCATGATCGCCTCGACGCGCGCGAACGCGTTCGGGTCTTCTTCGACGGCCTTCGGCTGCTGCCACGGCAGCGGCTCGCTGCGTTCCCGTGGATCCGCCGGCGCGGGAATCTGCCCGGCCTTTTCACCCGAGCCTTCCGCCGAATTTTTTGATTGGTTTTTGTCGTTCAATGCGGTAAAGGTGCCTGCAGATACACGGACATGCAGCATACGCTGCGTCACCTAGCTTACCCTCGTCACATGAGTGATCTCAACGAAGTCAGGACCGAGGCCGCCGCGGCGACGATTCACGGCCTGTTGTCGATACTCGATGACGAGACCGACGACGCGTCGCCCGCGCTGATCGAGACCCATATTTCGTGGGTGATCCTCGCCGGCGAATTCGCGTACAAAATCAAGAAACCGGTCGATCTCGGCTTCCTCGATTTCTCCACGCTCGAGCTGCGCGAACACCTGTGCCGCGAGGAGCTGCGCCTCAACCGGCGTTTCGCGCCGTCACTGTATCTCGACGTCGTGCCGATCGGCGGCAGCACGGATGCACCGGACATTGGCGCAACGCCGGCGATCGAATGGGCCGTAAAGATGCGCAGGTTCCCCGCCGATGCGGAACTCGATCACCGCGTCAACGCAGGCCTGGTCGCCGCAGAGGCGCTGCGCCACTTCGGCGGCGAAATCGCCGCGATCCACGCCGACGCGGAAATCAGCGAGGACACGACCCGCGGATCCAACGCGGCCGTCAGCGGGCCGGCACTGGATAACTTCGCCACGCTGGAGCGCGAACTGGCCCGGGATCCCGACCTGCGCGCCTCACTGGACACGCTGCGGACGTGGACGACGACCGCAACCGATGCGCTGGCGCCGACGTTCGACGAGCGCCTGGCGGCGGGACGCATCCGCGAATGCCACGGTGACCTGCACCTCGGCAACATCGTGCAGATCGACAGCCACTGCATCGCGTTCGATTGCCTCGAATTCAATCCGGAACTGCGGTGGATCGACGTAATCAGCGACGTCGGCTTCCTGACCATGGACCTTTTCCGCGTCGACCGCCCGGATCTGGCGTGCGAGTTCCTGAATCGCTATCTCGAGGTGTCGCAGGATTACGCCGGACTCGCGGTACTCCCCTACTACGTCGTCTACCGCGCAATGGTGCGGGCCAAAACGACGGCACTGCGCCTGGAGCAGCAGCACGATCGCGCGTTCGGCAATGCGCTCGAACCCTACGTCAGAATCGCGCGCCGCGCATCAGCGCCACCGGCGACCGTGCTGACCGTCTGTCACGGCCTGTCCGGATCCGGCAAGACGTGGCTCAGCGACCGCCTGATCGGCGCGTGTCCGGCGATTCGTATCCGTTCGGACCTCGTGCGCAAACATCTGCACGGCCTCGGCGAACTGGAGCGCAGCGACAGCGGCATCGATACCGGCATTTACGCCGCAGAGGCATCCGCGCGCACCTACGCCGCGCTGGCGACGCACGCGGCACTCGGGTTGCGCGCGGGATTCGACGTTATCGTCGACGCCACCTGCCTGCGGCGGGACGATCGGCAACAGCTGCTCGCGGCGGGTCGCGCGGCCGGGGCCAGAACCGTGCTGCTTCACTGCACTGCCGACCGCGATACGCTCGCAGCGCGCATTCGGCGACGAGAGTCCGCGGCCACGGATGCGTCGGAGGCCGGGCTCGCGGTACTCGACCGGCAGTTGCAGGCGCAAGAGCCATTGTCGACCGCGGAACTGAGCCATACTGTGGTCGTAGACACGACGACCGACATGGATATTGCAGCGATCGCAAACAAACTGCGTGAAGGCGCCCTAAAATGATCGCTCGGGAATGACGTTGGCAATCCTACGTACATCTCCCGATACCGTCGGCCTTGGATTTGGCCGATTAATACCAATAACAGGAATACTTCACCCCATTCGAGGTAACCACGAATGTCAGACGGCAACGCAATCGTTTTACCGATAGATTTCTCCGAACTTTCAATGGCCGCAGTGCCGTGGGCCAAGCGCATGGCCGCGGTAACCAACGGCGCCGTGCACTGCGTGTATACGGTCGAACCGCCGCAGGTTTATTCTGCGCTCGACATGGCCCCCGCGGTGCCATTGCCGACGACCGAGGAGCTCAACGAAAGCGCGAAACAGCAGCTCGCGACATTCGCAAGCGAACAGCTCGCCGGAATCGACACCGAGACGCATGTGCTGATCGGCAAGCCGGCGGAGCAAATCGTGGCGTATGCGAAAGAGGTCAACGCGGACCTGATCGTGATGACGACGCACGGCTACAGCGGTCTCGAGCACGTCGTGCTCGGCAGCACGACGGAATCGGTGCTGCGCAAAGCCGGCTGTCCCGTGCTGTCGATTCGCAGCAAGTGATGCGAGGCACAATCCGCTCGGTCGGGCGCGCCGCCGTGCTGCTCGCCGCGACGTCTATCTCCCTGGCTTCGATCGTCGCGCCTTCGTCGGTGCAGGCGCAGGCCTTCGACGAGTATTCGGGCGAAGAGACCTTCGACCGCTTTTGCGCGAGCTGCCACGGCATTAAGGGGCGCGGCGACGGACCCGTCGCACCGGGCCTGGCGATCGCCGTTCCGGATCTGAGCTTGCTGCAGGAGCGCCGCGGTGCCGACTACCGCGATACCACGCTGCGCAAGATCATCGATGGACGCGAGGTCATTATTTATCACGGCACGCGCTACATGCCGGTCTGGGGCTACGAGTTCTGGGTCGAGGAAGGCGCTGACGAAGCCGCCGAGGCGAGCGTCGAAACGATCATCGAGAACCTGATCGACCACATCGAAACGTTGCAGCGCGAGCCCGCGGCCAAATAGTCGCTCGCCCCTCGACGCAGTCTCTCAAAGTAGTCAGGCGCCGTCGTCGGCGTAGATAATATCGCCCGGCGCGGACTTGAATGCGTCCGGGCTGACGAACCCTCGCGGCTTGACGATCAATACGTCGCACGGCAAGAGATCGAGTACGTTCTCGGCCGTGCTGCCGACAATGGCGTGTTCCAGGCGCGATCTCGACACCGCACCCATGACAACAACTGCCGCGCCGGTATCCGCTGCCAACTGAGGCAACAGGTCGACAGTGTTGCCGGCGTGCAGGTGCACGCGGTCATCGCCAATCTGAAACTGGTCGACGAGCTTTTTCATCGCTGAGGTATGTGCCTCCTCGGCCAGCTTCGGGTCGTCCGGATCGATGAACGGGTTGTAGGCATGGAAAACGTGCACGACACCGCCGACCTCGTCTGCTAGCTCGAAGGCCTCGGACAACAGCCGGGTATCGAGGTTGGCCGGCTTGTCGTTGTCGTGCATCGGATCGACCGCCGCCAGCAACACCGGCTGCTCGAACTGAGTTTCCGGTTTCACCAGCCACAGCGACGCGGGACAATCGCGAATCAGGTGCCAGTCAGTATTGGTAAACAGCGCCCGCCGCAGTCGCGAATGGTAGTGCGTATCCTTGACGACGAGTCGCGGATCGCTGCGCAGGACCTGTCTGACGATACCCTCGTGCAGCGGGTGGTCCCACGATGCGCTGGTAGTCACGTCAAAGCCTTCGGCGCGCCAGGGGCCGGCCAGCTCGTCCAGGAACTCGAGTTGTTCGTTCCGGTAGCCCCGCTTCGCGCGGTCGAGTCGCTCCGCGTTGAGCAACTGGGCGCTGATGAGCTGCGAACTGTAGCCGCAGACGAACAGCTCGACGGCCAGGCTACAGGCTTTCGCGACAGCCATGCCGCGTTCGATCGCGGGATGGGTCTCTGCAGTCGGATCGACAACGACTAAAACGCTATCTTTTGGGCTCAACGGCTCGCCTCCTCAGTGCTACGCGCCATCATAAACATGGTTCGGCGGCATCCGGCATCCGGGTTTTCCTCGATGCGCCAATCAGCCCGCGAACAGCGCCTGCTTCGTGATCATGACCCACAGGATCCAGATCACCATCAGCGTGCCGAAGTTACCGCGAATCGCACCGCTGAGCACGCCATGACGCGGATCGCCCGCGTTGCGATTGCGGCCGTAGCGAATCACATCCGGCACGATACTGACGCCGGCCATCAGCCAGAACGCGAGATAGGCTTCCCATGCCCACGGATTCTGCGCCAGACCGCCGTAGTACTCCATCAGCAACAGCCCGGCGCCCGGCGAAATAATCGACATCGGCAGGGTGATGCTGAGCGCGAGCTTGCGCAGGAAACCGCGCGCCCAGACCCCGGCTTCCTGGCCCATCGTCATCCGGATGCGCATCGCCCAGATATTGCTGAAAAACGTGTGGCCGACGAACAGGAAGCCGGCGAACTCGTGGATCAGCAACAGCGTCACGCGGTCGAGAACCTTGGGCAGGTTCGGCTCGACGAACAGCGGTATCGCGGTCACGGCCATGATGGCGACATAAACGAGATACCAGAAATATTTGGCCGGGTCCGCCTCGGTTGGGTCGACGGCTTCGGCTTCAGTTGTGTTCATTAATGCTCCTGCTGCTGTCAGTCGAAAACCTTGCCCGGGTTCAGAATCCGCTTTGGATCGAGGGCGTCCTTCAGCGCGCGCATGACGGCGATCTCGGCGTCGCTGCGACACCATGACAGGTACGGCTTCTTTTCCAGCCCGATCCCGTGTTCGGCCGATACCGAACCGCCAACGTCCGCCAGCGGCGCATACACAATCTCCTCAACCGCACTGCGGGCCGCGCCGTCTGCAGGCCCTGCGGATATACCGAGATGAATATTGCCATCGCCGAGGTGGCCGAATACCAGCAGTCGATGCTCCGGCCACGCTTCGGTGAGCCGCTGACGCACGCCGTTGACATAGCTTTCGGTCGCACTCATCGGCAGGCTGACGTCGAACAGGAACATCGGCTCCAGCTCGAGCAATTGCACCACGTCGTCACGAATCGCCCACAGTGCGTCCTGCTCTGCCTGCGATTTTGCCACCACCGCGTCGACCAGCAGCCCGCGCGACAGTGCGTCGCCGAGCACCGACTCGAAGCGTTCCGCATCGCGCGCCGGATCACTGCCGAGCCCTTCGACGAGCACATAGAAATGCTGCCGCGGGGCGAGCGGTGCCGCCCTGCCCGGCTGCGCCCGGTCCAGCCCCGCGTTGATGTACGCGAAATAGTCCGGCCACATGACCTCGTACGCGCTCAGCGTGCCGCCCAGCGCGCCCGACAGCTCGCCGAGCACGCGACACACGGTCGGGTAATCGGCGATTTCGAGCAAGGCGGTATCGCGGCCCGTCGGCAGCGGCACCAGCCGCAGCACGAGGCGCGTTACGACGCCGAGCGTCCCCTCGGTGCCGATGAACAGCTGTTTCAGGTCGTAACCCGCGTTGTTCTTGAGCATGTGATTGATCGAGCTGAGCACGGTGCCGTCGGCCAGCACGGCCTCCAGCCCGAGCACGAGCGAGCGCATCATGCCGTAGCGGATGACGCGGTTGCCGCCCGCATTCGTCGCCGCGTTGCCGCCGATCGTCGCGGTTCCCCGGGCGCCGAGGTCCAGCGGAAACATCAGTCCGTGCGCTTCCGCCGCCTCCTGCACCGCCTGCAGCGTCGTGCCGGCATGCACGAGCATCGTGCCGCCGAGCGGGTCGATCGTCTCGACGCCGGTGAGTTTCTCGAGCGACAGCACGACATCGGTGCTGTCCGCGAGCGCGCCGTCGACGACGCCGGTCAGCCCGCCGTGGACCGTCACCGCCTGGCCGCGGTCATGGCAGACTCGCAGCACCCGGGCAATGCCTTCCGTGTCTGCGGGCCGCACCAGCAGCCCGGCCGCGACGTTGCGCGGCGGACCCCAGACGCCGGCGGAACGACCGCGCACATCGTCGCCGACGAGCACCGCTTCGGATCCGGCCGCCGCGCCCAGGGAGGCGACGAGGTCGCTTGCAGGGTCAGTTTCTGAATTCATAATCTACTCAAATATATAATTATAAATTGTTGTTTTAATACTATATATTGTTGTCCACGTAACTCGATCATTATAGCCCGATCCGGCGCAGCGCCGCGTGTGCCCTGCCTGCGGTCATGATCGCCGCGCGCTTCGTGTTAGCCCGGCCGGATAAATAGAATACGCTGCGTTCTAACGCGGCCGATCGGCCGCGTACCGCTGCGCAGACCAGAGGAGACATCGTAGTGCCAGGTTTTCGGGATTTCATCCAGTTGCTCGAGGAACGCGGCGAAGTCGATCACATTTCGCGTGAGGTCGAGCCCCGTTTCGAGATGGCCGCGATCATGGCCAAGATCGACCAGAATCGCCGCGCCTATCGCTTCGACAATGTTGCGGGCGCGCGGTTTCCGGTGGTCGGAGGGCTCTACAACTCCCTGGAGCGCTTCGGCCTCGTGCTCGGCCACGACGGCCCGGAACCGTTCTCGCACGCCGACTTCGATGCACGGATCGAAGCCGCCAAGGCAGGGGCCATGGAGCCGGTCGTCGTCGACACCGGTCCGTGCAAGGAGAACAAACTGACCGGCGACGACATCGATCTCGCCGAGCTGCCGGTGCCAACGTTCTTCGAACTCGACAGCGGGCCGTTCATCACCGGCGCGATCGGCATCATCCGCGACCGCGACAGCGGCGAGCTGAACGTCGGGATCTACCGGACGCTTATCATCGGCAAGAACACCTGCGTGATCAACGCGAGCTCGATGTCCGACCTGCGCCGAATCTACGCCGGCTGGGAGAAATCCGGCGAGACGATGCCGATTACGATCGCGCTCGGCGTGCCGCCGACCGCGCTGATCGGCGGATCGGTCAAGTTGCCGCCGAACGTCTGCGAGTACGGGGTTGCCGGCGGCCTGGCCGGCGCACCGATCGAGCTCGTACGCTGCGAGGACAGCGACCTGCTCGTGCCGGCCGACGCGGAGATCATCATCGAGGGCACCGTCGATTTCTCGAACCGCATCGAAAACCTGCTCGGCGAGTTCGCCGGCCAGTACGGCCCGGAGAACGCGCCGGTAACGCAGGTCAATACGATCACCTACCGCAACGACGCGATGTACTATGGGATCGTCGCCGGCCGCAATCCGGAACACAATACGCTGGGCACCGTCGCGATATACGGCGTGCAGCGCAGCGTCGCGGCATCGATCCGGGAGGTGGTGCCGGAGGCGAAAGATATCGATGTGCTCTTCGAGCCGGCGATGGGCACCCTCGCCCACGTGACGATCTCGATCGACAAGCAGTCCGACGACCAGCCGGGCGACATCATCGAGCGCGCGTTCGCGGCCGGCGGGCACATCTTTCCGGTCAGCAAGATCACGAAGCGCATCATCGTCGTCGACGACGACATCGACGTGCACGACCGCGTCGACGTGAACTGGGCGATATGGAACCGCGCGGCCGCCGCATCGAAGTTCCAGGTGATCCCCGACGTCGAGAGCTGGGAGCTGGAGCGCGCGGCGAAAGACGGCCAGGTGTCCGCGCGCATCGGTATCGACGCGACGATGGACCTCGAGGATATTGACAAGCTCGTCCGTCCGGTCATTCCGGGCGCCGCCGACATCCGGCTCGAAGACTACCTCGACCAGGAGGCCTGACATGATTGCCCCGTACATGGCTGTCGCGCTGCAGACGACGGTGCGGCACGTCGCGAAACGTGACGAGGTGGTCCGCAATCTCGACCACATCGAGGCGATGATCGACCTGGTTACGCATATCTGCTCGCTGGAACTGCCGGTGCGGCTCATCACCCTCGGCGAGGGCGCGATCCAGGGCTTCGTCGACGAGATCGCGAACCTGACGCCCGCGGAATACGCGGACACGATGGCCGCGGACGTCCCCGGCTGGGAGACCGACCGGCTCGGCGAGAAAGCGAAGGCGAAAGGCTGCTTCATCCTCGGCCAGCTCAAGACCCGTAACGACAAGTTTCCGGGCCGCTTCTTCAATACGTCGTTCCTGATCGACCCGCGCGGCGACGTGGTCTGGCAGCACCAGAAGAACATCGTGCTGCACGTCGAACATTCGACGACGCCGCACGACGTCTACGACGAATGGGTCGCGGCATACGGCGACGGGCTGGATACGTTCTTCCCGGTGGCAAAGACCGAGATCGGCAATATCGCCGGCAGCGTCGGCGTCGAAGGCGCGTTTCCGGAGTGCTATCGCGCGTTCGCGATGAACGGCGCCGAAATCCTGTATCGCGGCTCGCTGCCGGAGCCGTGGGTATCGCGTGAGATCTTCGAGGTGCAAAATCGCGCTCGGGCCATGGATAACACCGCATACATGATCGCGACCAATACCGGCGCGCTGATCATGCCCGGCCCGCCCGGCGAGGCGCCGACCCAGGTCGACGGCGCGCTTGGCGGCCGCTCTGCGATCTACAACTACCGCGGTGAAGTCGCGGCGCAAAATCAGATCGTCGGCGACACGTATGTCGCGTCGCCGATCGATATCGAGGCGCTACGGCATTATCGCCAGAACGCGAAGTTTCAGAACTGGATTCCATACCTGCGCACCGAGCTCTTTAACAAGCTCTATGCCGAGCCGATGTGGCCAAAGAACACGCCGACGGATCAGCACGCAGATGCCGACAAAGTCTACGCCGACGTGATCGCGAAGTTGCTGAAAAATGGAACGTATACGAAGAGTGTTTTCTAGAGCAATGCTGCTGTTCGTTTTGACACCTATTGCTCGTTGACAACGGACGAATTTGGGAGAGGTTCCGACGTAACACGCTACAGCCCTTTCCCTCCAGAAAACATCATTCTGGATGCGAAAGCATTCTTGTGTGCCACCGTGGTGTTGTTAAGCTAGAAACGAGTGTGTTTTTTATCAATAGAACGCCAGCAATAGACAATATCCAAATTGCGTCGGCGTTTCAGATAAGGGGAAACTTGTTATGCAGAGCAAGAC
>JBPCXI010000302.1:0-13865 GCA_051008895.1 Gammaproteobacteria bacterium | reverse complement strand
CTGCCGCGCTTTGACTTCGACACGACCGCAACGCCATACCTCGGCGTCGAGTCGAACAACCTGACCCTGCCGTCGAACTGGGTGCGGGCCGGCAGCACACAGGGCATGAGCGCGCTCGGCACGACGTTACGACCCCAGGAAATCGAGCAGAAACGCAGGACGTTGGGCGCCGGTGGAATGCTGCGGCTGTGGCGCGAACTGGACTTCAACGTCGATTACCGACGCACCAATCTCGACGGTACGCGAATCCAGCCGGGCGCTTTCCTGACGGCCGCGACGGAGCTGGCGCAACCGATCGACTTCACGACCGACGAGATCGACATCGGCATCGGCTATCGTGGCAGCTCCTGGAATGCCGAACTGAGTTACTTCGGTTCGTTCTTCAAAAACGACGACGCCGGTTACGCGTGGGACAATGCTTTCACCACCGGCAACGTTGACGTCGGCGCGCAGTCGCAGCCGCCCGACAATGACTTTCACCAGGTCGCCCTGTCCGGCGCCTGGCGCGGGCCGGCGCGCACGACGCTGACCGGCAGAATTGCAACCGGTCAGATGGAACAGAACGAAGGTTTTCTGCCGTACACGGTGAATCCGAACCTGACCGCGTCACCGCTGCCCCGAGCCAACCTCGACGGCAAGGTCGACACCTTGAATGTGCACCTGCGCGCGACGAGCACGCCGTGGCGACGGCTGCGCGTCAACGCAGAATACCGGCACGACGACCGGGACAACAAGACCGGTGTCGCCGCTTACGACTACGTCGTTACGGATATTGCGCCCGGGCAAACGGTCATGAACCTGCCTTACGGGTACCAGCGGCAGACTTTCGGGCTCGACGGCGACCTGCGCCTAGCGAACTGGCTCCGCGTCGCACTCGGCTGGGACCGCAACGAGATGGAACGCAACCTCCAGGAAAGAGACGAGACTGAAAGCGACCGGGTCTGGACGAAGCTGCGCATGAGCACGGGTGGATTATTCGACGCATCCTTACTGCTGGCGACCGAGGAACGTAAGGGCTCGGCATACGAGACGCTGACCATGGCCCGATCGCCGCAGAACCCGCTGATGCGCAAGTACAACATGGCCGATCGCGATCGCGACGAGGTCGAGTTCAGGTTCGGATCGAATCCGACCGACCGGTTGAACATCGGCTTTACGACCCGCTACGCCGAAGACGACTACGACAGCTCACCGATCGGCGTACTCAGGACCGAAGATTTCACCTGGACCATCGACGGGTCGTTCGCTTTCCCCAACGGCAGCTCGCTGTACGGCGCGTTCACGCGCGAGGAGATCGAGTCCGACCAGTCGAACAGCCAGAACTTCGGCGCGCCCGACTGGGCCGCAGGCGCCAAGGATCGATTCAACACGCTCGTCACCGGACTGCAACTGCCGGCGATGATCGACAAGCTGAATGTCAACCTGGACTATGTGATCGCACGCTCGACGGGAAGCAACGCGATTGAGTTCACTAACTCGACGCAGGGCGGTCCGTATCCCGGGCTGCACAACAATCTGCACAGCCTGCGGATCTTTGTCGACTACGAATGGAAAGAGTCCACGACGTTCCGGTTCGGCTTCTGGCGCGAACGTTTCGACTCCAGCGACTGGGCACTCGACGGCGTGCAGCCGGCGACGGTTTCCAACCTGCTGTCGATGGGCGCGGACGCACACAAATACGACGTCAACGCGTTTCTGTTCTCGGTGACCTATCGCCCACAGTAATCATCCAATAAGATGCGTGGGCACGATGCGCCCACAGTAATCATCCAATAAGATGCGTGGGCACGATGCGCCCGCAGTAGTGATCAAATCGATAGCGCGGGCACGATGCGCCCACAGTAGTGATCGAATCGATAGCGCGGGCACGATGCACCCGCCGTTTCTATTCCGATCTCAGTGCGGGCACTATGTATCTTCCAATGGTCTCGATCGCCTGGTCCGGATCGCCGTAGACCTTCAGGGCGATCTCGGTCAGGCCCGCGCGTTCGAATTCGCGAAAACGCTCGATCTCCCGGTCGATATCGTCGAGGCATGATGCCGACGTGCCACGATCGACGATCTTGTCGATGATTTCGTCCGGAACGCCTTCGATCTCCGGCGTCTTGTTGTAAAACGCCTTGGCGAAGCTCCCGAGGTTTGCCTCGACGATCTTCGCCTCGTCGTCGTCGACGACGTCGCGAATGTAGTCGTCGTAGATCGTGCCGCGCACACAGAGCCAGATGCGCGATTCGTTACGCGCATCCTCCTCGCTTTCTTTCACATGCCAGGCCCAGAAATTGCTCAGCGGATACGCTGCGGCGTCCTTGCCGGACGCCTCGAGCACCGGGTCGATTGTCTCGCGCACCCAGCGCACGCGCCCGGGTACGAAATCGCTGACCATGATGCCGGGCGCGTGACGTGTCGCGGATCTCAGCATCTGCGGACCGTTCGCGCCGACGTAGACCATCGGCGGTGCTTGCGTCACCCAGCGCGTGTCGAGCCAGGTGATCGGAAACATCTCGCCGTCGTAGGTGAGCGTCCCGCCCTCGGCCGCCGCCTCGACAATCTCGACGCACTCGCGCACGGCGCGCAGGATGCGCTCGGGCTTGCTGCCGATCGCCTCGGCCACGCCGCCTCCCGCACCGACGACAATCTGCGCACGACCTTGCGCCAGTTCGTTCAGGCTCAGCAACGCGACTGCCATCTTGTACGGATGGAGTTCGAACGGGCTCACGGCAATCGGCCCCATGCGGACACGTTGAGACTGCATTGCGAGCGGCGCGAAACTCATGAATGCGTCACGCCCGTTCGCATTGTTCGCGATCCAGACGCCGCCGAGGCCGCACTCCTCGGCCAGCCGCCCGAGGCGCAGGAAATCGTCGGGCGACCGGTGCGACTCGAGAATGACGTCGATGCGCATTCGCCCGCGCCCGCCTATTGCAGCGCCGGCAGCACGCGTTCGCCGAGCATCCTGATTGAATCTTCCGGATCGTCCTGCAGGCCCAGCGACAGCTCGGTAAACCCGGCATCCTTGTACTTGCGCAACCGCTCGATGTGTCGGTCCAGATCATCGGGTCCGCCGGAACAGGTCAGGCCCTCCACCAGCGCATCGCAGATATGCTCCGGCACGCCTTCGATATCGCCGGTCCGATCGCGAAATGCCATAAGGAAGTTCCACGTATTCGCGCGTGCCGTCTTGACGTCCTCGGGGCTCAGGTACGGCTCGATCCAGCGTGGCTCCAGCCAGCCGCGGATGATCAGCTCACGGCGCGCCTCCCAGCGCGAAGCCTCGGCATCCTCTTTTACGTGCCACGACAGAAAGTTGTTCAGGTGAAACCCGTCGCCATGCCCCGACTCCGCGAGCGCGTCCCGCAACGCCGGCATACCCCAGTCGAACATCTCGGGTTGCACGTCGCTCATCATCACGCCGTCCGCGGCACCGACCGCCATGCGCAGCATCTGTGGCCCGTTGGCGCCGGCATAAACGCGCGGTGGCGGCTGTGTCGTCCAGCGCGTGGAAAACGCCTGTGCCTTGTAGACCTCGCCATCGTAGTTCACGACATCGTCGCCGCACGCGGCCTTGATGATCTCCAACGCCTCGCGCGCGCCGGTAATGCGTTTGCCGAGATCGATCTTCATCACCCCGGGCCACTCGCCGCCCGCACCGATGACCACGCTCGCCCGCCCGCCGGCGTATTCGTTCAGCGTCAGCAGCGAATTCGCGATCTTCAGCGGATGCTCTTCATACGGCGAAATCACCGCGAGGCCGACGCGGATCCGGCTCGACGCCAGTGCGAGCGGCACTGCAGTCATGAATGCGTCCGGTGCACGCGCGTAGTTCTGTACCCAGATCGAATTGAATCCGAACTCCTCGGCGAGCAGGCCGATCGACTTGAAGCGCTCCGCGCCAACTTTCGACTCGATAAAGATGTCGATTTTCATTGTTTCCCTCCCCAGCTAACGTAACGCGGGCACGACACGATCGCCAATCACGCGAATGGCGTCCGCGGGATCATCATGCAGGCGGAGCGCGAGCTCATCCAGGCCCGCGGCGCGGAACTCGCGCAGGCGCTCGATATGCCGGTCGAGGTCGTCGAGGTCGCCGGTGCTCGTTATGCCTTCGATCAGTTCGTTCACGATTCGTTCCGGCACGCCCTGGATGTCCCCGGACCTGTCCCGATACGCGGCGAAGAATGCCTTGATGTTTTTCTGGATGAGCTCGCAATCCTCGTCACGCATGAACGTACCAACGTGTTCCTTGTCCAGCATGCTGCGGATGATCAGCTCGCGTCGCGCCTCGCGGAACGCCGCCTCGCGATCCTCCTTCACGTGCCAGGCCCAGAAATTGCTGACCCGCAACGGGCCGGCGGAATCCGCTCGCCGCGGCAGTTCATCGCGCACGAACGTCATGGAATCGCGGGCAATTTCGGGCACCGCGTCGCTGAGCACGATGCCGTCGGCAAGCGTCGTGCTCATGCGAATCATCTGCTCCCGACCGGCGCCCGTGTAGATCAGCGGCGGCTCGTCCGTCGCCCACTTCGCCGCGAACCGTGTCGCCTTGTACATCTCACCCCAATACTGAGACACCGTCTTGTCGCGACACGCCTGCGTCAGCAGCTCCGTCGTCTCGCGCACCGCGCGCACGCGCTGCTCGACCGGGATGGCCATGACACCATTCCACTCCCCGCCGCCGCCGACGCACAGCGCCGCGCGCCCGCCGGCAAATTCGTTCAGCGTCAGCAACGCGTTGGCCATCTTGAGCGGGTGCATCTCCCACGGGCTGACGACCATCACGCCGAGCTTGATGCGCGTCGACGCGAGCGCGAGCGGCACGAGGCTCAGGAACGCGTCACGCCCCTGCGCGTAGTTTTGTGCCCAGAGGCGGTTGATGCCGGCCCGCTCGGCCTGCAGACCGAGTTCGGCGATCTGCTCCGGTGTGACGTCCGGCTCGAGGATGATGTCGATATCCATGACTAGGTATTTATACGTACCGGTGGAAACTACGAATTCCCTTTGCCGCGGTCCAATGCGCAGACTGGGGTGTCGTTGCAGGGTACGACAGTGAAACAAATTGCGATATACGGGAAAGGCGGCATAGGCAAGAGCACGGCGGCGACCCATGTGGCCTATGCGCTCGCGAATCAGGGCAAGACCGTACTGCAGGTCGGCTGCGACCCGCAGGCCGACAGCACGGCCAATCTGTTGGAGAAGTTTCCTAAACCAATACTCGACGTGTTGGCGGAGCACGACTTCGAGTACGAGGACATCGCCGTCGACGAGATACTCGTCCAGTCGACGCGGCCCTTCGACAACGGCGGCTCCGTATTCTGCACCGAAGCCGGCGGCCCGGAACCCGGAGTAGGCTGTGGCGGCAAGGGCGTCATCGAGGCGATCAAGACGTTGCGGCACCTCGATGTCTTCGAAGAACTGGAACCGGACCTCGTCATCTACGACATCCTCGGCGACGTCGTCTGCGGCGGTTTCTCGATGCCGATCCGCGACGGCTATGCCGAGGAAACGTATATCGTCACCAGCGGCGAACTCGAAGCGCTATACCAGGCCGTCAACGTCATGGGCGCGGTGAGACGCTTCTCGACGCGATCCGGCGCACGACTCGGCGGACTCGTCGTCAATCTGCGCGGACTGAAAGACGAGCAACGGATCGTTGGCGACTTCGCCCAGCAACTCGACACCCGCGTGATCGCGCTGAATCCCTTCAGCCAGTTGATCAAGGAATGCGGTAACGCCGCGAAGACCGTGTTCGAAGAGCATGCCGATTCGGCCGAAGCCGAGGAATACCGGCGGCTCGCAGCGACCATAATGAACGGCGACTACGACCCGGAGGTTCCGGGCACGATGACATTCGAAGAACTCTACGAGTGGTGGAGCGGCTACGTTAACTGAGGTGACGGAGAGCGTAATGCGGCAGATCGCGATATACGGTAAAGGTGGCATCGGCAAATCGATGGTGTCCTCCCATATTACCTACGCGCTTGCCGACAGGGGACTGCGCGTGATGCACGTCGGCTGCGATCCCAAGCACGACAGCACGCGCCTGCTGCTCGACGGACGCATGACGCCGGCGATCCTGGATATCCTCAGGAAGAATGACTTCAAACTACGCGAGCTCGAACTCGATGACGTCGTCTTCCAGAGCCCGTCGAATGCCCACCTGACCGGAAAAATCTACTGCGCCGAGAGCGGCGGTCCCGAGCCGGGCTCCGGATGTGCAGGCAAAGGCGTCACCGAGGCAATGAAAACGCTTGCCGCGCTAAAGGCACCGGAGACCTATGATCTCGACCTGGTGCTTTATGACGTGCTCGGCGACGTTGTCTGCGGCGGCTTCACGATGCCGCTCAAGCGCGGCCTTGCCAAGGAAGTCTATGTCGTCACGAGCGGAGAACTCCAGTCGCTGTTTCCGGCCTGTAACCTGGCGCGTGCCGTGCTGCGCTATGCCGACCGGGTCGGCGCACGGCTCGGCGGAGTCATCGGTAATCTGCGCGACATGAAGAACGAGCGGGAATTGCTGCTGCGCTTCGCGGAGCGGCTCGGCACGCATATCGTCGGTTTCATTCCCTATAGCGAGAAGATCAAGGCGGCTTCGGGCAAGGGACAGACGCTGTTCCAGTACGCGCCCGACTCGCCGGAATGCGATGCGTTTCGCGAGCTGGTCGACAACATCTACAACAACGAGGAACTCTCGATACCCGAGGCCATTACCTTCGACGAGCTCCACCACTGGTGGCAAGACAACAAGGCGGTCGGTGCGTAATCGAGGCCGGTAACGAGTGACAGGAGAGAGCTGATGCCGATCAAGAATTACGAGCACGGATGTTCCACGACCCAGGCGCTGGCGACGCTGGGCAAGGTCGAGGGCGTGATACCGCTGCTGCACGGCCCGCAGACCTGCATGTACCAGAACCAGATGTCGACGCTGTACTGCCGCCCCGCACATTTGATCACGGCCGGCACGCTGGTCAGCAAAAGCGAAGTCATCTTCGGCGGCGACGAGAGCCTCAAGGAGCAGATCCGCAACGTCCACGCGAAGTATCACCCGAAGATCATCGTCATCATCAACACTTGCATACCGCAGATGAACGGCGACGATGTCGACGGCGTGATCATCGAGATGGAACGGGAGCTGCCGGACCTCAGAATCAGAACGCTCAACACCGGTCTGAATTACACAGATGCACTGTTGCGGGGCTCGGATGAATCCTGGGTCGCGATCCTGAAGGCGCTCGACAAGACTGACAAGGATCCCGGCTCAGTCGGGCTCATCGGCCGTTCCGGCCAGGACGCCGACAACATGGGCGCGATCGACACGCTACTGCGCAAGGCCGGATTGAACACGCACCTGTTCCCGGCGAGCCACCTTGACGAGATGTCACAGATCACGCGGGCCGAGCGCATCTACCCGCTGCACCTCGGTTCGTACGCGACCTGCAAGTACCTGGCTGACGAGTTCGAACAGGACGTCGAGTTCGTCGAGATTCCCGCCGGCATCGAAGGCACGTCGAACTTCCTGCGCGCGGTCGCAGACAACGAAAGCTGCCAGAAGCTGCACGACCTCGTCGACGAGGAGGAGGCGCGGGCCAGACCGGAGGTCGACAAGATCCGTGCCAAATTCGCCGCCGACAAGATTCGCATGCTACTCGTTTCGGGCCCGGCGAATGAAATGTCGCTCGGCAAGATCGTCGCCGAATTCGGCGCCGAGGTATTCGTCGTGCCGTCGATGAAGGACAAGTTCTACAAGCAGGAACGCGCACTCATGGAGGAGCGCTACGGCGTGACGTTCATTGATGGCGATTTCGAATCGATCGAGGAACTGATCGACGATATCCAGCCCAACGTGATCGCGAATGAGTGGCAGGCCGAAACGGAGACCTCGACACGCCTGATACCGTCGTTCTGCATTTTCTTCTACCTGGCGGAATACGGCTATGACTACGCCATCAACTTCGGCAACAACTTCCGCAAGGTGACCGGCAAGAGTGTCTGGAATCGCTGGCGCGACATGAAGGAACGCTACGGGAGCCACTGAGACAATGAACGACGCTACAACCAAAGATACTGGAACAACTGACACCGGCCAGGCTCACTTCAAGATGCAGGAACTGCACACGCCCACGTCTTTCGAGGGCGTGGTCTGGGCGCTGATGGGCATCGAAGACGCGAGGACGATCCTGCACTCCGCGCCCGGCTACTATTTCAACATGCACAACACGACGCTGCAGAACGACTGGCCCTACGAGCTGTACACGTCCCGACTCAAGCTCTCGTCCGTCATGCGCGGCGGCGAAGATCAGCTCGAGGACGTTATCGAGGTGCTGACCCGTAAAGAACCGGCCGCGCTGTTCGTCGTCACCGCGCCCGTGACCGAGGTCAACCAGGACGACGCCGAGGGCGTCTGCGAACGCGTCGACTACCCGAATACGCTGGTCGTGCGTCCGGCCATCGGCGACTCGTGCAATGAAGGCAAGGAGGCCGCGTTCCGGGAGCTCATCACGATGATGAACGCAGACGCGGAGAAGCGGCCGCGATCAGTCAATCTGATCGGACCGACGCTGGCGATGTTCAACTGGCGCGCCGACGTCTATGAACTCAAGCGCATGCTGTCGGACATCGGCGTCGAAGTGAACGCCGTGTTGTCGGCCGGCGCGACGTTCGACGAGATCCGCAACGCGCCCGCGGCGGAATTGAACCTGTGTATGTATCCGTTCGACTTCGGCGCGGAGACCGCACAGGCGATGCAGGATGAATTCGGCATCCCCTACTTCGACGATATCGTGCCGATCGGTTTCGACAACTCGATGCGCTGGCTCGAGCGGGTCGCCGATCATTTCTCGATCGATGCGAAACCGTACCTGAAAAAATGCATGGACAACGCGATGCATTTTATTCGCACCAACCTGATATTCGGAGCGACATTCGAATTGACGACGGTGCTGTCCTTCGAGAATCACAACACCTATGCGGTCGGCATCGCCGAATGCCTGCACCACGAGGCCGGCGTCGAAGTCCCGCTCGTGTGTCTCAGCGACGAGCGCGCCGCGGAACGAGTCGCCGCAAGTTGTGACGAGGTTGTCGTTTCCCCGACGCTGGACACCAAGAAAGAAAAGTTTGTCGAGGCCGGCCCGAACCTGATCTTCGGCAACTTCTACGACCAGAAAATGGCTTCCGAAGAAGGATTCCTGAACTTCGTCGTCGCCGACATTCCGACGGCAGGCTTCATTTCCACGGAGAACTGCCCGTACATGGGCCTCATGGGCGCGAAGTACTTGCTGCAGAATGTCGTGAACCAGACGGTGACGAAGCTGCTGATCGACACGAAGGGCGACGTCGCCGGCCAGGTATCGGCCGGTAGCGGCGACTGGGACGTCGCGGCGGAGAGCGCGCTGCAGCAGGTCTCACACGCGGTGCCCTACTTCGTCCGCACCTTCGCGGTGAAGAAAATGCACGAGGGCTCGGAGAAGATCGCGCGGGAGCGCGGGACACGCGTCACGGTCGACATCGTGCGCGAGGCGGCGGAGAGCTTCACGCCCGCGCGCTTCAAGGCCAAGTTCGCCGCGATCTTCGCCGCCGCCGAACTCGAGTCGGCGGACAGCTAGCGACGCTCAGCGCGGATCTTCGGCGTCCGCGCGCGGCGTGGCGACGCGGTTATGGGGCTACGGGGCGATGCCACTCGGTCCCGGCGGCTGACCGAACATCGATTTCAACAAGCTGAAGTCGAACGGGTCTACGATGCCATTTCCATTCAGATCCTGATCGGGGAACCCCGCTTGCCCGAACCGCGACTTCAGAATTGAAAAATCCGCCGGATCGACAATTGCATTGCCGTTGAAATCCGGGTCACATGCGTTGCCGTATCCATCCCCGTCGGTGTCATGCTGGCTGTTCCCGCCGGCGTCCGGGATGTCTGGCCCGTTGGCCTGTTCGATGCAGTTGTCCAGCGTATCCGGCATGCCGTCGTTGTCCGCATCATTGGCCGCGCAGGAATCACAGCTGGCCCAGCAGTAGGTCTCGGTGTCGATGGCGCCCGCCTCATGCGGCACGGAAACACCGTAATTGGCAAACTCGTCACAGGGCGAAAAGTCACAACTGCTACCACGAGGGGCGCCACCGATTTCGCTCCAGCCGTTCTTCGTGAACAGGTACTCGTGATTGCCTGCGGGCAACGTCACTGTCCGCTCCCAGATGCCATCGCCGTCGCTGTCCGACATGGGCCAGCAGTTGCCGCACCAGTTATTGAATCCACCATTCAGGTAGATGACGTCGGACGGAGACAAATTCAGGGACGAGGCATCCACGCTAAAGTGCACGGGCGTATTCGTCACGGCCAGCGGCTGCGTCATCGACAACTGAAGCCGGCCGCCTGTTGTATCGACATTGTTGGAAACGAACGTGCAGTAATTTCCATCGAATCCGCCAAACTCGCTGACTTCCCAGCGGTCGGTATCGAAGCTATCGAAATCGTCCGTCCACTGCAGCGTGAAATTATTGTTCGTACCGGCATTGCCTGCGCCCGGCGTGTAAGCGTAGTAGCGCACATAGTCATAAGAGGAGTTCAGCGGAAGTACAGACGGATCCCAGGGTCCAACCCAAGTCGGAGCATCCGCGGCCCAGAGATTCATCAAGACCCGCATGGGGTACATGAGATTATTCACGTGCGCCGCGTTTTGCGTGAATGCTAAAGTTCCGTCAACAAACCAGCGCACCACACCCGGTTCCCACTCAAAAGCGTATTCATGCATGCCGGCATGCGGATTGAAAGCGGTCGGAGAAATTTCTGTGACGTTCCATGGCCCGGGATAGTGTGTCGTGAACTGAACCGAGTCGTCACGATTACCCGTCATTTCGATATCGATTTCGTTGTTTTCCGCAGGCCAGTTGCAGCCGAGGTCCAGGTTATATTGAAAAAACGAACTGACGACACCGTTGCCTGGCGCCGACTGCATGCGTGTCTCGAAGCGCCCGTAAAGATAGGGTACGCGCGTCGCCACCTGTGCTCCGGCGCATTCTTGTCCTTGCGCGGCGACGGGGGGCAGCAGCAGTGCGGCGATCAGGATGAGTGCGATTATTCTCATGCCGCAATTATGCCACTGCAAGGAGCGCCACTACGAAGCTGCGGACTAACGAAGGCAAGTGGCGAATTGTGCGGACAAGTCCGTCGCACGGCCGGGTTTCCTCTGCGTTTAGCTCTGGCGGTCAGGTTCGCCTGCGTCTCGCCCATCCCAGGAGGCCGAGGGCGGAGCCGAATAGCCAGACGGCGGCGGGCACCGGTACAGTGCTCGTCGTAATTGTGTCAATGTTGGCGTAGGCTCGTGCTACCTGTGTCGCATCGTCGTTACCGTTCGTGTCGATCACATGCCGAACAATGCTGTAACCGATGTTTGCCTGAACCCAGCCAGCGGGACCGAAAGGTTGAATTAGCGCATCAGTGGTAAGCGGCGAGACGGGCGTTGTCACCGAAGTCGTCAGCAGGCTCAGTCCGATCCGATATTCGAGATAGCCGCCCGCTTCATCGGCTTCGGCAATGGTATTCCAGGCAAACCAACCGTCACCGTATTCCCCGAGTGCTGCATTGAAATCATCGTTGACAACGATAACCGACCGCGGAGTCGTCGTCGCGAAATCCTCCGCACCGAACTGCAGACGAATTGATTTCTGCGCCCGAAAATAGAGTCCGGCGGTGTCACCCGAGCCCGCGAAATCCTCGGTTGCGTCGTCGTAGAGCAATGTCAGCCCAAACGTTGTGCCGTCCGCCGGCTGCGCGAACGGCAACAGGCCCTCCGGATCGAGATAGCTGTTTGGATCTTCGGCGACGGAGAAGTCACCGGTCGCGACAACCTGAACAATCGCCGCGTTAGCGACGGTGCAGGAAAAAGCCGAAACAAGTGCGAATAGCATTCGGCGCATTACGTTTCTCCGACAGGATTTTAGTCTTATTGCAGTGCAACCATTCTATCAAGGGAGAACGATTTGACCTTCGCGGAGTTAACAAAATAGCATTCGCGGCGATGAATCGCGGGTCGTTGAATGTCTCAAACGGGTCGCAAACGATCATTCATGAGACGTCGAAGACTGCATCACAGCGGGTCCTGGCCATTGAATGCCGCTGTGCACTTGCCCACTAGCCGCGGGCCGGGTAAAACAAAAGCTTCACGCACCCGAGGTAGCCACATGTTCATCAATTTCTGGTATCCGGCCGAAGAAAGCGACAACGTGACGAACGCGCCGCTGAAGGTGCAGATGCTCGGCCTCAAATTCGTACTCTGGCGCGACGAGGACGGACGCGCGCGTTGCATCGCGAATACGTGCACGCATCGCGGCGGCTCGCTCGGCGACGGCAAGGTCGTCGGCAATTGCGTGCAGTGCCCGTATCATGGCTGGCTGTTTAACGGCGACGGCGAGTGCGAACGCATCCCGTCTCTCGGCCAGCTGGAGGAAATCCCGGGCCGCTCGAAGATCGATGCGTACCCGGTCGAGGAACGTTACGGCCTGGTCTTCGTGTTTCTCGGTGATCTGCCAGAAAACGAGCGGCCGACGATTATGCCGATCGACGAGTACGAAACCGAAGGTTGGCGCACGCTGCGCATGCGCTATCGCTGGCAGGCCAGCTACATCCGGCTGGTCGAAAACCAGTCCGACCCGTCGCACGTCGAGTACGTGCATGGCGGCATGGGCATGGCCGGCCAGAACGACAGCTATCGCGTGCCGAAGTTTGCGATCGACGAGACCCAATGGGGTGCGGGCACGATGACGAAGTTCGAAACCCCCGGATCGCCGGATGAGGAAGTTGGCAAGGTCGTCCGCAAGGGCCCGTCGGATGCCGGCTCGGGCTTTCACGGCATCTCGATGACCTGGACGCGCATCCACTTCAACGAAAAAGACGGCATGAACATGTACATCTTCGCGTGCCCGCGCGACGAGGTCGACCTGGAGATCTTCCTGGTCAACCAGCGCAATTGCCGGCTCGATCCGGATCTCGACAAGAACTTTCTCGAGCGCATGGGCGTCGCGGTCGAGGAAGACCGTATCGTCGTGGAAAAACTCGATCCGCCGATTCCGTCGCGCGAGGCGATCGGCGAGTTCATCGTGCCCGCGGATGACGTGCTGATGGTGTATCGCCAGCGGCTGAAGGAATATGAAGAGCGCGGCTGGCGCATCGATCTCGACGAATACCGCCGCACGAAGGAGCGGGTTGCGTATACGATCCCGAGCCCCGCGCGCCGGGAGGACCCGACAGGCTGGGAGATAACGCCGGTACCGATGCGCGGCTGACGCGCACCGCGCACCGCGCGTCAGTCAGACGATACGTAGGAGCCGGGCGCGTCCTCGAGCGGCTCGAGTTCGCCGTCGCCCGGCACGCGCGCGGTCACCTGCTTGCCGGATTTTTCCGCGAGCCATTTATCCCAGTCGGGCCACCACGATCCCGGGTGCTCCGTTGCACCGGCCATCCACTCGTCGAGATCGGTCGGCTGCTCTTCGTTGATCCAGTACTGGTACTTGCGCTTGGCCGGCGGATTGATGACCCCGGCGATGTGCCCCGAGCCCGCGAGCATGAAGCGCACCGGCCCCGAATAGAGATTGCGCGCCTTGAACACCGACGGGTACGGCGCGATGTGATCCTCGCGCGAGGCCTGCAGGTAGATCGGAATCTCGACGTCGCGCAGGTCGATCGGCGTGCCGGACAGCGACAGGCCGCCCGGCTTCGACAGGTTGTTGTGCAGGTACATCTCGCGCAGGTAGAACATGTGCGTCTTGCGCGGCATGCGGGTCGCATCCGAGTTCCAGTGCAGCAGGTCGAACGGCACCGGATCCTTACCCATCAGGTAATTATTAACGTAGAACGACCAGATCAGGTCGTTCGCCCGCAGCAT
>JBPCXI010000301.1:0-11911 GCA_051008895.1 Gammaproteobacteria bacterium | reverse complement strand
ATCCAGGACGCGGTGTTCGTCGCCTGCCTGTTCAATTTCATGAATCGGCTCGTGTCCACGCTCGGTATCGAAGCGGACGACGACTACCTGGCCGGAGCCGGCGAGCGGATCCGCGACGACGGCTACTCGGGTTCGCTGGAGAAATTCAGCGGCGGGTAGGGCGCGCCAGCGTTACGTGGAGCCAGCGTTACGTGGAGCCAGCGTTACGTGGAGGAAGAATAGTGCGTTTCGGAATTCGATTCATCGAGTACGTCGGCGACAGTCGCGAAGTGATTCGCCTTGCGCAAATCGCGGAGGAGGCGGGTTTCGATTCGGTCTGGTTTCCGCACGATCCGTTCATGCGCAACACGTGGGTGTTGACGAGCGGCGTGGCAATGGCCACGTCGCGCATCGAAATCGGCTCCGTGGGCACGAATCCCTACACCACCTGTCCCAGCGAAATCGCGACGTATGCGGCAACGCTGGATGAGCTGTCGCAGGGTCGATACATTCTGGGCCTCGGCTTGCACACCGAAAAGATGGTCGAGTGGACCGGCCGGGATGCAAGCGACTACCAGCAATGCACCCGGGAGGCGACGGACATCATTCGGCGCTTGTGGCGGGGTGAGGTGGTCGCGTATGACGGCCGGGCATTCCAGTGGTCTGACCAGTGCTATCTGCGCTTCGAGCCGTACCGGCAGGACATACCGATCTACGTTGCCGCGTTCGGTGAGGATTATCTGGCGATGAGCGGCGAGATCGGCGACGGCAGCCTGCCGATGATTACGCCGCCGCAATCGGCGCGTTACATGGTACCGGCGATTCGCGGCGGGCTGGGCGCGAACCGGCGCGCCGATGCGTTCGTGATTTCCGGCTGCGGCTGGTTGTCACTGTCCGAGACCCGGCAGGCGGCGGCCGACAACATGCGCAAGATGGTTGCCTACTTCGGTCACTACCTCGAGGAACCGGCGCTCGCGACAATTGGTCTGTCGGCGGAAGACTTCCGGCCCATCGGCGAACTGATCGATGCCGGGCGCTACGATGAGGCCTACGACCGGGTCACGGAACCGATGCTTGGTCTCGGCATCGTCGGCACGCCGCAGGATGTCATTCGCCAGATCGAGGCCGTTGCCGAACTCGGCGTCACCGAGGTCAATCTCGGCGGGCCACTGGGCCCGGATCCCGAGGCTGCGATCCGTTTGATGGGCGAGCAGGTGATTCCGTACTTCCGTCAGCGCACGCAGTGACGTTCGCGACGGTCGAAATCTAGATTGTTTATATCTATACTAATTTCTCAGATCATTGGCATAATGGTCAACGGATGCCCGGCCCCGGTCGTACCGGGGCGCATCGGGCTGCTCCCGGCAAGGAAACGCGCTTGAACCACGACTACTCCGGTGTTGCCGTACTGACGCCCGCGACGGTTCCGTACCAGCGTTACAGCGAGCGCGGCGCCGCGTGGTTCATCGGGCGTTGCCTGGCAGATCTGCTGAACAGCGCCGGTTTGGAGAAATCCGACGTCGACGGTCTGGCGGTAACCAGCATGACGCTGGCGCCCGACACCGTCGTGTCACTGGTCGGGCAATACGGCATGACGACCCGCTGGCTGGAGCACATCCCGATGGGCGGCGCTGCGGCAATCGTGTCATTGCGCCGCGCGGCGCGGGCGGTCCAGGCCGGAGATGCCGGCGTCGTCGCGTGTATTGCTGGCGACACGCATCGCAAGGGAAGTTTTCGCGAGGCGATCCGGCATTTCAGCGAGTTTTCGCGCCAGGCAGTCTACCCCTATGGCGCTGCCGGTCCGAATGGCGTATTCGCATTGATGACGCGCGCGTACATGGAAGAGTTCGTTGCGACACGAGAGGATTTCGGGCACGTCTGTATCGCGCAGCGCGCGAACGCGGCGGACAACCCACTGGCGCTACTCCGCGATTCGCTCGACATGGAGACTTATCTCGCTGCGCGACCTATCGCCGAACCGATACACCTGCTCGATTGCGTGATGTCGTGTGCCGGCGCGGAAGGTTTCCTGGTGACATCGATAGACCGCGCGCGTTCGCTCGGTCTGCCGTTCGCGGAGCTGGCGGCGGCCGAAGAACGTCACAACGCCTGGCCCGACGACCCGGTGCAGCTGCGGGGTGGGTGGGGACAGTTCCGCGAAGAACTGTTCGCGATGGCGGGGGCGGGACCGCAGGAGATGGACTTCGCGCAGCTCTACGACGACTACCCGGTCATTGTCATGCAGCAACTCGAGGACCTAGGATTTTGCGGCAAGGGTGAAGCGCCGGAGTTCGTGCGCCGCACCGATCTGACCTGCGCCGGGGGCGGTTTGCCATTAAATACGTGTGGCGGTCAGCTGTCGGCGGGTCAGGCAGGTTTCGCGGGCGGCCACCTCGGTGTCGTCGAGGCGCTGCGCCAGTTGCTCGGCCAGGCGCTCGGCGCACAGGTGCCAGATGCAGACATCGGTCTCGTTAGCGGCTACGGTATCGCGAACTACGACCGCTGTCTGTGCAGTGCCGCCGCGGTGCTGAAGCGGGGCGAATTGTGACTGCAGACAATAAGCTCGTACTTCCGGTCTGCCCGGACTGCGGCGCCGTGCAATACCCCCGTGGTGAAGTTTGCCGGCAATGCCTGAGCGGGTCACTGGAAGAGCAGCCCGTTTCCGACTCGGGAGTCCTGCTTGGCTACTCGCGCCTGCATGCGAGCCTCGAGCCGGAGTTCAATGCACAGTTGCCCTGGACCATCGCCAGCGTGCAGCTGGACGCGGGGCCGATCGCGATCGTGCACTGGGCGAGTGGCGACGCTGCGGTCGGACAACCGGTGAAGGTGACCGCGGTCGACGATTTCGCCGGCCGTCGAGTGCTCGTCGCGCGCCCCGCGGATGCGGATATTGCGCGGGTCGAGTCGCTGTTCGCGAGTACGGTTCGTGCCGACGCGGATGCGGCGTCGGTTGCGGCCTGCTTCGCGGCGACGGCGCGTCGTTTCCCGGAACGCGCAATGCTGCATGTACCGGAGGCGACCGGGGCGGTGTACGGCGAGGCGGCGTCCGATCTGACCTACGCGGAGATGCAGCAGCTGACCGACAACGTCGCGGCAGCTTACCGGTCAGCCGGTGTCGGCGCCGGCGATCGCATCGCACTGATGCTCGAAAACCGCCCCGTGTTCTTCATGCATTTCCTCGCGCTGAATGAACTCGGTGCCAGCGTCGTGCCGATCTATCATGAGCTGTCGCCTGACGAGATCGCGTACCGGCTTGCGCACAGCGAGGCCCGATTGTTCGTCACGCTTGCAGAGTACCGGGAACTCGCGCAGCGGGCGTGCCGCGAGGGCGGGCTCTCGATCTCGTGTGTCGTCGCCGGTGAAGACCTGCCGGTCATCGGACCCGACCGTGGCACGCCGGACCCGTCGCCGCGAGATGAAGCTGCGGTGTTGTATACCTCCGGCAGCACCGGCACGCCGAAAGGTTGCGTGCTGGCGAACGAATACTTCCTCGAGATGGGGCGCTGGTACGTCGGGCAGGGCGGTTTCTGCGAGTTTTCTGCAGATGGTGAGCGCCTGATTACGCCGCTGCCGGTCAGTCACATGAACGCGCTGGCCTGTTCGTTCATGGCAATGCTGGTCAGCGGCGGCTGTCTCGTGCAGCTGGACCGCTTTCATCCGTCGAACTGGTGGCGCCAGGTGCGCGAGTCGGGCGCGACGATTGTGCATTACCTGGGCGTCATGCCGGCGATCCTGCTGAAGCTCGAGCCGGTCGCGGACGAAGCCGTTGGCGACCAGGTCAAGTTCGGCTTCGGCGCCGGCGTCGATCCTCGTCATCACAAAAAATTCGAAGACCGTTTCGGTTTTCCGCTGATCGAGGGCTGGGCGATGACCGAGACCGGATCGGGTGCTTGCATCGCCGCGAATCACGAGCCGCGCCATGTCGGGCAGCGTTGTTTCGGCAAACCACCGCCGGCGCTCGAGTATCGCATCGTCGGCGACGACGGCGCCGGTTGCCAGGCCGGGGAACCCGGCGAACTGCTGGTCCGCGCGACGGGAGAGGAGCCGCGACACGGTTACTTTTCCGGTTATCTGAAAGACTCCGCGGCGACGGACACGGCCTGGGACGGCGGCTGGTTTCACACCGGTGACATCGTCCGGCAGGATGCCGAGGGGTCGATGTTCTTTGTCGATCGCATCAAGAATATCGTCCGACGCAGCGGCGAGAACATCGCGGCCGTCGAGGTCGAAGGGGCGCTGCTCGAACTCGGCGAGGTCGCGACCTGCGCCGTCGCGCCGGTACTCGATGAGATCCGTGGCGAGGAGGTCATGGCCCTCGTCGTGCCCGCAGCGGGCAACGCGGCCGGCGAGGAACTCGCGACGCGGCTCTTCGAGGCAACCCGAAATTCGCTGGCGTATTTCAAGCTGCCGGGTTACATCGCGTTTGTGGACGAACTGCCGCTGACGTCGTCCGAGAAACTGCAGCGCGGCGAGCTGAAGAAGATCTGCACCGGGCTGCTCGAATCCGGCGGGGTGTATGATTTTCGAAACCAGAAGCGGCGCGAGCGTTCCGCCGGGTGAGAACTATGAGCAATTCAACGAACAGCAGAACAGGAACCGTCGTCGTGACCGGTGGCAGCGCCGGCATCGGCTGGGCGATCTGCGAAGATCTACTGACGCGCGGTTACGACGTTGTGTCGGTCGCGCGCCGCGAACCGCCGCGCAAAGCCGAACGGTTGCACGCGTACGAGACGGACCTGGCCGATCCGGTCGCTACCGCGGAGACGGCGGCAAGGATCGCGTCCGCGCACGATGTGACCGGGATCGTCAACAACGCGGGCATCATCCAGCCCGCGTTGGTCGAGGCCGTGACGCGCGACGACCTGATCCGGTTGACCGATCTGCATCTCGGTGCAGCGATCACGCTGACTCAGGCGTTTCTGCCTGCGATGAAGGCCGGCGGTTGCGGGCGCATCGTCAACATGTCGTCGCGCGCGGTCGTCGGGCTGGAGACCCGCACCGTCTACGCCGGTACGAAAGCGGCGCTGATTGCCATGACCCGCACGTGGGCGATGGAACTCGGTCCGGCCGGCATCACCGTGAACGCGATCGCGCCCGGACCGGTGGTGACCGACATGTTCACGGACGTCGTGCCGGAAGAAAGCGAGCAGGCCAATCGTATCGCCGCGTCGTTGCCACGGCGCCGGCTCGGCACGGCCGCCGACGTCGCCCGCGCGACATGGTTTTTCCTCGACCCGGACAACGATTGGGTCACCGGCCAGACCCTGTTCGTCTGCGGGGGCGCCAGCCTCGGCTCCCTGCAGTTGCAATGACCGGGCGCCGCATCGTCAGGAGATAGAGATGACAGGCAAGGGCACAGACGATATCAGGCAACTGATTCGGGAAGACCGCGTCCATCGCGACGTTTACCTCGATGCGGATATCTTCGCTCTGGAGATGGACCGAATCTTCGGCCACGCATGGGTATTCGTCGGTCACGACAGCCAGGTCCCGAACGCAGGCGATTTTTTCACGACGAAGGTCGGGCGCGAGCCGGTCATCATGGTGCGGCAGACATCGGGCGACGTCCGCGTGCTGCACAATCGCTGCGCGCATAAAGGCGCGAAGCTGACCGGCAAGGTGCAGGGAAGCTGCAAGGGATTCCGCTGCCCGTATCACGGCTGGACCTACCGGCTGGACGGGCGCCTCGCCGGGGTGCCGGCGCGCGAGGGGTACGACAACACGCGTTTCGATCGCAAGAGCCCGGAGTTCAGCATGCCCGAGGTCGCTCGCTTCGCCAGCTACCGGGGTTTCGTGTTCGCCACGCTGGATCCGGCCGCGCCGGACCTGCCCGAGTTCCTCGGCGACGCGGCCGCGACGCTGGACAACATCGCGAATCGTGCGCCGGAGGGTGAAGTGGAAGTCGCGGGGCCGCCGCTGCGTTACCTGCACGATGCCAACTGGAAGATGTTTATCGAGAACCTGAACGACGCGATGCACCCGATGGTGGCGCACTCCACGGTCGGCCGGGCGGCGCGTCGCTACGTCGAGGACCAGCCGGAGGGCACGGTGTATCCGCCCGAAGCCGAGATCATCTTCCCGTTCGGTTCCAGCTATGAATTCTTCGACAAGATGAAGGTCACCGCGTTGCCGCGCGGCCACGGCTATATGGGCGGTCAGATGAGTATCCATTCGGATTACAGCGACGTACCCGGCTACATGGATGCGATGGTCGCCAGCTACGGCGAGGACAAGGCGAAGGAAATCCTGTCGCAGAACCGGCACAACACGATCTTCTACCCGTCGTTCACGGCGAAGGACGCGATTCAGGCCGTGCGTGTCTGTCGGCCGATCGCGGTCGACAAGACGATGATCGAGTCCTGGCATTTCCGCCTGAAGGGTGCCCCTGAACAGATGCTCAAGCGCACGATCCTGTATTCGCGGCTGATCAACTCGAATGCGTCGCTGGTCGGTCCCGACGACTGGGACTGCTATACGCGGATGCAGGAAGGCATGGCTTCCGATGCCAAGGTCTGGATCGACACCTGCCGTGGCCTGGGTCGTGACGAGGATCTGGATGGCGGACGCCTGCGGTCGTTCGGCACCAGCGATCTGTCGTTTCGCAACCAGTACCGGGCGTGGCTGGATTACATGACGGCCGGGGCCGAGGCATGACGGATATTGTCATGGACCTCCCGGCGGTTACGGCATTCCTCTATCGCGAAGCGGATTTTCTCGACGTCGCGGACCTCGATGGCTGGTTCGGCTTGTATACCGAGGACGCAACGTACTGGATGCCGGTTTCGCCGCAACAGACCAGCCCGGAGACCGAGATCTCGATCATCTACGATGATCGGTTGCTGATGGAAATCCGGCGCCGGAATTTCGGCGACGAGATGGCCGCGTCAATGAACTACGACGTGCGCTGCTCGCACCTGATCGGTAACATCCGTTTCGCGACCGGGGACCTGCCCACCGACGCGCATCGCGTGTTGTCGAATTTCCAGGCAGCCGTTCACTACCGCGGCAAGACTACGTTCTACGCCGGGCGGTATACGCACGATCTCATCGATACCGTCGATGGCCTGCGCATCCGGCACAAACGCGTCGACCTTTTGAACTGCGATTCATCGGAACTCGGCAGCCTGATCATCTATTTATAGAGTCGACGGTGGTCAGCCGGGTTTTTTCAGTCGGCCCGTCTTCTGTGCATACGCAATACGATCGATCAGGATGCGTGAGGCTTCCTCGACGGTATACCCGCCGGGCGGCGTGAACTGCCCGCGCTCGTATAGCTTGCGGAAGACTTCCTCGCACAGTTCGATTTTCTCCGCCAGCGCGCGCGGGGGTTTACCCGACGGGAAACGATTCGCCGGGTACAGCGATTCGTCGTAGAGCTGGCTGAAACCCTCGGTGCGCAGATCCACCCAGGTATTGTGGTTCGCTACCGTCCGGTGCCGGCGCAACGCGTCGATGTCGAGCGTGACCGCCAGCACCTGCTCCTCCGGGTACGGCGCGTGTCGCAACAGCATGCCGGTGTAGTCGATCGCGAATGAATTGCCGGGGCAAAACGCGCGCGGGTAATACTCGTAGTCGACCGTGCCCCAGTTCGAACCGAGCAGGTAAGCCATGTTGTCGTGCGCGCGCGTGCGGCGCGTGAAGATCCAGAAGTCCCACGGCTGCGACACGCCTTCGACCTCCTGGATCGCGCCGGGATGGCAGATCACCTCGGCGCCGTTGTAGCCAAGGGCGCGCGATACTTCCGGCGTGCAACCGTCGTGGCAGGTCATCGTGCCGAGCTTGCCGATCGGCGTGTCGACGACCGGGAACAACTGGCTGATGTCGCCGCCGATCTTCTCGCTGTACTCGTCGAAGATGTCGTGCGGACTCGTGCCGAGTCCGAGCGTCGCGTTGATGTGCCATTTATGATATTTCAGCACGACTTCACCGGTTGGGCCGACGATGAAATTCGTATTGAACCAGCGGTCCGGGAACTCCGGCAGGGATTCGACCACGCCGCCGGCGCAGATATACAGCTCGTATTGCTTCGCGATCTCGGCGAGTTGGTCGATCTCGGGGCCGGGAATCGTCACGGCCTTCTTCATCTGATCCTCGATCGTACTCTCGCCTTTGCCCGGCGTGCCGACGCCCTGCATGAAGTATTCCGGCAGGACGACGAGGCGGACCGGGACTTCCCAGAAATACCCGACGCCGAAATGAATCATGTTGCAGACGCGATCGAGATTGCGCCGAATGCCGTCGCGATCCTGCACGACGGTGACTTTCGGCTGAATCACCAGCGCGGTGTAGGGTTCGATTCGTTCGTATCGCTTTGACATCAGCACTGTCTCCCAGGGTCATTTCCCGTCGCGGCCACCGGCATCGAACGACTTGCAATCAGCGTGTGTAAACGCTTACATTCCTATACATCGGTAGGGTTGTCAATGCCGCGCCGCTGCCTGCTAATCCCGTTAGAGCCCCGTTCTTACATCACCCGATGAAGCCGATGACCGACCTGCAGCAGCCCCGCATTCAATCGCCCTTGCGCAATGACATCGGCATCCTCGCGCTGCTGGCGCTGATCGCCGCGTTTCCGTCGATCGGGGTCGATCTGTTGTTGCCGGGTCTTCCGGGGCTCGCATCCGACCTGCGGGTTCCTTCCGAGAGCGCGAAGCAGGCCGTGCAGGTGTTCTTCCTGGGATTCGCGGCGGCTCATCTTTTTCTCGGGCCACTCTCGGATCGCTGCGGCCGCCGCCCGATCCTGTTGACTGGAATCGCGGCGTACACGATCGCGTCGCTGGGCTGCGCGTTTACAGGCGACTTGCCCGTTCTGCTCGCACTGCGAGCGGCACAGGGCGTGTTCGGCGCCGCGGGAATCATTCTCGCGCGCGCCATCATCAGCGACATTTACGGTCCCGCCGGCACGACCAAAGCGATGGCCGGCATGTTCATGTTCTTCGTGCCGATACCGATTGTTCTGCCGATTCTCGGCGGCGCACTGGTCGCGTACTCCGGTTGGGAAGCGGTGTTCGTGACGATGGCGGCGATCGGTGCGCTCGCGGGCATCATTGTCTGGCGCCGGTTGCCGGAAACGCTGCCGGCCGTGGACGTCACCAACACCACCGCCCGCAACTGGATCGGCGTCGTAAAGAGAATATTCGGCAATCGGCAGTTCCTGCGCAATTCCCTGTCAGTCACTTTTTGTTTCGGCGCACTGGTCCTGATGATGTCCGAGTTGCCATACATCCTGAACGATTACTTTCAATTTGGACCGCGGCAGATTGGTTACTCGTTTGCACTGATCGACACGGCACTGGCGGCGGGTGTCTATTCCGTCCGCGCCCTGGTCCCCCGTTACGGCATCGACCGAACCGTCTACATCGGCCTGTTTGCGATGGTCGCGGGCTGGCTGTGTATCCTCGGGCTGTTGATGCTCGGCGTGATCGAGCTGCGTTTCCTCATCGCGGAGGCGATGGTCGGGTGCTTCGGTATGGGGATCCTGATGTCCCTCGCGGCGGGCGAGGCCATGGTGCCGTTCTCGGCCAACGCCGGCACCGCGTCTTCGTTCTACGGCACGTTACTCTACGGCGGCGCGACCGGCCTCGCGTGGCTGCTCGGGCGACTGGTCGGCGGCTCGATCCTCGTCATAAGCATGGAAATCAGCATGCTCGCCATCGCCGCGCTCGCCATTTACTGGTTGCTGCGGCCGCGGTGACTCGCGCGCCGCGCGCAGGCTACGGAGTGTAGTCGACTTCGCAGGCGCCACCGACGCGCTGCAGGCTATCGGGCGTGTACTGGTGCAGTTCGATGAAGACGCCGTTCGGGTCCTCGCAGGTAATCATCCAGGTCTTGTCGAGGCCGAGCTCCTTCTCGCTCACCTCGATGCCAGCTTGCATCAAGGTCTTGCGCGCCTCGTCGATGTCGTCGACTTCGATCGCGAAGTGCCGGATCAGTCCGGACGGTTTCGGTTCCGCCACCTTGATGACCTCGACAAACGTGTCGTTGCCGAAGCCCAGGTAGAACGCGACCAGGTCGCCTTGCAGATTGTTGAAGTCGAACTGTCGTTGCAGGCCCAACACCCGGTAGAACGCCTCCGTCCGGTCCAGATCGCTGGTCTCGATGCAAACGTGCGCAAGATTCGTCTTCATTATTTGATGCTCTCCGTCGTTACGATCATGGTCCGTCCTTGCCGTCGCTCCACCAGTCGGTGCCGGAGACCTGGCGCAGGAACTCGTCCCGTCCGGCATCGTCGTGCGCAAACAGCGTGTCGAGCACTTTTTCGGCGACCGCGTCGGCCGGCCAGCGCAGCTGTGTGCCGTCCGCTTGCGCGATCAGCACGCACAACTCGCCGACGCCGCGCGGATCGAACGCGTCGGGCATGCGTTCCCGCAGTTCGCGTAGTTTGGTCTCGACCAGCCGGCGGTATGGAGAGTCGTCGGGGTAGCCTGCCGGGAGATTCGCGCCATCCGGAACGCTGGCGGCAATAATCCCGGTCGCATACATCCCGGCCTCGACCAGCGCGAGCCTGATGCCCCAGCGGTCGACCTCGTGTCGCAGCGCCTCGGTCGCGCCTTCGACGGCGTACTTGCTCGCGGTGTACGGCACGTCGCCGGGCAGGCCGGCGACGCCGGACAAAGAACTGATCATGATGATGCACCCGCTTGCCTGTGCCCGCATCTGCGGCAACACCGCACGTGCCAGCAGGAACGGGCCGAAGAAATTCGTCTCCATCACCAAACGCAGTGCAGCTTCGTCTATATCTTCGAATGCGCCCGGACGAAGGATGCCGGCGTTGTTCACCAGCACATCGATGCCGCCGGCTTCTGCGACGATGTGTTGCACGAACTCGGCGAAGGTGTCGGGCCGGGTGACGTCGAGAGTCGGTACTCGAATGCTCAGCTGCTCGGCAGCGGCGGCTTCCTGCAACGCGCTGGCCTTCGCCGGCGCGCGCATGCTCGCGTAGACGGTATCGCCATTGCGCGCGAACGCCAATGCCGCCTCGTAACCGAAGCCGTTGTTACTGCCGGTGATGACTACGACTGCCATTCAGGTCTCCTGCGGGTAGGTCATGCCGATATGACGCCGAACCTCATCCATCGTCTGCATGATCGACAGGGTCTCGTCGAGCGGCATGACGTCGCTCTCGGTCAGGCCGGCGCGGATGCAACGAGCCGCCTCGATCGCCTCGAACTGGTAACCGTTGCCGGCAAACGGGAATTCTCGAGTCTCGTCCGCTTTGCCGTCGATGCTGATCGTGAGTTGTCTGGGCGCGAATATCGGTGCGTGGATGCGGATGCTGCCGCGGTCGCCGAGCAATGTGAGTTCCGGCGATGCTTTGGCCCGCAGCGATATATACAGTGTCGCGATCGCGCCGTTCGCATGTTCGAGCAGGATCGCGTCGTGCTCGTCGACACCGGTTGCGCCGATGCTGCCCGCCGCACTGATCTTCGTCGGCGACCCGAATACCATCGATGCCATCGATACGAGATAGACGCCCGCATCGAGTAACACGCCGCCGCCGAGCCGGCGATCGAAGAGGTAGAAGTCCGGGTCGTACGCGGGCATGAATGCGCCGCCGCCGATCATCAGCTGCACGTTGCCGATGACGTCGTCGGCCAGCAGTTCCCGCAACGCGACCACGGCCGGCACGTAGCGCGTCCACATCGCTTCCATCAGGAACAGTCGTCGTTCGCGCGCGCGTGCAATCGCATCCGCGGCCTCGCGGGCGTTGAGTGCGAATGGTTTTTCGCAGATCACGCCTTTGCCCGCATCGAGGCACAACAGGCTGTTATCGCGATGCAATGAGTGGGGCGTCGCCACGCAGACGACGTCGACGTCCGGGTCGTCCGCTAGCGCAACGTATGATGCATGGCTCCGCGGGACGTCGAACTCGCTCGCGAAACTGGCCGCCGATTCCCGCGCGCGCGAACCGACCGCATGCAGCTCGACGCCG
>JBPCXI010000300.1:0-3441 GCA_051008895.1 Gammaproteobacteria bacterium | reverse complement strand
CAGACGCTGCTGACGGTTACCGATCCCGCCGCTACCGGCGTCAGCATCAACGCGAGCGCGACGACGATCAAGCAGGGCGAGACATTGCCCCTGTTGACCGCGACCGGCACGTTCAGTGATATGTCGTTGCAGGACGTTACGCTGGCGGCGAACTGGAAGACAGGCATGTCGAACGACAACGCGCAGGTCGTGAAGGGTGTCGTGACCGGTATCTCGGCAGGCATGTCGACCGTGACCGTCGAATTTGAAGGCTTCTCGGCCAACGTGGACATCACCGTTACGGCTCCATGATGGCCGCTGGAATCCGCATCACTTTGCTGGTGATCGTCGTCAGCGCCGGGCTGGCGACAATCATGGGCAAGGGTAGCGGTGGCGGGCAGGGGCCGGTAGAGGTCGCGTCGATCGCGATCGAGCCGACGACCTTCCCGCTCGGCCTGCCGATCGGGTTTCCTGTGCAACTCGAGGCGAAACTCGCGCTCAGCGACGGCAAGACGATCACCAGGACGGAAGGTATCGACTGGAGTTCGTCCGATTCCGCGGTGGCCGAGGTCACCAGCAGTGGTCTGGTGACGGGCAAGATCGACGGTGGGCCGATCACGATAACCGCGGCCGCCGGAGGCAAGGCCGCGACTTTGGCGCTGCCGATCAGGTCTGGTCTGATGTTGACCAATCTCGCGGTCACGCCGGCTTCGGGCACCGTGCTGCCGATCGGCAGCGCACGCCAGCACGTCGCGACGGCGACGTGGTCGGACGGCGTCGAGTCGACGACCTATGACTTCACGACCGAGGTCGAATGGCGATCGGAAAACGAATCCGTTGCGCGTGTCGACGCACCCGGGTCCGTGCGAGGCGTCAGCGCAGGCAACGCAAACATTTCGGCATACGAACGGATAACGGATACGACGTCGAATGCTGTGCGCGTCGACGTCGCGGACCCTGTATCGCTGATTCCGCCGAAGTTACTCATCGCACCGGTGCAAACGTCCGGACAGAACTTGTTTAGAGGATTTCGTTTTCAGGCGACCGCGGAGATCGTCTACGGCGACGGCACCCGCAAGGATGTCACCGAGACGGCAGACTGGACGACAACGACGACCGGCATCCTGAGCGTGTCGAATACCGCGGGCAGCAAGGGTTTGGTTTCCGCGACCGGCGCGGGACTCGGAACGATCTCGGTGACGGCCGAAGGCGCGTCGGCAACCCAGAATTACCGCGTGAACGACACGTCGATCGACAGCTTGCAGGTCGCTGTACCGCAGTTGCCGGTCGGGCTCGAATATCGCGTCCGGGTGACCGCAATCCTGACGGACGCCGACATGACCAGCGTCGACGTCACCGATTTCGTCATCTTCTCAGTCGTCGACACGACGATCGCGTCGATTGGTAACGACGGTGACACGCGCGCCTGGTTGACCGGTTTGAAGGCCGGATCCACCGAGCTCGGCGTCAGTCTCCCGGACAGCGATTTCGCGGCCACGGCTGATATCAGCTTCGTCGACGCGGCGCTCGATTCGATCGCCGTGCGGCCGAATCAGCCGGGGACACTTCCGGCCGGCCGCAAGCAGCCGTTCACCGCGATCGGATTCTTCGATGGCCTGCAGGGCGCCGAGTTCGACGCCACGCGACAGGTGACGTTCTCGTCGAGCAGCCCGGGCGTGGCCAGTGTGTCCAACGCGCTGGCCGACAAGGGCGCCGCGACGGCGATGACGCCGGGAACAACGGAGATTACGGCGAGCTATGATGGCATCGGGTCCGGCGCCGGCGTGCGGCTCGAGGTGACTCCTGCCGCGTTACAGTCGATCGTCGTTGCGCCGGTCAACAAGACGCTGCCGCGCAACGCCGGCACCCAGCAATTCCAGGCGACCGGTACCTATTCGGACAGCTCCGAAAAGAACCTGACGAACAGTGTCTCCTGGACATCGGCGAATGCAGCGGTCGCGCGGTTCGATAATCAAGGCCGCAAGGGACTTGCGATCGTCGACGCTACGGGTACGACGACGATCCGAGCCGCGCTCAGCGGTGCGCCGGAGTCCACCGCGGGCGAAACGAGCCTGACGGTAGCGGCGGCCGCGCCGGTCTCGCTGACGATCGGCGGCGGCAACGCAGTCGAGGTCGGCGACGAGCTGCAGTTGACGGCGACGGCGGCATTCGACGACATGAGCCAGCAGGACGTGACGCTGGTTGCCGGGTGGTCGGCGAGCAATACGCGTGTGTCGGTCGCCAATGGGAAGGTTGTCGGTCGGCTGCCCGGCACGGCCACGATAACAGCGGCATTGTCGAGTTCGGTGCGCGACTCGGTGCAGGTGACGATCGATATTCCTCCCGGGCTCGGCCCGACCGGCGAACTCGGCGTCAGCGTCGAGGAAGGCGGTCGCGTCGTGGCGGATGTGGGCGGATTCAGCTGCGACGGTCCGGATACGTGCACCGCCAATTTCTCGCGCGGGAGCATCGTAACGCTGACCGCGATTCCCGATCCGGGCTGGAAACTGGACGAGTGGGATCCGTGCGAGGCGCCGGCAGGGTTGACCTGCGCGGTGACGATACGGGCAACGAATTTCTTGCGGGCGGAATTCGATCCGCTGTAAGGAAGGTTTGATGAAGCAAAGGAATCGAGGTGCTCAATGAAACTCAGGATGCTATCGATCGCATTAATCTTGCCGCTGGCGACCATGATGTTGTCGGCCTGCGGCACTACGGCTACGTCAAAGGGAGCGTCACTCGGCGCCGTCGTTGGCGGACTGACCGGCGGACTCGGCGACGCCGCGACCGGCGCGCTGGTCGGTGGTGGCGTCGGTTATCTCGTCGACCGCGCAGACGACAAGCAAAAGGCGCGCGAGCAGACGGAGCGAGAACTGCGCGCGCTCGAAGCATCGAGGGTGACCGAGAACCCGGAGACCGTCTACAGACCGGAACCGGCCAATGACCTGGTCGGCAAGACCTGGCGCGTAATCAGCCTGGTGACGGACGAGCCATACCCGGACTACCAGTCGATCGTCGTGACGTTCCAGACCAACTCCAAGGCCACGACGATGACGGTTTGGAAAAGTAACGAGATCGAAACCTTCATCGATAACTACCGTGTGGTCGACAATGTGCTGATTCTGTCGGGCGAGGACTATCTCGTGAATGCGAAATACAGCATTCAGGACGACCAGATGGTCCTTGTCGCAGAGGACTTCCGCGCCGTGCTGGAGCTGATCCCCGGTTAGAGGCGGCACCCGATGCGCACTCGCTGCGTTGAATACGTATGACCGTCGGTGGGCCCTTGCGTACAATTGGTTGCTCGCTGAAACGGAGGATCAGGATGAGTGTCGGTGGTCCCAAAGACGAACATGTCCTGACAAAACGTGGTGAACGCAGGGTTTTCCTCTTCATCGCCGTGTTTCTGTTTCCTGCGCTGTCGGTCATCCTGATCGGCGGCTACGGATTCCTGATCTGGAT
>JBPCXI010000299.1:0-3086 GCA_051008895.1 Gammaproteobacteria bacterium | reverse complement strand
TGAAAGACGCCGACACCGGACGTCAATCCGGTGCCGGCGCCCCGCTCGCTCACAACGTCTCCCGCTCAGTACGTTTCAACGGTCACGTCGACCGGCAGCGAGTTCGACACGATGTCGAACACCGGCGAGAACTGCGCGAGTTCGCGGAGCGTCGCCGGCGATGCGTCGGAACGCACGCGGAAGTTAACGCGGATCGTCTTATACCCCTTGCGCACCGTATCGGACAGGCCGAGGAATCCGCGCAGGTCGAGATCGCCTTCAAGCTCCGAGTCGACCGCCTCTATCTCAATGCCACGCGCGGCGGCGTGATAGACCATCGTTGTCGTCAGGCATGCGGCCAGCGCATGCAGCACGTATTCGACCGGATTCGCGCCGGCGTCCTGGCCCAGCAACACGGGGGGCTCGTCCGCGTCCATGACGAACGGCTGCGTCCGCGTCTCGTCCTCGGCGCGGCAACCGAAAAACCCCTGGATCGTCGAGCGGTTGTGGCCGCCGTCCAGCCAGCAATTCGTCGCGCGAAACCGGAATTCGGCGAGTCCTGTGTCCTGTCGCACCGCATCGATCGTCCCAAATAGCGCGGCGACGTCCACGCCGTTGGTCATCGGGGCCTGCTGTTGAGTCGTCTGTGTGGTCATGTCACTGCTCCTGTTGGTGTGGATTGAGTGGCTGTCGCCGGGGCAAAGTCCCTGTTTGCGACATGGAGCACACGATAGGCCTTGACAGCGGGCCCGATAAGATGGATTTTTGTCAATAACGGTTCATTTGTGCCACTATCGGAGCGCCCCGATCCAAGATCTCGACCACAGCCCGATCGACGTACTGATCGTCGCGGTCCCCGAGTCAGCGGGATCTGCCCTGTACGGCATGGTCGACGTGCTGCTCGCGGCCGGCAGCATCTGGCAGACGCTGTCACGCAACGACGGCGACAGAGCCTTGTTCCACGTCCGCATCGTCTCGCCGGATGGCAAGCCGTTCAGCTGCGGCAACGGCATCCCCGTCAGGCCGGAGCTGTCGGTCGCGGATGACCCGCGCGCGGGCGTCGTCATCCTGCCCGAACTGTGGCTCGGCCCGGACGAGCACCTGCACGGGCGCTACCCCGAACTGATGGACTGGATCAGGCGCGTATACAAAGCGGGCGCTTCGATCTACTCCGCCTGCTCCGGCTCGATCATGCTGGCCGAGACGGGGCTGCTCGACGGCTGCGAGGCGACGTCGCACTGGGGCTACCAGGACCTGTTCCGCGAAAGCTATCCGCGGGTCCGGTTCCGGCCGGAACCGAATCTTGCGTTCGCCGACGTGTCCGGTCGCATCGTCACGGCCGGCGGCACGACGTCATGGCACGATCTCGCGATTCATATCATCTCGCGCCACGCGAGCCCGGGTGAGGCGCTGCGTATCGCGCAGGTGTACCTGCTGAAATGGCACGGTGAAGGTCAGCTGCCGTATGCGACGCTGGTGCGGCGCAATCCGCACGCGGATGCCGTCGTGCGTGAGTGCGAGGACTGGCTCGGCGAACACTATGCCGACGACGGCGCGCTGCGCACCGTGGTCGAACGCGCGTCGGTTCCCGAGCGCACGCTGAAGCGGCGCTTCCGCGCCGCAACCGGCTGCACGCTGATCGACTACCTGCAGAACCTGCGTGTCGAAGCGGCAAAACGGCTATTGGAGGCCGGCAAACTTCCGGTCGACGAGATCAGCGCGGCTACGGGCTACGAGGACGCGTCGTTCTTCCGGCGCCTGTTCAAGCGCCGCACCGGGCTGACGCCGAGCCAGTATCGACGCATGTTCCGGCCCGTGCTTGATGCGGGGCGCGCCGTCTAATGTTTATCGCGCACGTGAATATACCGCGACAAGACGACAACCAATTGCCTAAAATAGGCCGCGAAGACACTTCCCGATCCCAATATAAATTTATGTTCAGATTCCCCGAGGATCGGATTCCGGTCGCTGTCGTGCTCACGCTCAGCCTGATCGACTTCATCGTGTATTTCACGATCAATAATCCATGGTGGCTGACAGGATATGCGCTACTCATGGTCATTCCGAAAGGGCTGATCTGCGCCTGGAACCACCATCACCAGCACACCGTCACTTTCCATTCGAAATTTCTGAACCGCATTCTGGAGTTCTTTTACGCACTGCACACTGGTGTGACGACGAATCTTTGGGTATTGCATCACGTGCTCGGTCATCACAGAAACTATCTTGACCAAACGCTTGACGAGAGCGGATGGAAACGCCCCGATGGTGAGCAAATGAGCGCACTGGAATACTCGCTGACAATCGCGGGAACTGCCTATTATCGCGGCTACAAAGTGGGCAAGAAATTTCCGCGAGTTCAACGCGAGTTTTTACTCTATTCGGCAGTTACGGTATTTATCATCGCGCTGCTGTGCTGGTTTCGATTGGTTCCGGCGCTGATTGTTTTCGTCGTACCGATGATAATCAGCCTGCTGTTTACCTCCTGGGTGACGTACGATCATCACGCCGGCCTGGACACTGACGATATATTCGGCGCGTCATACAACAACACGAACCGACTCTATAATATTCTGACGGGTAATCTCGGTTATCACACCGCGCACCACTATCGTCAGGGTTTGCACTGGTCGAAACTCCCAGAGCTACATGAAAAAATCGAGTCCCGGATCCCCCCGGAGTTAACTCGAAACGCCAGATTCGTGCTCAATCCTGGCTGAACTCGGCGGCTCAATTGGGGACATTCTGCTTTTTCCGCTTCGCGGAAAAAGCAGAATGTCCCCAATTGCCCAATTAGAAGTTGACCGCGTTCCGAATCCTTTCCGGCTCGTGCACCCCGTAACCCTGCGCGTAGTCGATGCCCATGCCCTTGAGCATCGTGATGATCTCCTTGTTCTCGGCGAACTCGGCAATTGTTTTCTTGCCGGTCAGGTGACCGATCTCGTTGATCGAGCGCACCATCTCGCGATCGATCGGGTCGTGCAGCATCTCCTTGACGAAGCTGCCGTCGATCTTCAGGTAGTCGACCGGGAAGTGCTTGAGATAACCGAATGACGACAGGCCGGTGCCGAAGTCGTCGAGCGCGAACTTGCAGCCGAGCTCTTTCA
>JBPCXI010000298.1:0-4822 GCA_051008895.1 Gammaproteobacteria bacterium | reverse complement strand
TTGCACGCCTTGGCATCGCCGGGCTGGCCGTCGACACGTTTGCCGCGCGCAACCTGCGCAGCACAGACGACTACATGGAGCGACTCCGCAAAGCGCCGATATTCACGCAGATGGCTGACGCACTGAGTGCTTTGCAAGCGTTACAGGAGCATCCTTACATCGACCCGGAACGCATCGGCGTGACCGGGTTTTCCCTGGGCGCGGGTTCGACGTTGTACATGATGTTCGAGCCCGTCATCGAGGCGACCCTCGGCAAGGACGGGCCGCGTTTCTCGGCCTATGCAATGTTCTACGGCGGTTGCACGGTCGAGTTCGACGACTTTCGCGTCGAGGGCAGTCCGCTGCTGATCATGATGGGTGAGGCCGATGAATCCATGTCGATACCGGCCTGCGAGAAGTTCAGGGATCGCCTGCGCGGCATGGGTGTCGATGTCGAACTCGTCGTGTATCCGGGTGCCGGGCACGGCTGGGACAACCCATACGCGCAGCATTTCGTCGAGGGCGCGGTCTCGACCCGGGACTGCCGGATGCGCTGGACGACGGCAGGCGAGTCGATCGAGATGACCAGCGGGCACTCGATGGACAACGCGATCGGCGCGATTCGCGCGCTGGCAAGCTGCTCGAACCGTGATGGCTACACGATGGGTCGCAACGAGGCGGCTCATGCGCAGTCGCTCGACGATCTGTATACCTTTCTGCGCGCGAGCTGGGACCTGCGTTAAGCCGGTCTGCACGAGCCAGGTGCCGAGACCGTTGCGCCGTAGCCATGTCTGTCGCCCGGCGTCGGGGTATTCGCATAACGCGCGTGGTATTTTTAGCGTCGGCACGGAGATACGCATATGAAAGATCCTCGATCGACTGACGCTGACACACCGGGGCTGTCCCGCCGTGAATTGATCGCGACCGGCTTCGGTGTCGCCGCGGCCGGCGCAGCGTTGCAACTGCCGAACTCGGCCCGTGCCGCCGCGTCGCCAACGGCGCCGTTCACGACGATGCGCGACTACGTCGCCGCGCTCGAGGCGCGCGGCCTCGTGCTGCGGATTCCGCGCGTTGACCAGGACGCTTATGAGGCGACCGCGCTGATGTACCGGATTCGCGACGCGCACGGTATGCGCGGGGCGCCGGCGCTCGTATTCGACGAAGTCCGCATCGGCGGCAAGTGGATAAAAGGCCCGCTGATCGTGAACGAGAGCGGTCACCTGTACGGCGAGTGCCTGATCTTCGGCCTTGACCCGGTCGACGAAGGACCGCTCGCCGGGCCGCCCTACGCGAGTTATCGCAAGGCCCGCGCACACGTGATGGAGATGGTCGCGAACAATGACGGCGAGTATCCGACGATTCCACCGGTCGAGATCGCGCGCGATGCGGCGTCATGCAAACAGGTCACGTTGCGCGGCGACGATATCGACCTGACCGCGTTCCCGTTCATCCAGTGCAATCCGGGCGACGCGGGTCGTTACATCAACACCGGCGTCGTGTTCACCCGGCATCCGAAATACGGTGTCAACTTCGGCACCTACCGGTGTCATCTGCGCGGGCCGCGCGAGCTCGGCCTGAATTCCGAGCCCGGCCAGACCGGCAACCGGCACCTGATGTCGGCACGCCAGCGCGGCGAGAAGATTGCCAAGGTATCGATCGCGCTGACGCCGGACCCGTACGTCTGGATCGTCAGCGGCAGCAAGATGGTGTTTCGCCGGCCGGCGGACGAACTCGCGGTCGCCGGCGGCATCGCGGGGCGCCCCGTCGAGGTCGTCCGCAGCGAAACCAACGACTTCATGGTGCCCGCGCACGCGGAGATGATCATCGAGGGCGAGGTGCCGCTCGACGACATGCGCCCGGAAGGACCATACGGCGAGATGGTCGGTTACCAGGGCCGAAGGAAAGACGAGCAGTTCTGGATGCGCGTGACGTCGGTCACGCACCGGCGCGACCCGTGGATCATGAACAACTTTACCGGTCACCAGGCCGGATCGTTGATGGCCGCGTCGCACGCGCGTTCGTTTTACAAATTGAAGCGGGAGATCCCGTCGCTCGTCGACATTTTCAGCGATACGCGTTCGGTCGGCGTCACATTCGTGAGTATTCGCAAGACGAAACCGGGCGAAGGCCTGGCAGTCGCGGAGCAGATCACGGAGAAGAATTTTTTCGCGAAAGTCGTCGTCGTCGTCGATGACGATCTCGACGTGACGAACCAGGAGCAGATGCTCGCGGCACTCGGCGCGCGCTGGCAGCCCGCCGGCGCTACGCACGTCTACGACTCACTGCCCGCGCTGCCGCTAGACCCGAGTCTCGTCAAGCGCGCACGTGGCAGCAAGATCGCGATCGACGCGACGCGGCGTTGGCCGGAAGAGGGTGGGCCCGACCCGTTCGCGCCGATGAACAGGACACTGCTCGAAGACGGCGCGCCCGAAGCGATCGCGACGGTCGATCGCAAGTGGGGCGAGATGATTCGGGATTGGCGACCTGTTTGATCAAGGCGACAGACGACAATGGTCCCAATGGGCACCAGATAAGAGAACCGCCTTGCGGCGGCCAGCATACTGCCGCGCTAGCGGCAGAAGACAATGGGCCCCATGGGCACCAAATAAAGAAAAACGCCTTGCGGCGGTTTTCTTTATTTGGTGCCCAGGAGAGGACTTGAACCTCCACGGGGTTGCCCCCACTGGCACCTGAAGCCAGCGCGTCTACCAATTCCGCCACCTGGGCACGGATCTCGCCGGAATGTCCGGGGATCGGTGAGTGGCGGGACTGTACTGGCAGCCTGTATCCTTGTCAACGCAATGAATCCTGCCCGAATCTACTGCATTGACTAGGCGCCGCAAGGCCGGCTCACGCACCGGTCGCACTCGCGCAACGGGTTCGCGGCGCTACCAGCATCCGGTTCCGGATGCGTCGACAATCCTCAAGGCCCTCGAGAGTCACGGCGTCCCGGTCGGCTTCGACGACCTGGCGGAATTGCTGGGTGTGTCCGGCGAGCGTGCGTTGCGCGCGTTGCGCCGACAGCTGCAAAAGATGGCGTCGTCCGGGCAACTCCTGATCAACCGTAACAGTGAGTATTGCCTGCCGGCGCGGATCGGCATCGTTGCCGGTACCGTATCGGCGCATCCGGACGGCTTCGGCTTTCTCGTGCCCGACGAGGGCGACACCGACGTATTTTTGAATTTCCAGGAAATGCGCCAGTTGCTGCACGGCGACCGGGTCGCGGTCCGGATCGTCGGCTCATCGCGCGGGAAGCCGGCCGGTAGCGTCGTCGAGATCCTCGAACGCGGCAAGCAGACCGCTGTCGGGCACTATCGTCGGGAGCACGGCGTCGGTTACGTCGTCGAAGCGGGGCGGTCGCCGCACCATTTTCTCGTCCCGAACCACCACCGGGGCGGGGCCAAGTCCGGCGAACTCGTCAAGCTCGAGATCACCGAATACCCGTCGGAGCGCCGCGAGGCACAGGGCAAGATCATCAAGGTGCTCGGCGATCCGAACGATCCGGGCATGATTACGGACGTTGCGATCGAGCAATTTCAGATCCCGCAAGAATTCCCGGATGACGTCATCGCGCAGGCGAAAAAATTCGGCGATCGCGTGCGACCCGCCGACAAAAGCGACCGTGAGGATCTGCGCGACCTGCCGCTGATCACGATCGACGGTGCCGACGCGCGCGACTTCGACGACGCGGTATATGCGGAGCGGGCCGGCGACGGCTGGCGCCTCGTCGTCGCGATCGCAGACGTGTCGCGTTACGTTGCGCCCGGCGAGCCGCTCGACACCGAAGCGCAGGCCCGCGGCACGTCGGCCTATTTCCCGGACCGCGTCGTGCCGATGCTGCCGGAGTCGCTGTCGAACGGGTTGTGTTCGCTGAATCCCAAGGTCGATCGTCTGTGCATGGTCTGCGACATGCGGATTGCCGAATCGGGCAAGGTCACGCGCTCGCGCTTTTATCGCGGCGTCATGCGGTCGGCCGCGCGCACGACCTACACCGAGATCGACGAGGTGCGCCGCGGGATCAAGTCTGCACGTAAGAAGTATTCTTCAATACTTCCACAAGTAGATGTTTTATATGAGGTTTTCGAGTGTCTCGCCCGTGCGCGACGGCGGCGCGGAGCGCTCGACCTGGATCTGCCGGAAGTGCGCATCGTCATGAGCGACGACGCGACGATCGACCGGATCTTGCCACGCACGCGCAACGATGCGCATCGGCTGATCGAGGAATGCATGATCGCGGCCAACGTCGAGGCGGGTCGGTTCCTGCAACGCGAGCGTATCGCGTGTCTGTACCGCGTTCACGACGACCCGGATGAGGATCGCTTCGAGGACCTGCGGGCTATGCTGCAGGAAATCGGTTTGAAGGTACCGGATCAGGCGCGCACGGACTCGAAGCAGTTGAACCGGATACTCGGCGAGATCGCGGCCCGACCCGACCATGCGCTGCTCGGCATCGCGGTGTTGCGCAGCCTCAGCAAGGCGGTCTATCAGCCGGAGAACATCGGTCACTTCGGCCTCGGCCTGTCGACCTATGCGCATTTCACGTCGCCGATCAGGCGGTATCCGGATTTGCTCGTGCATCGTGCAATCGGTCACCGCCTCGACGGCGGCAAGCCCGGCGCGTTCCGGTACGATCGCGCGGCGATGGAACAACTCGGCAAGACCTGTTCGACGCTGGAGCGCCGCGCCGAGGAGGCGACGCGTCACGCAGAGTCCCGCTACAAGTGTGCCTACATGCAGGACCGGATCGGCGATGTGCTGCCCGGCGTGGTCACCGGGGTTACGCATTTTGGCCTGTTCGTCACGCTCGACGATCTCTACATCGACGGGCTCGTGCACGTGACGA
>JBPCXI010000297.1:0-14074 GCA_051008895.1 Gammaproteobacteria bacterium | reverse complement strand
GTCACCGTTTTTTAGACACACAAAAGTAATCATTACGAGGCAGCCCGCATGAGCGACACTGCAACCCACGAACACGATAGCGATCATCACGATGACCACGGGCCACCGACCGGCTGGCGCCGTTGGGTGTTCTCCACGAATCACAAGGACATCGGCACGATGTACCTGGTCTTCGCCCTCGCAATGTTGTTCGTCGGCGGCGCGATGAGCTTCGTGATCCGCGCCGAGCTGTTCCAGCCCGGCCTGCAGTTCGTCAACCCGGACTTCTTCAACCAGATGACGACGCTGCACGCGCTGATCATGGTCTTCGGCATGATCATGCCGGCATTCGCGGGCTTTGCGAACTGGATGATCCCGATGATGATCGGCGCGCCGGACATGGCGCTGCCGCGCATGAACAACTGGTCGTTCTGGATCCTGCCGTTTGCCGGCGTGATGCTGCTGTCGACGCTGTTCATGGAAGGCGGCGCGCCCGCGTCCGGCTGGACGCTGTATCCGCCGCTGAGTCTGCAAACCGGCAACGGATTTCCGTTCGCAATGTTCTCGATCCACCTGCTCGGCATCTCGTCGATCATGGCCGCGATCAACATCATCGTCACGATCCTGAACCTGCGCGCGCCGGGCATGACGCTGATGAAGATGCCGATGTTCGTCTGGACCTGGCTGATCACCGCGTACCTGCTGATCGCCGTGATGCCGGTGCTCGCCGGCGGCGTCACGATGCTGATCACGGACCAGTTCTTCGGCACGACGTTCTTCCAGGCGGCCGGCGGCGGCGACCCGGTGTTGTTCCAGCATATCTTCTGGTTCTTCGGTCACCCCGAGGTCTACATCATCATCCTGCCGGCGTTCGGCATCGTCTCGCACATCATTCCGGCCTTCTCGCGCAAGCCGCTGTTCGGCCACGACGCGATGGTCTACGCGGTCGCGGGCATCGCGTTCCTGTCGTTCATCGTCTGGGCGCATCACATGTTTACGGTCGGCATGCCACTCGCCGGACAATTGTTCTTCATGATGTCGACGACGCTGATCGCGATCCCGACTGCGGTGAAGGTGTTCAACTGGACCGCGACGATGTGGAAGGGCTCGCTGTCATTCGAGACGCCGATGCTGTTCGCGCTCGGCTTTTTGTTCATGTTCACGATCGGCGGCTTCTCGGGCCTGATGCTCGCGATCGCGCCGGCCGACTTCCAGTACCACGACTCCTATTTCGTCGTCGCGCACTTCCACTACGTGCTGGTGCCGGGCGCGCTGTTCGCGGCGATCGCCGGCGCGTACTACTGGATGCCGAAATGGACCGGGTACATGTACGACGAGAAACTCGGCAAGATTCATTTCTGGATATCGACAATCTTCGTCAACCTGACCTTCTTCCCGCAGCACTTCGTCGGCCTCGCCGGCATGCCGCGGCGTATCCCGGACTACTCGACGCAGTTCGCGGACTTCAACATGATCTCCAGCATCGGCGCGTTCGGCTTCGGCCTATCGCAGTTGCTGCTGGTGTACATCATCGTCAAGTGCGTGCGTGGCGGCGAAAAAGCGACCGCCGAGGTCTGGGACGATCCGCCGGGGCTCGAGTGGACCGTGCCGTCGCCCGCGCCGCACCACACGTTCGACGAACCGCCGGTCGTTCGGTAAATGGCCGGTAGTCAAACAGACATGTCAATGCGGGAAGACGAGCTGCGCAAGTCGATCCGTCGCACCGCGATTGTCCTGGGCTTACTCGCGATCGCCTGGTACTTCGGCTTCATGGCACTGCGGCTGATCTGAGGACACGCCGATGACTCACGAAGATACGCCCACGAATAATTCACTTATTCGCCGACTCGTGGTGATGGCCGTCGCGATGTTCGGCTTCGGCTTCCTGCTCGTGCCGCTATACGATGTGTTCTGTGACATCACCGGCATCGGTGGCAAGGTCGACACGACTGCGGCCGTCGTCGAGCCGCAGATTCCCGACGTCGATCGCATCGTCACGATCGAGTTCGTCACGACGCTGAACCAGCAGGCGCCGTGGGAATTTCGCCCGAACGTCTCGTCGATGGAAGTGCATCCCGGCGAGTTCTACGACACGACGTTTTTCGCGCGCAATCTGACCGACCGCGAACTCGTCGGCCGCGCGGTGCCGAGCGTCGCGCCTGGCGAAGCGGCGAAGTACCTGAAGAAGACCGAGTGTTTCTGCTTCAACGCGCAGGATTTTCAGCCCGGAGAATCCAAAGACATGCCGGTGCGCTTCGTCATCAATACCGACATCCCGGCGCACGTCGACCGGATTACGCTCTCTTATACTTTTTTCGCCGACCAGAAAGTCGCGTCAACAGATTAAAGGACCAGCCAGATGGCTCACACACCCGACAAGTATTACGTCCCGCACGGCACGAAATGGCCGATCATCGGCTCGATCGGACTGTTCACGTTATTCATGGGTGTGTCGAACTGGCTGAACGGCGGCGGCGGCATGGGCGTATGGCTCGCGACCGGCGGCACCGCGATCATCATCGCGATGATGTTCCTGTGGTTCGGCGAGGTCATCAAGGAGAGCGAGTCGGGCAACTTCTATAACGCCGAGGTTGACCAGTCGTTCCGCATGGGCATGGGCTGGTTTATCTTTTCCGAAGTCATGTTTTTCGCGGTGTTTTTCGGCGCGCTGTGGTACGCGCGGAACCTGTCGCTGCCGTGGCTCGGCGGCGAGGGCAACAACTTCTTTACGCAAAAATTCCTGTGGCCCGAATTCGAGAACGCGTGGCCATCGAACGGCCCGGAGGCGGTCGGCGGCTACTTCAAATCGATGGGCCCCTGGGGCCTGCCGGCGCTGAACACGATCATCCTGTTAACCAGCGGCGTGACGCTGACGATCGCGCATCACGCGCTGAAGGAAGGCAAGCGGACGCAGCTGAACATCTTCCTGGCGCTGACGTTCCTGCTGGGCTTCATATTCATGGGATTCCAGGCCGAGGAATACATTCACGCGTACCAGGAGCTGAACCTGACGCTGTCGACCGGGGTGTATGGCTCGACATTCTTCATGCTGACCGGTTTCCACGGCCTGCACGTGACCATCGGCGCGACGATGCTGCTGATAATCTGGTTGCGGTGCCTTAAGGGACACTTCACGCCGACGAAGCACTTCGCGTTCGAGGGGGTGGCCTGGTACTGGCATTTTGTGGATGTGGTTTGGTTGGGGCTGTTTATTTTTGTTTATTGGTTGTGACACGAAGGGGACTGGCTCCGTCAGGTGCCTGTCCCCGGTTTGGCTTTGACAACCGCCGGTCAGCGCTCGAGGGGACAGGCACCCGACGGAGCCAGTCCCCGGTATTTCGTTTATTGGGGTGATGGGACTACCCCGTGGGGTTGGATTTGGCCGGTATACCAGGCGACGAACAGTAATATAAAGAGCATCACGGACAGTGCGACGCGCACTGTCAGCGCGTTGACCATCCGCTTGGACTGACCCTTGTCGTTCATCAGCGCGAAAAAGCCGGTCCCGAGGCTGATCAGGATCGCGATGAAAATGATAACGATGAGTATCTTGATCATGGTGGCTCTAGGCTAGACACGTCGGGTGACCGTAGCAACTCGAAAATTCAGACCGCCGGCCTGGGCGACACTCAGCGTGATCGTCGCCTGCGCCTTATTCGCGCTGGCCGGCGTCTGGCAGCTGGATCGCGCGGACGAAAAACGGCGCATGTTCACTACCTACGACGCGAGCGGCGTCGCGGATGTGCTGACCGCGCCCGTTCCGGACGCGGAGCTCGAGGCCTCGCTGTTCCGGCCGCTGCGGCTAACCGGGCGTTACGACACGAGCCGCCAGTTCCTGCTCGACGTCATGGTGCACGAGCGCGAGGTCGGCTATCACGTGCTGACGCCGCTGCGGCGCGACGGCCATGGTGATGATGATAGTGAGGGTGATGGACTTACCGTGCTCGTGAACCGCGGCTGGATTCCGGCCGGCGCCGACCGCTCGGCGCTGCCGGACATCGGGGTCGATACCGGCGAGCGCGAGGTTTCCGGGCTGATTGCGCCGCTGCCTCGCGCCGGCATCCGCATCGACCCGGGGTCCGTCGACGCGGCCGCGCCGTGGCCCCGCCGGCTGACATTCCCATCTGCCGCTGACATCCGCGGCCACATGGATGGCGACATCGCGGGTTACCAACTGCTGCTCGATCCTGAACATGACGACGGTTTCATCCGCGCGTGGCGACCGACAGTGATGAGCCCGAACAATCACCTGAGTTATGCCGTGCAGTGGTTCGGCCTCGCCATTGCATTGGTCGTGATATATGTCGCGGTGAACCTGAAGTCGAACGAGGACAAGACCTGATGACCGATAATCAATCCCGCGGGCAAGCTCGCGGGCAGACCCGCGGGCGGCGTCAACTGCTGATGCTCGCCGGCGTATTTCTCGGTCCGGTCGTGTTCGCCTTCGTCGTTTACTACGGCTTCGACTGGCGGCCGGCCGGCGCGACTCAACACGGCGAGTTGCTGCAGCCGCCGGTGTTGTTGCCGGACGTCGCCCTTATCGTCGCGAGCGGGGTTGACGAATCCGGGGTCGTCGAATCCGGAGCAGCCGAAAACCAGGTCGCACCGCGCTTGCGGCGCAAGTGGTCGCTGATTGTCGTCGCGGAAGACGGTTGTCCCGCTGCGTGCCAGGCATCGCTGTACGAAACGCGGCAGGTGCGCAAGGCGCTCAGTCGCGAACGCGACCGGACGCAGCGCGTGTTGCTGATCGGTGGCGAGTTCGATCGCGCGACGCTCGAGCAGCAGCACCCCGACCTCATCATCGTCACCACCGACTCGCCGGTCGCCGGCGAACTCGCCGCGACGACCGGCGCACTCGACATGAGCTTCATTTACCTGGCAGATCCGCTCGGCAACCTGATGATGCGCTTTCCGCGTGACACCGGCATGAAGGGAATACATACTGATCTCAAGAAACTGTTGAAGCTGTCGCGCATCGGCTAGATCGTGGGGAAAAAATGTACCAGTGGTATGTCAGGCTGATCGGGCTCGCCGCGTGCCTCGCGCTCGTGGTGATTGTCCTCGGTGCATGGGTCCGGCTGACCGATGCGGGCCTCGGTTGCCCGGACTGGCCCGGTTGCTACGGCGATCTTATCGTTCCCGACGACGACGACCCCGAAGCAGTCGCCCGCGCCAACGCCGAATTCGAACGACCGCTCGACTCGCAGAAGGGCTGGCACGAGATGATTCATCGCTATGCCGCGACGACGCTCGGCCTGGCGATTCTGATTGCGGCCGCCCTCGCATGGACGAACCGCCGCGACCCGAACCAGCCGGTCGCACTGCCTGTCTTTCTGCTCGGCGTCGTGATCTTCCAGGGCCTGCTCGGCATGTGGACCGTCACACTGCTGTTGAAACCGGTCATCGTGATGGGCCATCTGCTCGGCGGGCTGACAACACTGGGGCTCGCGACCTGGCTGCTGCTCGACCATCTGAGGAGTGAAGACAGGCCGGGCCGTGGCCAGAGCGTGGGCCGGCGCAGCGCCTACCTGCCGGCGTTGATCGCACTCATCGTGCTCGTCGGCCAGATCGCACTCGGCGGCTGGACCAGCTCGAACTATGCGGCCCTCGCGTGTCCCGATCTACCGACCTGCCAGGGTGAATGGTGGCCACCGGAAGCCAACTTCGCCGAAGGATTCGTGATGTGGCGCGGACTTGGCATCGACTATGAGTTCGGCGTGCTCGACGCGCCATCGCGCGTCGCGATTCATTTCACGCATCGGCTGGGGGCGATCGTGACGTTTCTGCTGCTCGGGTTCGTCGCGCTGCGGATCGCGCGCAGCGCATTTAACCCGGCGACTCGAACCGCCGGCACGCTGGTGCTGGTCGCGCTGATCGCGCAGGTATCGATCGGCATCGGCGTCGTCTGGTTCGGGCTGCCGCTGTGGCTCGCAACGGCGCATAATGGCGTCGCGGCGCTATTATTGCTCACGACGATAAACCTGAATCACGCCGCCGCGACGTATCGCGAATAATTCCGGAACCAACGAATCGGATCGAGACCATGGACAAAAGTGTACGCTTCACGCTCGTCGCTACCGTGCTGCTCGGCATTCTTCTCTATGCCGTGTTGCGCTTCGCAAACGAGATCCAGGAAACCGCCGAAGACGACCCGATGACCGCGGTCACCAACGACACGCCGGTGCAGACAGAGGCGGCTGCGACGGCTGCCGCCGCGCCGACCCCGAGCCTGCCCCGTGCCGGCGATCACCGACAACTCGTCGCGCTCCTCGGCGTGCGCGGCATCGATGGCGAGCAGGCCACGGCCGCAGCGGCGGCATGGTTCGAGGCGCGCGGCTACACCGGCGCCATCGGCTTGCTCGGTGTCACAGCGGATGACTCGCGAAGCACGTACTTCGACACGCTCGACGAAGCCACGTTGATCGCGATGAGTGAAGGCGGCGACGCCGGCGCGACGCAAAGCCTCGCGCGAGTCGCGATGTTTACCGATCCGTTCGAGGCACTCGAGCTCTACCGGAAGGCCGCAGCACAGGGCTCGATCTACGCGGTAATCAAGGTCGCCGAAACGCTGAGCATGTTCGCCGACACGCAGCTCGTCGACTACGCGGAAGAACCGAAGCAGGTCGAGCGGCTGCTGCAATTGCAGCAGAGCGTGCCCGGCAAGAACCTCCCGACCGAGGCTTACGCGACTGCGCTCGCGGCGCTCGGTGACGGCGGGCCGCCGATTATCAGCGGTCAACTGCTCGACTGGACCGACACGCTGATGGAGCGCGCACCGCCGGAAATGCGCGACACCGCGTGTCGGCGTTCGGCCGAAATTCTGATCGACAACAGCGCGGCGCGCCAGGATAACGACGCGGAACCGATGTCGACGCGACCGCCGCCGGTCTTCGTCGCGCCGACCGACATCGATGCGCGTATGCCGTGTGCCGATACCGATTTCCCGATTATCAGCCTGATGAATCTCGACGACTGCGCGACAGAGCGAGTTATCGACGCACGCGAAGAGGAAGCCAATCTCCATATCTGCGCGCGTTAGCCGCCGATCCGACCGCACATGGACGTGACCCCGATTATCGACCCGCTGAACGATGCTCAGCGCGAGGCCGTAACTGCCCCCGACAAGCCGATGCTCGTCGTCGCCGGCGCGGGCAGCGGCAAGACGCGCGTACTCGTGCACCGGATCGCGTGGCTGATCCAGGTGGAGAACGTATCTCCGCTCGGCATCCTCGCCGTCACATTCACTAACAAGGCCGCGGCCGAGATGCGCGGCCGCATCGAGGCATTGCTCGGCGTGCCGGTCGACAACCTGTGGGTCGGCACCTTCCACGGTCTCGCGCACCGGTTGCTGCGCCGGCACTGGCGCGAGGCTGGGCTGCCGCAGTCGTTCCAGATCCTCGACTCGGAGGACCAGCAGCGACTGATCAAGCGCATGTGCCGTAACCTCGAGCTCGACGAGACGACGTGGGTGCCGCGCGAGATCCAGTACTTCATCAACAAGCAGAAGGACGAGGGCCTGCGCGCGGACAACGTGGCGGACCAGGGCGACCATAACCGCCAGCAGCTGATCCACTTATATAAGGTGTACCAGGAGACCTGCGAGGCGTCCGGTCTCGTCGACTTCGCCGAGCTGCTACTTCGCGCGCACGAGCTATGGCTCAACCAGCCCGAACTGCTCGACCGCTACCGCCGGCGCTTCCGCCACCTGCTCATCGACGAATTCCAGGACACGAATGCCATTCAATACGCGTGGCTGCGCGTACTGGCCGGCGAGACGGGAATCCCGTTCGCGGTCGGCGATGATGACCAGTCGATCTATCGCTGGCGTGGCGCACGCGTCGAACACATTCAGAAGTTCCAGCGCGACTTCCCCGCCGCGAGCGTCGTCAAGCTGGAACAGAACTACCGCTCGACCGGCACGATCCTGCGCGCGGCGAACGCGATCATCAACAACAACAGCAACCGGCTCAGCAAGGAGCTGTGGACCGAGGGCGACGACGGCTCGCCGATTCGGCTGTACAACGCATACAACGAACGCGACGAGGCGGATTTTATCGTCGCGCGCATTCAGGACTGGGTCGCGCAGGGCAATCAACGCGCCGAATCTGCAGTGCTCTATCGTTCCAATGCGCAGTCGCGCGTGTTCGAAGAGGCGATGCTGCGCGCGCAGCTACCGTATCGCGTGTACGGCGGCCAGCGCTTCTTTGAGCGCGCCGAGATCAAGGATGCACTTGCGTACCTGCGGCTGCTCGAGAACCGGATCGACGATCCGTCGTTCGAGCGCGTCGTCAACGTCCCGACCCGCGGCATCGGCGCGCGAACCGTCAGTATCATTCGGGACTACGCGCGGGCGAACGCGATATCGATGTGGGAGTCCGCGCAGTCGCTCGCCGGCGGCCAGCTACCGGCGCGCGCCGGCAACGCGGTGCAGGCATTCCTCGGGTTAATCGAGGCGATGGCGCATGACGTTGGCAACGTCGACCTGCATGAAAAGGTAGACCACGTGATTCAGCGCAGCGGGTTGATCGCGCACTACCGCAAGGAACCGAAGGAAAAGGCCGAAACACGCATCGAGAACCTCGAGGAACTCGTCAGCGCCGCGCGCGGCTTCGAGGATGACGAGCTGGCAGAGGACATGACGCCACTGGCCGCATTTCTGTCGCACGCGGTGCTGGAATCCGGCGACACGCAGGCCGACGCCTGGGACGATTGCGTGCAGCTGATGACGCTGCATTCGGTCAAAGGGCTGGAGTTCCCGCTCGTGTTCATGACCGGCATGGAAGACGGGCTGTTCCCGCATCGGCGCTCGATCAACGATGCCGAAGGGCTCGAGGAGGAACGCCGGCTCTGTTACGTCGGCACGACGCGCGCGATGAGCGACCTCTACATGACCTACGCGGAGCAACGCCGCCTGTACGGCGTCGACAGCTTCGCGCAACCGTCGCGTTTTATTGCCGAGGTGCCGAGCGAACTGCTCGAAGAGGTGCGGCCGAACATTCGCGTGTCGCGGCCGGTGCACCGGCGCGCCGGCGGGCGCGGCAACGGCCTGGGTCGCCGCAGTCTCGCTGACGACGATCGGCCAGGCATCAAGCTCGGCCAACGCGTTCGCCACGGCAAATTCGGCGAAGGTGTCGTACTGAATTACGAGGGCAGCGGAGCGCACGCAAGGGTGCAGGTCAATTTCGAGACGGCCGGCACAAAATGGCTCGTCATGTCCTACGCAAACCTCGAACTGATGTAAACTACCGCTGCCTCGGCCAAGCGGCCCCGGAAAAAACCATGAATATTCTCATCCTCGGTGCGGGTCAGGTCGGAACGACGGCCGCTTATCATCTCGCGACGGAAGAGGCGAACGAGGTAACGATCGTCGACGCGGACCCGGCCGTGTTGCGCGATCTCCAGGACCGGCTCGACGTGCGGACCGTCGTCGGCCACGCATCGTTCCCCGACGTGCTCGAACGCGCCGGCGCACGCGAGGCCGACATCATCATCGCGCTGACGAACAGCGACGAAGTCAACATGATCGCGTGCCAGATCGCGTACACGCTGTTCCAGACGCCGACGAAAATCGCGCGCATCCGCGCCGCGGAGTACATCAGCTCCGAGCCGTTGTGGCGCCAGGAAGCGGTGCCGGTCGACTTCCGCATCAGCCCGGAAGAACTGGTAACCGATCACATCGAACAGCTGATTCACTACCCGGGCGCGTTCCAGGTACTCGAGTTCGCGAAGGGCGCGGTGCGTCTCGTCGGTGCGCGCGCGCACCGCGGCGGCCTGCTGGTCGGCCAGCAAGTCAAGGCGCTGAAGGACCACGTGCCGGGTATCGAGACGCGCATCGCCGCGGTGTACCGCAGCGGGCAGAGCATCCTGCCCGACGGCAATACGCTGATTCAGGAGAACGACGAGGTCTTCTTCCTTGCCGCGCGCAAGGACATCCGTCGAGTCATGAGCGAGATGCGCAAGCTCGAAGACCCGGTGCGCCGCGTCGTGATAGCCGGCGGCGGCAACATCGGCTTCCGGCTCGCAGCGGCGCTGGAGCCGACGAACCAGGTCAAGGTCATTGAGCACAACAAGGCGAGGGCCCGCGCGATCTCCGAGCGCCTCAGCAAATCCATTGTCCTGCACGGCGATGCGGCTGACGAGGAGCTGCTGCTCGAAGAGAACATAGACAGTTCAGACGTATTCGTCGCGCTGACGAATGCGGAGGAGTCAAACATCCTGTCGGCGATGGTCGCGAAGAAGCTCGGCTGCAAGAAGGTGATGGCGCTGATTACGCGACCGTCGTATGCCGACCTCGTCGAGGCCGACGCGATCGACGTCGCGATCTCGCCGCGCCAGATTACGATCGGGTCGCTGCTCGAGCATGTACGCCGCGGCGATGTCGTCAAGGTGCACTCGCTCAGGCGCGGCCGCGCGGAGGCGATCGAGGCGATTGCCCACGGCACCGAGAAAGATTCGAAAGTCGTCGGCCGCCCGGTCGAGGACATCAAGCTGCCGCCAGGCACGTCGATGAACGTGATCGTGCGCGGCGACAAGGTTATGGAGGCGCACCACGATACCGTCGTCGAACAGGATGACCACATCATCATGTTCATTACCGACCGGCGGCAGACGAGTGCGGTCGAGAAGTTGTTCCAGGTCGAAGTGAAGCTCTGAGACCCCGACGATGCGTTTCGCAGTCGTTCAGCGAATACTCGGCATGTTGCTGATGATCTTCAGCGTCAGCATGCTCCCGCCGTTGCTGGTCTCGTGGTTCTACGACGACGGTTCCTCGCTCGCGTTCGCCTACGGTTTCGGCGTCACCATCGCAGCCGGGTTCTTTGCCTGGCTGCCGGTACGCAAGGACAAGCGCGACCTGCGGCTGCGCGACGGCTTCGGCATCGTCGCCGGGTTCTGGGTCGTGCTGGGGAGCTTTGGCGCGGCGCCGCTGATCTTCTCGACCGAACCGTCGATGACGATTACGGACGCGGTGTTCGAGGCGATCTCCGGATTAACGACAACCGGCGCGACGGTGCTGTCGGGCCTCGACGATCTGCCGAAGTCTATTCTCTATTATCGTCAGCAGCTGCAGTGGCTCGGCGGCATGGGCATCATCGTACTCGCGGTTGCGGTGCTGCCGATGCTCGGCGTCGGCGGCATGCAGCTCTACCGCGCCGAGACGCCGGGCCCGGTCAAGGACACGCGGCTGACGCCGCGGATCGCGGAGACGGCGCGTGCGCTGTGGCTCATCTATTTCATTTTGACGTCCGCATGTGCGTTCTCTTACTACGTCGCCGGCATGAGTGTGTTCGATGCGGTGTGTCACAGCTTCAGCACCGTTGCGATCGGCGGATTCTCGACGCACGACGCGAGTATCGGCTACTTCGCGAGCTCCACCATCGACCTGGTCGCAGTGGTCTTCATGCTGCTCGCCGGGATCAACTTTTCATTGCACTTCGTCGCGTGGCGCGGCAAGACGATCCGGCACTACGCCGGCGACCCCGAGTTTCGCGCGTACGTGACAATCCTGTTCAGCCTAGGCGCGTTCGTGCTGTTCTATCTCTTTATCAATCACCAGTACGACACGTTCTACGACACGTTCGTCAACGGTCTGTTCCAGGTCGTGTCGATCGCGACGACGACCGGTTTCACGACGACGAACTTCGCGTTGTGGCCGGGCCTGCTACCCGTGCTGCTGATCTTCTCCAGCTTCATCGGCGGCTGCGCCGGTTCCACCGGCGGTGGCATGAAGGTGATGCGCGTGCTGCTGCTCTACAAGCAGGGCGCACGCGAGGTGCGGCGACTTGTGCACCCGAGCGCCGAGATGCCGGTCAAGCTAGGCCGCAACGCGGTGCCGCAGCGGGTCATCGACTCGGTCTGGGGGTTCTTCGCGGTCTACGTCGTGTTGTTCGCGGCGATGATGATGGTGATGCTCGCGACCGGCCTCGACCAGGTGACCGCGTTCTCGGCGATTGCCGCGAGCCTGAACAACCTCGGCCCGGGCCTCGGCGACGTATCGTCGAGCTTCGCCGGCATCAACGATCTGGCGAAGTGGGTCTGCGTCGCCGCGATGCTGCTCGGGCGCCTCGAAATCTTCACCCTGCTCGTGCTCGTGTCCTCGTCGTTCTGGCGGCACTAGGGGTCAGACCCCAATTTCTCGCGCGCTGAATGCCAGGCATGGACAGTAAGCAAAATCGGGGTCTGATCCCGTTGCTTGAACGAATCAACGTCGCGATCGGCCGGGCGACAGCGTGGCTTACGCTGGTCATGGTCATCACCACATTCGTTATCGTCGTGCTGCGGTACGCATTCGATCTCGGCTGGATCTGGCTGCAGGAGACGGTCACGTGGATGCACGCGGCAGTGTTTATGCTTGCTGCCGCATATACGCTCGCGCGCGATGAGCACGTGCGCGTCGACGTGTTTTATCGCAACTTCAGCCCGGAGAAAAAGGCGGTCGTCGATGCGCTCGGCGCCGCGTTGTTCATGCTGCCGGTCTGTGGATTCCTGCTGTGGACGAGCTGGGACTATGTCAGCGTGTCGTGGTCGATCCGCGAGGGCTCGCGCGAGGCCGGCGGCCTCGTATTCCCGTGGCCGTCCATCCTCAAGTCTTTCATTCCGCTACTGGCGCTGATGCTGATCGCGCAGGCGCTGGTCATGCTCGCGAATTCGATCGCCAGGCTTCGTTCGCACTGACATGCTCGCGCTCGTGATGTTTGCCGTCGTTATCTGCCTGCTTCTGGCAGGCTTCCCGGTTGCATTCACGCTCGCCGGCACCGCCTTGTTGTTCGCGCTCGGCGGCGTCGCCGGCGGCGCGTTTGATGCGACGTTTCTCGGCACGCTGCCGAACCGCGTGTTCGGCATCATGACGAATGCGACGCTGATCGCCGTGCCGCTGTTCGTGTTCATGGGCATCACGCTCGAGCGGGCGCGTATTGCAGAGGAGTTGCTCGAGACGCTGAGCCTGCTGTTCGGCAAACTGCGCGGCGGGCTCGCGATTGCGGTGACCGTTGTCGGCATGCTGCTCGCCGCGAGCACCGGCATTGTCGGCGCGACGGTCGTGACGATGGGATTGCTGTCGTTGCCGACGATGCTCAAGCGTGGTTACGAGCCGGCGGTTGCGACCGGCGTGATCAACGCTTCGGGTACGCTCGGGCAGATCATCCCGCCGTCGATTATCCTGGTATTGCTCGGCGATGTGCTGTCGTCGGCGTACCAGCAGGCGCAACTCAACCAGGGCATCTTCTCGCCGGACACCGTGTCGGTCGGCGACCTGTTCGTCGGCGCGATCATTCCGGGACTATTGCTGGTCGGGTTCTACATCGTCTATATCATCGCGCTCGGATTGCTGAAGCCGGACACGATGCCGGGCGGCCGGCTCGAAAGCGAACAGCACCTGCGCGGCGCCGTGCTTTTCCAGCGCGTAATCCGCGTACTCGTGCCGCCGCTGGCGCTGATACTCGCGGTACTTGGCTCCATCATCGGCGGCCTCGCGACGCCGACCGAGGCCGCAGCCGTCGGTGCAGTGGGTGCGCTGCTGCTGGCCGCGATGCGCCGAGAACTGACACTGGACCGACTGCGCGAGATCGCGCGTGGTACTGCGCGCATCAGCAGCATGGTGTTCATGATTCTGATCGGCGCGTCGGTATTCTCGCTCGTGTTCAGAGGTTACGGTGGCGACGAGCTCGTGCGCGATTTCCTCGTCGGACTGCCGGGCGGAACGGCCGGCGCGGTTATCGTGGTGATGATCGTTATGTTCCTGCTCGGCTTCGTGCTCGACTTCATCGAGATCACATTCGTCGTCGTACCGATCGTCGGACCAGTGCTGCTCGCGATGGGAATCGATCCGGTCTGGCTCGGCATCATGATCGCGATCAACCTGCAGACGTCCTTCCTGACGCCGCCGTTCGGGTTCGCGTTGTTCTACCTGCGCGGTGTCGCACCCGCCGAGGTGCAGACGTCGGCGATGTACCGCGGTGTGATCCCGTTCGTGGCGCTGCAACTACTGATGCTGCTACTACTCGCACTCTGGCCGGAACTGGTGACGTTCCTGCCTGAGAAAATCTACGGCTAGCGAGGATGGGCGGATGAGCGTTGGAGTGATGTACATCAGCGAGGG
>JBPCXI010000296.1:0-4063 GCA_051008895.1 Gammaproteobacteria bacterium | reverse complement strand
ACCGAGGCCGGTCAACGCGACGCATCAATTGGGAAAAAGAACCCAAAATCAGGTGGTTAGATTCCAAGGCATCAGGCGAATTCTAGAAATTTTGGGAACAAATTGCCGGTTGATTTAGCAGGCTTTTTTCCCAGATATGGCAACTGCAATGCGCGGGCTAGTCTGGTAATAGATCCAGGAACTGCGCCTCCGTCAAAATATTGACGCCCAGTTTTTGCGCAGATTTCATTTTTGAGCCGGATTTCTCGCCCGCGACGAGGAAGTCGGTTTTGCCGGATATGCTGCCGGCGACACGACCGCCGAGGCGCTGAATGCGTTGCTTGGCTTGGGTTCGGGTCATTGACGCCAGGGCACCGGTCAGGACTACGGTCTTGCCGGCGAACGCATTGTCAGCGCTGTCACCGGCGGGTGCCTCCGGCACGGGCCAGTCGACCCCTGCCTCGCGCAATTTAGCGATGACATCGAGATTATGAGCCTGCCGGAAAAACGCATGGACGTGCGCGGCCACGATGGGACCGACGTCCGGCACCTCCTGTAGCGCTTCTTCGTCGGCCTCGATCAACCCTTCCAGCGACCTGCAATGGGTGGCGAGATTGAGCGCCGTCGCCTCACCGACCTCCCGTATCCCGAGTGCAAAGAGAAATCGCGCCAGGCTCGTCGACTTGCCCTTCTCCAAACTGGCGAGCAAGTTATCCGCCGACTTTTCGCCCATCCGATCCAGGCCCGCGAGTTGCTCCTTTGTTAACGCGAACAAGTCGTCCGGCGTTCTGACCAACTCCAGCTCAACAAGCTGCTCAACGAGCTTGCTGCCGAGGCCTTCGATATCGAGCGCCCGGCGAGACGCAAAGTGCTTGAGCGCCTCGATACGCTGAGCGGCGCACACCAGGCCGCCGGAACATCGCGCCACCGCCTCATCTTCGGACCTGACGACGTCCGAATGGCATACCGGACACTTCGCGGGCAGTTTCGGTTTGCGCGCGCCTTTGCGCCGCTTCTCTTTAACGACGCGTGCAACCTCGGGGATGACGTCGCCGGCCCGACGGACGATCACCGTATCGCCGACCCGAACGTCCTTTCGCACCAACTCATCGAAGTTGTGCAATGTCGCGTTGCTCACGGTTACACCGCCGACGAACACCGGCACCAGGCGTGCGACCGGCGTGACCGCGCCCGTCCGGCCAACCTGCCACTCGATGCCTTCCACGGTCGTCGACTGCTCCTGCGCCGGAAACTTGTGCGCAATCGCCCAGCGCGGCGCGCGAGACACGAAACCGAGTTCGTCCTGCAGCCCGAAGTCGTTAACCTTGTAGACCACGCCGTCGATGTCATAGGCGAGTCCGTCACGACGCCGGCCTATCGCCGCATAGTAGGCAAGGCAGCTGTCCGCGCCGGCAACGACATCGGACTCCGGACAGACTTTGAACCCCCAACGCTGAAGGTTGGCCAGCGCGTCGCTGTGCCGCTCGACGGTATCGCCGTCGCGGATAACGCCCAGCCCGTAGACGAACATATCGAGCGGCCTGGCCGCCGTCAGCCGCGGGTCCAGCTGCCGGATACTCCCGGCCGCCGCGTTTCTCGGGTTTACGAAAGTCTTTTCCCCGGCATCGCGCGCACGCCGATTGAGTGCCTCGAATCCCGCACGCGGCATGAAGATCTCGCCACGAACTTCGAGATAGCCGGGGAAATCGTCGCCGCGCAGCTTGAGCGGCACCGACTGAATCGTCCGCACGTTGTGCGTGACGTCTTCACCGGTCGTACCGTCCCCGCGTGTCGCCGCGCGCAATAACCGGCCGCGTTCGTACGCGATGCTGATCGCGACGCCGTCCAGCTTCGGCTCGACCGCATACTCAATCGCACCGTCGAACTCCAGACGGTCGCGCACCCGCTGGTCGAATTCGCGCACCGAGTCGTCGGCAAATGCATTGTCGAGCGACAGCATCGGCATCTCGTGCCGGACCTGCTCGAATCCGGCGATCGGCGCGGCCCCTACTCGCTGCGTCGGCGATTCAGGCGTCACCAGGTCGCTGTATTCAGCCTCCAGTGCCGACAACTCGGCCATGAGCTTGTCGTAGTCGGCATCCGGAATCGACGGATCGTCAAGCACATGATAACGATGGTTGTGAGCTTCGATTTCTTCTTTGAGCTTGCCGGCCCGTTCGCGCACAGCGCCAGGTATTCCGCTCACACCCCGCTCCGGCCGTTTCTTCTTACCTGCCATCGACTCGTCTTGCGTTGCTCGGCTGAGGCCGCAGCCTCGATGTGGCTCAGGATAAGCCCTGATGCTCGAATTGAATAACTTCTTCCCGGAGATATCGCTCGCGCTGAATGCTGAGCGAACTGCCCTGTTCGTCCAGCAACTCACCATCCATGTGTTTCGCCAGCGATCGGGACGTCGCGAGCATGTCATCAAAAATTTCAACGCCGTCGCGATTACCGGGGAGCCGCATGAAAATGCTGACACCGGGGTAGGACTCTTTCTTGATCCGGGTCAGATCGAATGATCCGGGCTCGACGAGGCTCGCGACACTGTAGTCACTGCCGGCATCGTCGGCCCCGCCGTGGAAGATCCCGAACTCGCCATGGCGCAGACCCAGATCCCGCATCCTTAGAATCAAGTCTTCAGCGGGAAAGCCGCTGTTGCTCCGGCACATCAGCCGGATCGCGACGATTTTTGCTTGCGCGCGCGCGGGCCGCTCGGTCAGAACCGGAGGCTCCGGTTCCGGTTCCGCTTCCGCCGGATCGGCGGGTTCGTGAAACACGTCAGCATTGGCGGTGCGCGGCTGAGCGTTGCCCGGCGTAGACTCGCCCAGCGTCGGTTCACCCAATTTTGTCTCACCCAGCTTCGACTCGCCGTGTTTCGACTCACCCTGTTTCGACGCACCCAGGGTCGGTTCGCGTCGCGACGACAACGCGTCGAGACCTCGATCGAGGCGAGGTTTGAAGCGGGTGAACAGATAGATCCCGGCAACGATAACGAGCCCGAGACCCAGCAGAAGCCATCTTAACTCCGCCATGCGCTACGCCCGACTAGCTTGCTGCGAGTTTGACGGCCTCGTCTATGTCGACGGATACGAGTCGCGACACGCCGGGCTCGTTCATCGTTACGCCGGTGAGCTGACTGGCCATTTCCATTGTCATCTTGTTGTGCGTAATGCAGAGGAACTGCACCGACTCGGACATCTCGCGGACGATGTTGCAGAATCGACCGACATTGGCGTCGTCGAGTGGCGCATCGACCTCGTCCAGCAGACAAAACGGGGCTGGATTCAACTCGAATATCGAGAACACGAGCGCGACGGCAGTCAGCGCTTTCTCGCCGCCGGACAACAGGTGAATCGTGCTGTTGCGTTTCCCCGGCGGGCGCGCCATTACCGTCACGCCGGCGCTGAGCAGATCGTCGCCGTCCATGCTGAGGTAAGCGTGGCCGCCACCGAACAGCTTCGGAAACAGCCGCGATATGCCGGCGTTGACGCTGTCGAAAGTTTCCTTGAAGCGCGTTCGCGTCTCGCGATCGATTTTGCGAATCGCGCCTTCGAGCGTTTCCAGCGCGGAAGTCAGATCCTCAAATTGTGCCTCGAGGTATTGTTGCCGCTCCGACTGCTCGTCGAATTCTTCGATGGCGGCGAGATTGATCGCGCCCAAGCGGTCGATGCGGCGACGCACGGTCGTCAAGCGTTCGTCCCACTGGTCGACGTCGGCCGCCTCGTCGAGCGCGGCAACCGTCTCTGCGAGGTCGACACCTAGCTGTTCGAACTGCTCTGCGACACCCTCGCGGCGCACCTGAATCTCGCGCACGTGCATGCGCAGATTGTCGACCGCCTCCCGCGCCTCGGTAACCTTGGTTTCACACTCGCTGCGATTGACTTCGCTCGATCGTAGTTCGCTGTCTGCGGCCTCCATCTTGCGGCGCTGCTCTTCCAGGTCTCGCTTGACGCCGACCTCACGCTGGAGCTCGGCATCGAGATGGTCCTGCAACTCACGGATCGGCGTCTCACCGTGCTCGACTGATTCATTCAGCTTCGTGACCCGCTCGTGCAATTGGGCGCGCTGCGCGCTGATGCGC
>JBPCXI010000295.1:0-23903 GCA_051008895.1 Gammaproteobacteria bacterium | reverse complement strand
TGTGCGTCTTGCGCGGCATGCGGGTCGCATCCGAGTTCCAGTGCAGCAGGTCGAACGGCACCGGATCCTTACCCATCAGGTAATTATTAACGTAGAACGACCAGATCAGGTCGTTCGCCCGCAGCATGTTGAACGTCGTGAACATCGACTCACCGTCGAGGTAGCCGTTCTCTTCCATCATGCGGTCGAGGTTATCGAGCTGCGCCTCATCGACGAAGATTTTCAGATCGCCCGCCTCGGAGAAATCAACCTGCGCGGCGAAGAACGTCGCGGCCTTGACGCGGTCGTCGCCGTTGGCCGCCATGTACGCGAGCGCGGCACCGAGCAGCGTGCCGCCGATGCAGTAACCAATCGTCGTGACCTCGGCAACGCCCGTCGCCTGCTCGACCGCATCGATCGCCCCGATCACGCCTTCCTGCAGGTAATCGTCGAAGGTCTTCTCCGCGAGTTTCGCATCCGGGTTGACCCACGACACGACGAAGACCGTGTAGCCGCGGTCGACGGCCCAGCGGATGAAGGACTTCTCCGGCGTCAGGTCGAGTATGTAGTACTTGTTGATCCACGGCGGGAAGATCACCAGCGGTCGCTCGTAAACCTCCGCCGTCGTCGGCTGGAACTGGAGCAGCTGAATCAGATCGTTCTGGAACACCACCTTGCCCGGGCTCGTCGCGATGTTCTCGCCGAGCCGGAACGCGTCGGGATCGGTCATCGTGATCTGCAGGTTGCCGCCACCCTTCTCCAGGTCGCGGCGAAAATTCTCGAGGCCCTGCATCAGGTTCTGGCCATTCGTCTCGAGCGTCTCACGCAGCACTTCGGGGTTGGTCCAGATGAAATTGCTCGGCGAGAACGCATCGGCGAACTGGCGCGTATAGAACTCGACCTTGCGGGCCGTGTTCTCGTCGACACCGTCGACACCGCTCATCGTATCGACGAGCCATCGCGCCGTAATCAGGTACGACTGCTTGATGAAATCGAACAGCGGGTTTTCTTCCCAGTCCGGATGCTTGAACCGGCGGTCGCCGCGCTCGGGCTCGACCACCGGGGCACTGTCGCCACCCGCGAGCTGCCCGGATGCGTTCTGCCACAGCTTCATGTGTTGCTGCCACAGCTCGAGATTCGCCTGCATCATTTTCTCCGGGTCCATCCAGAGCTTCTGCGCGGCCTCGGTCATCGGCTCACTGACGTTCAGCGGGTCGAGCGACTGCGCGCCGCCGGCCGACGCCTGCAACATCTGCGCGAACATCTCCTGGTTCCGCTGCGCGATGTCGAACAGATCTTTCGACAGCTTTTCCATGCCGTCGGTATTCGCTTGTGCCTGATCAGTCTTGTCGTTCATTTTCCATCAATTGCCGGGCGCGGCCCGTGCGTCAGTCGTCCTTCTTCTTGGCGGGCGTCATCGCGTCGACGTAGGTCTTCTGCAGCTTGTTCCACGCCTCGAGATTCTGGTTCATCATCGATTCCATCGCGGCGAGCGGCGTGCCGGCCATCGCATCCTGAAACTGTGCCTGCCAGTCCTGCTGCTGATTAACGAACGTCGCGAAACTTTGCTCAAGGAACTGCGTCATCATTCCCTGCATCGGATTGCCGTAGAACCTGATCAACTGCATCAGCATCTCGTTGCTCAGGATCGGTCCCCCGCCCTGCTCCTGCTCCGAGATGATCTGCATCAGCACGTTACGAGTGATGTCCTCGCCGTTCGTATCGTCGACGACCCGCACGTCCTCACCCGACGCGACGAGTTCACGAATCCCATCGAGCGTTACGTGCTTGCTGGCGGTCGTATCGTAGAGGCGCCGATTCGCGTATTTTTTTATCGTTCTCGGCATCACCCCGATTCTACTCTCAAAGCGCTATGCCATAAACGGCGGGGGCCATAAACGCCCGGGGCATAAACGAACGGGGCCATAAACAACCGGTCCCATAAAAAACGACGGGGCGACAGCCTCAGGCCGCCGCCCCGTCGGGGGGATTATGCAAAAGCGGCGGGGGGAGCCGCTAACGCATTGTCATGGGGAGTTACTTTTTCTTGGTGCCAACTGCGGTCTTGACCTTTTTGGCCTCTTTCGTGGCGACCTCGGTCGCGGCGTTCTGCGTCGCAGTTGCGATCGCGGTGAACTCCTGCGCGCGCGCGGCGAGCTTCTCGCCGAAGACCCGGTTACGCTCCGTCTGGCGCGTGACATAGTCGTTCACGTCGTCGGCATCACCGGCCAGCCGGGCCTGATCGACGGCGAATTCCATGCAGTCGCCCATCACGGCGTAGTTCTGCCGGGCGAAACGCTCGAACGCGTCAGCTGCAACTGCACCGAAAGCCCGTGCCGGCTCGAAAGCCTGCTGCTGCAGTTCGGCGAAACGGTCAAATTGCTCGTTGAAATCGGTCATTGTCTTGTTCCTCTCGTGGGGATCTCGAAAACTGGGCACAGTATAGCGGCAAAAGTTGTGCACTGCAAGAGAAAGTATGCGCCGCATTAAAAAGATAATATATCTTTAATTATCATATATTTATCAATTTTCAGCAAGCCATTTTTTATGCAGTGCATCTCCTCTCCGACCCGTTCGCGCCGGCCGCGGCGCAGTCTGGCACACTCTCGCATTCCGGCAAGAACAAGAATCAGGAGGCTCCCCGATGAAGCTCGAATCACTCGCCCTGCATCACGGTTACGAATCCGAAGCCACGACGCGGGCGGCCGCGGTGCCGATCTACCAGACGACCTCGTATACGTTCGCGGACACGCAGCACGGCGCCGACCTGTTCGACCTGAAGGTCGAGGGCAACATCTACACGCGGATCATGAACCCGACGACCGCGGTGCTGGAACAGCGCATCGCCGCGATGGAAGGTGGCATCGGCGCCCTCGCGGTGTCGTCCGGAATGGCCGCAATTACTTATGCCCTGCAATGTATTTGCCGAACCGGCGACAACATCGTCAGCACGCCACAGCTCTATGGCGGCACCTATAATTTGTTCGCGCACTCGCTGCCGGCCCAGGGCATCGACGTCAGATTCGCTTCGTTCGACGATTACGAAGGGCTCGAAAAACATATCGACGAGCGCACGAAAGCCGTGTTCTGCGAATCGATCGGCAACCCGGCCGGCAACATCGTCGATATCGAGCGACTCGCGCAGATCGCCCACCGTCATGGCGTGCCGCTGATCGTCGACAATACGGTGCCGACACCCTATTTATGCCGCGTGTTCGATCACGGCGCGGACATCGCGATTCACTCGCTGACGAAGTACATCGGCGGACACGGTACGACGATCGGCGGGGCGATTGTCGACTCCGGCAAGTTCGACTGGGTGGCGAACAAGGATCGCTTCCCGATGCTGAATGAACCCGACCCGTCGTACCACGGTGTCGTGTATACGGAGGCTGTCGGCGAACTCGCCTACATCATTCGCTGCCGGGTCGTACCGCTGCGCAATACCGGTTCCGCGCTGTCGCCGCACAGCGCGTTCCTGCTGTTGCAGGGTCTCGAGACGCTCGGCCTGCGCATCGAGCGGCACTGTGAGAATGCCCTCGCGGTCGCTGAGTACCTGAGCACTCACGAGCAGGTCACCTGGGTCGCGTACGCCGGGCTTCCTGACAGCGAGTATCGTGAACTTTGCGAAAAAATTACCGGCGGCAAGGCGTCCGGCATCCTCAGCTTCGGCATCAAGGGCGGCAAGGCAGCAGGCGCAAAGTTCATCGACGCGCTGCAGATGATCCTGCGTCTCGTGAATATCGGCGACGCAAAGTCGCTCGCCTGTCATCCGGCGTCGACGACGCACCGACAGCTGAACGAAGACGAGCTGAAAGCGGCCGGTGTGAAGGAAGACATGGTCAGGCTGTCGATCGGCATCGAGCACGTCGATGACATCATCGCCGACATCTCGCAGGCACTCGACGCTTCGGCATAGACTGCCGCGGATCGTCGGCCTGCTCGCGCTGGCCGGTTTGCAGAACGCCTCCGCAGGCGAGGACCGGCCGTGCACGTACGGCGTGTTTAACTATGCGCTAATCGGCGACGCGGCGTTTTCCGACACGAGCACGGCGGCGCTCGAAGGCAAGGAGACGCGATTCGCCGCAGGATTCGCGTGCTTCGGCGCGGCGAACCGACGCTTCGACGTCGGCCTCGACTACCAGTACACGCGGTATCTCTACGACGGCATCGACAGCCGCAACCGGGACCTGCACCGGGCACAATTTCCGCTGGGCTTGCGGGCCGTTAGCGGCGCATGGCGGGTGGACGCATATCTAGCGCCCGGCTTCGCGATTTCGTCCAATGTGCTAAAGAAATTCTTCGAGCGGATCTCGAGCGACGATGTCTTCGCGACCGCGGGCGTCGAGGCAATCTACGGTGCCCGGCCGGAGATCGGCCTGATTGTCGGTGGCAAGTGGGATCGCGCATTCGGTCGCCAACGGATCTACCCCGTCATCGGTATCGACTATCGGCCGGGGCCGCGTGTGCACGCGAGAGTCGCGTTGCCGGATTCCTCGTTGAGCTTCGCCGTAACGGATCGCCAGGCACTGACGCTGAGGCTTTACCCGGCGGGTTTCGAGTGGCACGTGCTGGACGACGACCTCGTAACCGAGTTCGACTACCGCGTCGAGGCGTGGCGCGCCGATGCGTCGTGGAGTATCGAGGTGCTCGCCGACCTGTGGGCGGACCTGTCGGTCGGTTACGAGTTTTCGCGCCGACACGAATTCGACGACCGGTCGGGCATCAGGATCGAACAGGATGTCGACGATGCCGTCGTGATCGCGGTCGGGCTGCGCTGGCGCGAAGGACCCATCGCGCAGACGCATCGCATACCGCGGTAATGCAATCCAGCTTTGACGCGTATTAGTAGTTGTAACGCACCCTCAGGTACGCGTTGCTGTTGTCCTCGAACTGGCCGAGAAACGTGTGCGCTTCGTCGCCGCCGAACAGATTCAGGCCGACCGTGTAGGTCCAGTTGTCGTCGGCACGGAACGCGACGATTGGCCGCAGGTAATAATCCTGCTCATTCGGCGACACGAATGCGAAAAAGGACCAGGTCAGCTTGTCCTGCATCGCGCGATACGTGAGCCGGGTCGTAATCTGATGGCGATTCTCCGGCGGTTCGAACTGCGGCGCCGGCGAATTCGCAATCAGATTGTCGTAATCGACGATGTGCTCGACGTAATACTGCAGGCCCACGTTGAAATTTCTCCGCGCCTCCCACTCGTAGCCCGCGAGCAACCGGACCTGGCTGTTCGCGACGAGCGGATCTGTGCCGCTGCCGTCATCGCGCGAGATGTAATAGGAACCCTCGAGGTTGAACAGGCCGGGCCCGAGACTGCGCCGCAGGCTCACACCGATCGATGTCATCGGCGCGAACGACAACCGCCGCGGCCCGGTCACGCGACTCGGCGTCTTGAAGAAGCCGCTGTATCCATACAGCGCATACTCGACACCGCCGTGCGTCTTGAACAGGCGCAATGCGTATTCGCTATTGGATAATTTATTGCTCGGCTCGTCGACAAGAACCGGGGGTTCGGCACCGATCTTCATGCCGTCGAACGGCGAGAAATACGAGAATCGATCGCCGTCGATATAGTTATCGGGCGTAAACTCCGGCGTCCAGACGAAGTCGATATTCGCGACCGCGTTGTACTGGGTCAGGCGCAGCGAATTCGACGGTGCTTTCAGATACTCGTCGTCGCGGCCGGCGAAAAAACTGACCCAGTCCTTCGGGAACAGGTCGTTCAGAAACAGCAGGTCGCCGGTGCCCCAGGTCAGCACCTGGCGCCCGGCCTTGACGTCGAGACTGGCGACGGGCGAGAACGCCAGCGATGCGTCGCGCACGTCGACGGTGAGCTCGTCGTCGATGCCGTCGGCGAGCAGGTCGCCCTTCAGCGTGACGCTGATCGCGTCGTTCTCCCAGCCGGACTCGAGTCGCCAACGCAGGTCAAGCAGTGTGCCGCGGCGGCCGACCTGATCGTCACGGTCCCAACGCGTACCGCCGGCGACCTCGAGGAAACCGGTCAGCGGTAGCCAGCCACTTTGCTCTTCCTCCCAGTCATCGTCCCAACTTTCATCCCATCCGCTATCCTGGGCCCCATCCTGGGCGAGGGCGGCCATGCCGACCGACAACAGCAGAATCGACAACGCCGCTCGCACGTCAACCGCCAGGTCGGTTCAGCCACTTTTTCGGCGGATTGCGCAACGAGCGCTCGGTAAACACGTCGTCGGGCATGCCGAGGTCGTAGGCGATGAAGCGAAACTGCATATCGGTGTGCCCGCCGCTGTCGAGGTTGCTAACGCGACTCTTCGTCACGGTGGGGTGTCCCTGCACGTCCTCGACCTCGAGCACCTCGACGCGGCGGTATACGTCGCCGCCGGCATCCGCGTACTCGATCTTCGTCGGCAGCATCGATTTCCGGTCGATCCACGTAACGTAGCTCGCAAACTCGACCGTCGATGCGTCCTTAGGCACATGCCGCAGCACGTAGTGCTCGTCGGTCGTCTCGATCAACTCGTGCGTGTCTTCGTCAGGGCCGCGACCCGACACGTCCTCATAAAAAAAGTCCGCGCCGACGAAACTCGTCCGCTTGTCGCCGGCAGATATTCGCTTGACGAGATCGAGACCCGGCAAGTAAAGCCAACGGTCGTCGTCGCTACCGACGTGTTTTTGCACGAGATACACGGTACCGCGCACGTCGGACGGCCGGCTGAACACGACGAGGAACTCCTGGTCGCCGCCCTCCTCGACGTTCCGTCGCAATACCGTGAACTGTCGTCGCTGCTCCCGGTCCTGCGCATCCCGAATGATCATGCGCACCTCCGAGCGCCCGTCCGCGCCCGCGTAGTAGGACGCGAGATTGGCCGCCGCGACGATCTCGTCGGCGTCGGTCAGCGGTGCGGACCATGCCCTTGCCCCGACCGACAAGCCCGCGACCGACAGGCCGGCGACCGACAGGCCGGCGACCAGCAACGTTCTCATGCAAGTATTCATGTCAGGCCTCCTTCAATGCCCAGCGCATGACTGCCGGAAGCAGCAGCAGCGTCGCAGCACCCGATATCGCCATGATCGATGCCATGAACGCGCCGACGGTGATATACGGCACCAGAGGAGCGAAAAACAGCGGCGTAAATCCGAGCGCGATCACGATTGCGTTGCGCGCGATCGCGCGCGCAGGCTCCTCGAACGCCCGCCGGGCGGCAGCGTCGAACGAACCATAGCTGAGGGTCAATGCGCGCATACGCTGGATGAAATGAATCGCGAAATCGACCGACAGGCCGAGCGTCAGCGACGACAGCACCGCGATCGGCATATCGTAGTCTTTGCCGATCCAGCCGATCAGCCCGTATACCGCAAGTATCGTCGTCGACAGCGGCAGCATCGCGATCAGTCCAAACCGCCACGATCGGAACAGCAGTGTCATCATCAGGAATACGGCGACGAACGCGCCGATCAGGCTGTACATCATCCCCTGCACCATCGCGTCCTGCCACACGACATTAATAAAGGTCTTGCCGGCCCAGCGCGCCTCGACGCCGTCGGGCAAGGGATTTTCGGCGAGGTACGCGTCGACCGCTGCGATCACGCGCGACATGTCCTGGTTGTCGCCACTCGTCAATTGCAGCCAGATTGCCGTTGACCGGTAATCCGGCGTCACCATGTGCCACAGATCCTGCGGCCGATGCGAAGACTGGTATTGAAGCAACGTCTGCGCGACACCGGGAACGCTGTCCGGTATGCGGTAGTCCGCAGCGTCACCGCCGCGCAACTCGCGGTTGACGACCTTGACCACGTCGGTCAGCGCGCTGGTCTTGCCGACCCGGCCGGTCGTCGCCAGCGCGTCCTGCAGGCTCTCGATAAAGCCCAGGGCATCGGGCCGCTGGAAATAGCGGGCACGGGATTGCGCGTCCTCGACGACTGCCAGCAACGACTCTAGCAAAGCGGCAGACTCGTCGCCCGCGCCGAACAGCGCGTCGTCGATATCCGCGATCACGTCACCGAGCTCGGCATCGGATCGGGCGGCGCCGATCGCGTCGCGCAGGCCGCCGGCATCGAAGCCGGCGCGCTCGAGTTCGGCGAGATCAGCCTCGATGTCCTCGCGGTCGCCGGCTAACGGATCGTCGGCTTCGTGGGTCAATACGAGAAACGCGTCATAGGTACCCGCGAAGTGTTCGTTCAGCACCTTGTCCGCCACGCGTATGCGGTGGTTTTCCTTAAACCACCGCACGGGGTTATCGTTGATCTCGATCTGCGCAACGCCGGCAATGCTGACCGCCATTAACGCGATCGTCGCGCCGACGATCAGTTTAGGGCTCGCGAACGCGAAGCGCCCCATGCGGCGCAGCGCTTTAGCCAGCAACGTTCCGCTGTCCGCAGCGTCAGGATCGTGCCGCGGCAGGTTCGCAAGGCTCGACGGCTTCATTCGCACGACGTATGCAGGGATGAAAACAATCGTCAGCAGAAAGGCGAGCAGGATGCCGGTCGCGACGAACGCGCCGAATATTTGCACCGGCGGTATCGGCGTCAGCATCAGGGACAGGAAGCCGACCGCCGAAGTCAGCGACGTGAACAGCATCGGCGTGAACAGATGCCCGACGACGTCGCGGATGACCGGCTCCGCACCGCGCTCGGGATCGTAACTGTCCGCAAACTCCGACATGATGTGCACCGAATCGACGACCGCGATCGGCATCAGAAAGATAGGGATCATTGAACTCATGATGTGCACGGTGAATCCGAGCCCTATCAGCAGCCCCATGATCGCGATGACCGTCACCATCGCGACGATCATCGGCGCGACGATCAGCTGCCAGCTGCGAAAGAAGTACCACAGCAGCAGGAAAATCATCAGCCCGGCGAGCGGCGCCGAGATACCCATCTGGATGAACATTTCAATGCCGAACGTGTCTTCCGCGACCGGCAGCCCGGTGATGTGATAATCGTCGGCGCCGCCGACTTCGGCCGCGAGCGCCTGGATCTCGAGCGATAGCGGATAACTCAGGTCTTTGCTCTCGATCGGCACGTAGATCGCCGCGGCCCTGCCGTCGCCGGACACCAGCGTGTTCTGCAGCAGCGGCAACCGCGCGACCCTGTCGCGAATTAGCAGCGCGTTCGCGTCCGTCGCCGGCGCGTCTTTCATCATCCAGTCGAAACGCAGCTCGCCGGCATCGCCCTGCGTGATGTTGTCTGCCACGGCCAGTGACATCAGATCCGGCCTGACCACCCCGTCGATTTCGAGGATCGCGCCGTTGAGCGCGTGCAGCGCCGTCAGGGACGCAACGTTGTAGATACCGTCCGGATGGTCGTCGTTCACGATGCCGACGACGATCGCGTCGTGCAGCGTAAATCGCTCTTCGACGAGGTTGTGAAACACGCGATCCGCCTGCTCGGGCGGCAGCATGTTTTCCGGATCCGTGTCGATGTCGATGCGCAGAATCTGCACGCCAAGTGCAGCGACAAACAGGAATGTCAGCCAGTACACGGCAACCGGCCGGCGCACGGCGAATTCGACGAGCATGTTTTTCACGCGCACTCCTTGCAGAAAAGCCGGGCGGCCGTCGCCGAACGCAGGCAGCCCTCGAGCGAAATATAATATTAGTATAATCTGAATTAGTATAGCCTTTTTTAGTTATTTCTCATATAATTCTCGCGCATGGCACAGGTGGGACAAATGGATATCGAGTCGATGCGCGAGCACGCCGGCGACGCGGCACAGCTGATGAAAGCGCTCGCGAACGAGAACCGGTTGATGCTGTTATGCACGCTGTCGGAAGGCGAACAGTCCGTCGGCCAGCTGAACGAGCGCGTCGCGCTGAGCCAGTCCGCCCTCTCCCAGCACCTGGCCGTGCTGCGCCGTGACGGCCTGGTCGCGACCCGGCGGGAGTCCCAGACCATCTATTACTCGCTGGCAGACGGCCCGGCGGCAAGAGTCATCGAGCTGTTGCACGATATCTATTGCGGCGATCGCTAACGCAGAGCCGCCGCCGACGTTAAACTTGCCCATCCTGATCGACCGGCACGCCGCGTCATCGGCATCGAACGAACGTCAAGAACCAATGACCCGCAGACAACCTGAACATGGAGCTAATGATGGCCGCAATAAACAAGATCTTCGTCATTCTCGACCCGACGACGATGGAGCAACCGTCCCTGGTCATGGCGGAGTCGATCGCCGCGGATTTCAAAGCGCGGGGCAATGAACCGACGGGGCTGCACGTCTATTGTTGTATTGACGAGAAGACGATCCGCGCGAAGAACGACGAGGATCTCGACGAACTGCGCGCCGAAGCCCGCGATAGCGCGGCCGAATGGGTCGACCGCATCGTCGGCCAAAGCCGCACGCTCGACGTTCCCGTAGAGACAGAGGTCGAGGTCAGCGACGACTGGCGCAAGGCCATCGCCACGGCCGTCGCGCGGCAGCGCTGCGTGCTGGCGATCAAGGGCATGTCCCAGCGAACGCGGCTGACGCGGCTGTTCCGCGACCGGTCTGACTGGCAGTTACTGCGCGACACGGCGTGCCCGGTGTATCTCGTCAAGTCGTCGCCGAATCGACCGATCCGCACCGTACTCGCCGCGATCAAGCACCGGACGGAGAAGCAGGTGTACACGGACGCGAACAACATCATCCTCGAGACGGCTCGCGGGATCGCAGAAGGCCTCGGCGCCGATCTGCACGTCGTCACCGCATACAAGGACAATTTCAATTATCCGGACCGGCAGAAATTCGCCGACCGGTGCAAGCTCCCGCGCAACCGCGTTCGTGCGGAGATGGGCTCGCCCGACGAAGCGATCGCCGCGGCAGCTCGCGAAATCAATGCCGACATGGTCGTCATCGCGCGCGTCGGCAAACCCGGCGGCAAGCGCGACGTCGGGCACACCGCGGAGAAAATCATCGACGCGCTCGATACGAACCTGCTGGTCCTGCCGATGACCGACGCAGGCTGAGGCGGAGTGCGATATAATTTCTAGATAGGGTTAACAAATAGCTGATAATAAGATGAATAATTCTACAGCTGACGCCATCAAGTCGACGCTCGGCGAGATCGTGATCCCCGGCATCGACGCGACTTTGGAGCAGGCGCGGACCGCGTTTACCGTTGAGATCGAGGACAACTCCGCGCGGGTCGGCGTCACGCTAGGGTTTCCGGCTGCGGGCATCGGCGACGAACTCGCCCGCACGATCGCTGCACGGGTCACCGCCGAAACCGGGCTCGAACAAGCCGTTGTCGAGATCGACTGGCGAATCCGTCCCCATAGCGTCCAGGGCGCGCTGGAGCCGCTCAAGAACGTCCGCAACGTGATCGCGGTCGGATCCGGCAAGGGCGGCGTCGGCAAATCAACGACTGCGGTAAACCTGGCCCTTGCGCTCGCCGCCGAAGGCGCAAGGGTCGGCGTCCTCGACGCGGACGTGTACGGTCCGAGCCAGCCGCGCATGCTCGGCGTTACCGGCGAGCGCGTCGGCAGTCACGACGGCGAGACGATGGAGCCGATCGAGGCGCACGGCGTGCAGACGGTATCGATGGGGTTCCTGGTGGACGAAGAGAAACCGATGATCTGGCGCGGGCCGATGGTCACACAAGCCGTGTCACAACTGATCTTTCAGACCAACTGGGACGAACTCGACTACCTGATAGTCGACCTGCCGCCGGGTACCGGCGACACCCAGCTGACGCTGACGCAAAAGGTACCGCTCGCCGGCGCCATCATCATTACCACGCCGCAGGACATCGCGTTACTCGACGCCCGCAAGGGCCTGAAGATGTTCGAGACTGTGAACGTACCGGTGCTCGGCGTCATCGAAAACATGAGCCTGCATGTGTGCAGCGAATGCGGACACGAGGAGCCGATTTTCGGCGCCGGCGGCGGCGACCAGCTCGCCGGCGAGAGTGATGTGCCGCTGCTCGGCCAGCTGCCGCTGGAAATCGACATCCGGCGAGACGCGGACGGCGGTACGCCGACCGTCGTCGCCAAACCCGACAGCCCGGCCGCCAACGCCTACCGGAGCGCGGCGCGTAACGCCTCGATATTGCTGGCGATGCGGGCGATTGAGCACAAGTCGGCCTTCCCGCGTGTCGTCGTCGAGAACGGCTGAGCAGCATATATACTAGAGAGTCATGTCTATTGCTTATCCAAATCCGCACCTGATCGCCAGCTGGGCCACCGCAGTTGCCCAGGCGCTCGAAGCGGACGGCCACGACAGCAAGGCTCTGTTCGGCGAGGCCGGCATCGACCTGACGACGACGCTGGACCCGCGCAATCGGATCCAGGCGGATCGCATGACCGTCGTCTACGACCTGATCGAGAACACGACGGACGACCCGGCTTTCGGTATTCATGTCGCCGGTTACGTACATCCGACGACGTTTCATGCGCTCGGCTACTCACTGTTCGCGAGCCGCACGATGGAGTCGTTTTGCCTGCGGCTCGTGCGCTACTTCCGCCTCGTGTCGACCAACGCGGTCGTCGAGTTCGAACAGACGCATACCGAAGCGCGCCTGTTCATGTCGCCGAATATCGACAAGGACTCCTACGTCCCACAGGACGCATGGCTCGCCACCGTGATGAAGATCGCGCGCGACATCTACCGACCCGACTTCAAGCCGATGGGCGTGTGCCTGCGCCGCCCGGACCCGGGCGCGGTTGCCGCGCAGGAGTTCGAGAACTTTTTCGGCGTCGGTGTCAATTTCAACTGCAACCGCAACAAGCTCGTCTTCGACCCGGCGGATATGCGCGTGCAACTGCCGGCCGCGAACGCCGAACTCGCGCGGCAAAACGACGGCGTCGTGATGGGCCTGCTCGCGCAGATGGACAAGAGCGACATCCTGACCCAGGTCCGCGCCTCGTTCGTCGACCTCCTGCCCTCCGGCGAGTGCAGCAAGGACAAGGTCGCGGACCGGCTGAATATGAGCGAGCGCACGCTGCAGAATAAACTCGCGGACCGGGACACGACATATCGCGATCTGCTGAACGAAATCCGGCAGGAACTGGCTGAGCAGTACATGAGCCAGGGCGTGCACTCGGTCAGCGAAGTCGCCTATCTCGTCGGTTTCTCCGAAATCAGCAGCTTCTCCCGGGCCTTTCGCGCCTGGACCGGCCAGTCGCCGAGCGATTTCCGCAAGAAATACCTGAAAGTCTCTTGAGACAAGAAAAATGGGGACATTCTGGTTTTTCGTCCGGAAAAACCAGAATGTCCCCATTTTTCCTGCGAACCGCTCCGCGGCGCCGTAAAAGCAGAATGTCCCCATTTTCCGTTGCGCGTTAGGGCAAATTACCTGCGCCCTCAGGATAGCCGCGCACCCCGCAAGTGCCCTACTATCAGCAGTCTATAGGTCTGCAAGGGGAAGCGACGTGGCTGCAAATCCGAAAGTCGTCCACAACTCCATCAAGTCGGGTAAATGGGTGCGTTCGACCTGCAAGATGTGCCTGCATTCGTGCACGAACCTGATCCACGTCACCGACGACGGCGTCATCAACAAGGTCGAGGGCGACCCGACGAACCCGTCGAACCGAGGCAAGCTGTGCCCGAAGGGCAACTCGGCGATCATGCGTCACTACGACCCGAATCGCTTCAAGCAGCCGATGAAGCGGACGAATCCGGAAAAGGGTCCGAACATCGATCCGATGTGGGAACCGATCAGCTGGGACGAGGCGCTCGACCTGGTGGCCGAGAAGATCAAGGACTGCCTCGACGACGATCCGCGACGTTTCGTTCCATCTCTGGAGGACTTCCAGAAGATGAACGTCTGGTGCTGGCCACTGACGTTCGGCAACTTTAATTTTTTCCAGTCCGGCGGCACGATGTGCGGCGGCGCTTATCACCCGGTCAACGGCTACATCCACTCAGCCTTCGCCGCAGCAAACGATCCGAAGTACTGCAATTTCTGGCTCAACAACGGCACCGGCGACGGCTTCTCGTCGCACCTGCACGCGGCCGCCCAGTCGTACTGGGTCGCGAACGCACGCGCGCGCGGCATGGAGTGTGTGACCGTAGAGCCGCGCCTGTCGATCTCCGGCGCGAAGTCGGTGCAGTGGATCCCGATCCGCCCGGCGACCGACCGGCAGTTCGCAATGAGTCTGTGTCACGTGTTCGTCAACGAGGGCTGGGTCGACTACAAGTTCCTGCGGCGCGACACGAACGCGCCTTATCTCGTCGGCGAGGATGGCTATTTCGTGCGCAACGCCGACGACAAGGTCCTCGTCTGGGACACCGTCGCGCAGGCGGCGAAAACCTGGGATGACGAGACGATCGGCAAACTCGCGCTGGAAGGCACGTTCACGGTCGACGGCAAACCGTGTAGCCCGGCATTCCAGCGGTTCAAGGACATCCTCGACGAGTGTTCGCCGGAGGACATGGAGAAGATCACGACTGTCCCCGCGCAGACGGTGCGCGAACTGGCGAAGCGTTTCTACGACGAGGCCGGCATCGCCGAGGACCGCCAGATCGAGATCGACGGTAAGACCTACCCGCTGCGCCCGGCCGCGTACAACTACTACCGCGGCGCGCAGGGCCACAAGCACGGCTTCCAGACGAACCACGCGTTCAAGATGGTCAATTTCATGCTGGGCAACATCGACACGCCCGGGGGCCACATGGGTGTGACGCTCGACGACCAGTGGGTCGACAACAACCACTGCGCGATGGGCGAGAACGGCATGTTGCACCCGACGCCGCACCAGCTCGGCCCGGTGCCGCCGTTCGCGTACCCGCCGAATACCTATCACCTGATGGACTACTTCCCGGTCGGCGTGCATCCACCGCACCTGAACATGGAGGTGTTCCTCGATCCCGAGAAGTGGGGCGTGGAGTTCACGCCGGACACGATGTTCGTCATGCACTCGAACCCGATTTGGGCCATGCAGGGTCCCCGCAACAAGTGGTTCGAGTTCATGAAGAGCATGAAGTTCATCGCGGTCAGCGACATCATCCCGACCGAGACGACGCAGTGGGCCGACGTGATCCTGCCCTCGCATGACGTCTTTGAGACGTGGAACATGACGATGATCGAGCCGCCCCACACCGAAGGCATGTGCATGCGCCAGCCCGCGGTCGATCCAATGTACGACACCAAGTCGGAAGAGGAAATCCTGTACGAGATCACCGAGCGCCTCGGACTCATAGACGCGTACAACGAAGTGCAGAACTTCGCATTGAATCTCGTGCAGAAGCCGGAGCTGAAGCTCGAGCCGGGCATCAAGTACACGGACAAGGAGATCGCGCGGCGCAAAGGCCTGCTGTGGAACGACAAGGACCTCGACTGGTACCAGGAGCACGGCCACTCGGTGACCGAGCGTCGCCTCGACAAGTGGTATCGGCCGTGGGAAGGAATGCGGCTGCATTTCTACATCGAGGACATGCTGAAGCAGCGTGACGACCTGCACGCGAAGATGGTCGAGGCCGACGTGCCGTGGCGCGACGAGTGGTTCTGGGGCGACTACAGCCCGTTGCCGACGGCCGTGCTCGACCCGGTGCACGAAGAGCCGCCCGAATTCGACCTCTACGGCATGTTCTACAAGGACATCCAGCTGAATTTCGGCGAGAGCCTGAGCAACCCGTGGATCCAGGACATCGTCTACCGCGACCCGGTGCACATTGCGATCATGCTCAATCCGCGGACGGCCGCGGCGCAAGGCCTCGAGCCGCTCGACGTCGTCAAGGTCGAATCGCCGTACGGCTTGATCTACGGTCGCCTCGGCACATCGGAAGGCTGGCACCCGGACACGCTCGGCGTGTCGAACTCGCTGTCGCGCTCCGGCAAGCTCGGCGGCGTCAAGAACGCCGGCGGTCATTTCAATGACCTGCTCCCGTACGACATTCGCAACACCGACGGCGTCACCGGGCAGCCGGAAACCGTGTGCAAGGTCAAGATCACGAAGCTCGACGACTGGCCGCAGTTCCTGAAGGAAGGCGGTACGGTTTACGAACTGATCGATCACATCGCCGAGCCAGGCAAGGGGAACTTACACTAATGGCCAGGTATGGAATGGTTTTCGACCTGCAACGCTGCATCGGCTGCAACGCGTGCGTGGTCGGCTGCAAACAGGAAAACTCGCTGCCGGACGGCGTGTTCTTTACCCGCACGCTCAGCGAGGAATACGGCGTCTACCCGTCGGTGAACCGCGTCTACATCCCGACGCTGTGCAATCACTGCGAAGACGCGCCGTGCGAGAAGGTCTGCCCGAGCGGCGCGACCTACACGCGCGACGACGGCATCGTGATGGTCGACTCGGACAAATGCATCGGCTGTGGTTCGTGTGCCGTCGCGTGTCCTTACGATCAGCGCACGGAGCTGAGCAAGGACAAGTTCGAACGCGGGCTGTTCGGCGACGGCGAGCTGACGCCGTTCGAGGAACAGGGCTACGACCGCTTCACGCCGGGCATGGTCACGAAGTGCGACTTCTGCAGCGGCCGCGTCGACGCGGGCCTGGACCCGGCATGCGTCGTCACCTGCCCGACCGACGCACGCATTTTTGGCGACCTCGACGATCCGAACAGCAAGCCGAGCAAACTGATCATGGAACGCGGCGGCCGCACGCCGCTGCCGGAAAAGAACACGAAACCCAAAGTCTATTACGTCGGCTAGAGAACGACAGGGGAAGAATCGATGGCAACAAGAGATCTCCCGATCGTTGGCGACAGCTTCAACGTCGGCTTCCGCTTCCAGCGTTACTGGGACACGTCGATGGCCAACGCCTTTTTCTGCGGCGAACTCGGCGCAGGACTGTGCCTGGCATCGCTGATCCTGGGCTGGGTCCCCGGCGTGCTGATCGGCGTGCTGATTACCGGCGTGCTGAAAACGTACTTTCACGTCACGCATATGGGCGTACCGATGAAGTCCTGGCGCGCGATCATGCGGCCGGACCGCTCGTGGATCAGCCGCGGCCTGATGGGAATCGTGTTCTACGCGGGATTCGGCGTCGCGTACTGGCTGTACATGACATTCGACCTCGGCGCATCGCTGGGCCTGCCCGCCTTCACCGGCACTCTGCTCAAAGTCCTGACGGGACTCGCGGCGCTCGTGGTCATGACCTACCAGGGATTCGCGATGTCGCACTCGACGGCGATTTCGCTGTGGAGCAACGGCCTGATTCCCGTATCGAGTTTCGTCTATGCGGCCTCGGGCGGCACGTTTCTGCTGATGGCCCTGACCTGGAACGGCTTCCTGGCGGAGGACCTGGCGCGGCGCGGGATCCTGGTCAACGTAGCCCTCGGCATGCTCGTCCTCATCGCCGCGGTATTGATTAGCCTGCTGCACTCGGCACACCACGGTTCGCCCGGCGCGCGCAAATCGGTCGAGATCCTGACGCGCACCTTCTATGCGAAATGGTTCTGGGGTGTGCTGGTCGGCGTCGGCCTCGTATTTCCCGCGCTGCTGCTGTTGGTCGCGCAGAGCCACTACGCCGTGATCCTCGCGGCAGCTTCGGTGCTGGTCGGGTTCTATACGTTCCGCGTGCTGATCTTCAAGGCGGGTGTGTTCGAGCCGATCATGAGCTTCCGGCCCTGAGTGGAACGCGACGGATGGTGGTCCGACGCGGCGCCGCTGTCGTAAACTGAGGCATGACTGAAGTCAAACGCCTGCTCGTCGCGAACCGCGGCGAGATCGCAATTCGTGTGTTTCGCGCGGCCACCGAGCTGAAGCTGCAGACCGTCGCGATCTTCACGGCCGAGGATCGCTTCGCGCTGCATCGTTTCAAGGCCGACCAGTCGTTCCAGATCGGCGCCGGCGGCAACCCGATCGGCGCGTACCTCGACATCGATGCGATCATCGACATCGCCAGGCACACCGGCGCGGACGCGATTCATCCGGGCTATGGATTCCTGTCCGAGAATCCCGAGTTCGCCGATGCCTGCCGCGACGCGGGGATTATTTTCGTCGGCCCGCCGTCGGACGTGATGCGCCAGCTCGGTAACAAGGTAGCGGCGCGCAAGCTGGCGCAGAGCGCCAACGTGCCGGTGATGCCGGCGAGCGAGCCGCTGCCGACAGACATCGGCCAGGTACACGAGATCGCGCACTCGATCGGCTACCCGCTGATGCTGAAAGCCAGCTGGGGCGGCGGCGGTCGCGGCATGCGTGTGCTGGAGAATCCGGACGATCTCGACGCGCAATACGAAGCCGCGCGGCGCGAGGCCGGCAACGCGTTCGGCAACGACGAGGTGTACTTCGAAAAACTCGTCCGCCGCGCTCGTCATATCGAGGTGCAGGTGCTCGGCGACCAGCACGGCAATCTCGTGCACCTGTTCGAGCGCGACTGCTCCGTGCAACGACGCCATCAGAAGGTCGTCGAGCGAGCCCCGGCGCCATTCATGCCCGATAAGCAGCGGGATGAGCTGTGTGCCGCGGCGCTGCGACTCGTGACGGCAGCGAATTACGTCAACGCTGGCACCGTCGAGTTCCTGCAGGACGTCGATACCGGCGAGTTCTATTTTATCGAGGTGAATCCGCGTATCCAGGTCGAACACACGGTGACCGAAGAAGTCACCGGCGTGGACATCGTCAAGGCGCAGCTGCGCGTCGCGCGCGGCGAGCGGATCGGCGACCACGTCGGCCTGCCCGCGCAGAATGACATCTCGCTGCGTGGCCACGCCCTGCAATGCCGGATCACGACCGAGGATCCGGAAAACGATTTCGTGCCGGACTACGGGCGCATCGCGACCTATCGCAGCGCGAGCGGCTTCGGGATTCGACTCGACGGCGGCACCGCCTATGCCGGCGCGCGCGTCACGCCTTTTTACGACTCCCTGCTCGTCAAGATCTCGGCCTGGGCGCAAACGCCGGACGAGGCAATCGACCGCATGGACCGCGCGCTGCGCGAGTTTCGCGTGCGCGGCGTCAATACGAACCTCGCGTTCCTCGAGAACCTGATCAACCACCCGAAGTTCCGGACCGGCGAGTACACGACGCAATTCATCGACAACACGCCGGAGCTGTTCCAGTTCAAGAAGAAGCGTGATCGCGCGACGCGCTTATTGCGCTTCATCGGTGGTGTGATCGTCAACGGCCACCCGGAAACGCGCGACCGCGCGCTGCCCGGAACGCGAGCGGCGGCGCCCGTGCCGCGGCTGGCCGAATCATTGCGCGAGGCAGAGGCGCCGCGCGGCCACCGGACACACTTGCTCGAGGCCGGCCCCGAAGCCTTCGCCAAGTGGATGCGCGATGAGCCGCGCGCGCTGCTGACCGATACGACGATGCGCGATGCGCACCAGTCCCTGCTCGCGACGCGCATGCGCACGATCGATCTCGTCAGCATTGCGGACGTATACGCACGCACGCTGCCCGAGCTGCTGTCGATCGAGTGCTGGGGCGGTGCGACTTTCGATGTTGCGATGCGCTTCCTGCATGAGGATCCGTGGGATCGTCTCGCGCAGCTGCGGCGTAAGATTCCGAACATCCCGCTGCAAATGCTGCTGCGAAGCTCAAACGCGGTCGGCTACACGAATTACCCGGACAACGTCGTGCGCTTCTTTGTCGAACGCGCGGCGAACGCCGGCATCGACATTTTCCGCGTGTTCGACTCGTTGAACTGGGTCGAGAACATGCGCGTCGCGATGGACGCCGTGATCGAATCCGGCGCGGTATGCGAAGGGACGATTTGCTACAGCGGCAACATGCTCGACGCCGGGTCGAAGTACGACCTCGAGTACTACCTGAAGATGGCGGCGGACCTGGAGCGGGCCGGCGCGCACATCCTCGGCATCAAGGACATGGCCGGAGTCTGCCGACCCGAGGCGATCCGCACGCTCGTCAAAGCGCTGCGCGAGCAGTCGGCGCTGCCGGTGCACTTCCACACTCACGATACCAGCGGCACGGCGGCCGCGACCGTCATGGCGGCACTCGAGGCCGGCGTGGACGCGGTCGACGGCGCGGTCGACTCGATGAGCGGTCTGACGTCGCAGCCGAACCTGAGCTCGATCATCGAGATGGTGGCGGACACCGAACGCAACGCCGGTATCGACCGCGAGGCGTTGTTCGAGGTGTCACACTATTGGGAAACCGTGCGCCAGTATTACGCCGGCTTCGAAAGCGATATTCGCTCCGGGACCGCCGACGTGTACCGCCACGCGATGCCCGGCGGACAATACACGAACCTGCGCGAGCAGGCGCGCGGGCTCGGCATCGAACGCGAGTGGCCAAAGGTTGCGGCGACCTATGCCGAGGTCAACGAGATGTTCGGCGATATTATCAAGGTGACCCCGTCGTCCAAGGTCGTCGGCGACATGGCGGTGTACATGGTCACCAGCGGGCTGAGCGCGGCCGACGTCACGGATCCGGACTGCGAGATCGACTTCCCCGAGTCCGTCGTCGGCTTCTTCCGCGGCGAACTCGGCCAACCTTATGGCGGCTTCCCGCAAGCGCTGCAGGAAAAGGTGCTCAAGGGCGAGACGCCGATCGACGGCCGGCCCGGCGCGTCGCTGCCGGCGCTGAATTTCGACGTAACCCGCTCGGAGGCCGAAACACGCTGCGGCCGATTCCTGTCGGACGACGAACTCGCGTCGTACACGCTGTATCCCAAGGTATTCACGAACTACGCGAATCATCGCGCTGAATACGGCGACGTCAGCGTCATTCCGACGCCGGTGTTCTTCTATGGCATGGAAGAGCGGAGCGAAGTCGACATTGAACTCGAGCCCGGCAAGATCCTGTTCGTCCGCTTCCTGGCGATCGGCGACGTCAACGACAACGGCGAGCGACGGGTGTTCTTCGAGGTCAACGGGCAACCGCGCAGCGTCTGGGTCGACGATCGTGGCGCCGAGGCCGGTGCCGCCGCGCGGCCGAAAGCGGACCCCGGCAACCCGGCCCACATCGCCGCGCCGATGCCGGGTGTCGTCGTCAAGGTCGCGGTGCGCGAGGGCCAGCAGGTCGAGCACGGCGACGCGCTGATCTCGATCGAGGCCATGAAGATGGAAACCGTGCTGCACGCCGAGCAGTCCGGCGTCGTGAGGCAACTCAACGTGACGGAAGGCACGCAGATTGCGGCCAGGGATCTGCTCGCCGTTGTCGACTGAGCCCGACCGCCCGTCCCGGCTTCTTTCGGTATCTACCTACGCCTAAACTTGCGCTACGTCACAGGCCGCAGCGTCGGCACGACGGATAATTGCAGCAGGGAGCGGTAAAGATACCTCCGCTATCAAGAGGTGCCCCATGCACAATATTCCAGTCGATCGCATCATGACGACGCAGCCGGCGACGGTAGGACCCGACGATTCCGTATCGATGGCAAGGCAATTGCTCGATGCGGACGGAGTTCATCATCTGCCGGTTGTCGCCAACGGCAAAGTCGTCGGGATTTTCTCATCCGCTGACTTGCTGAAGCTTTACCTGCTCGAAGGGCGTGACAACGATCTGCCCGACGCGAATGCGAGAGTCAGCGAATTCATGGAACCGCATCCGGTCGTGCTGGAATCCAGCGCCACGCTGCGCGACGCCGCGACCGTACTTTCCATCGGCGGGTATCACGCGGTGCCGGTCGTCGGGCCCGACCGTGAGCTGATCGGCATCGTCACGACCGGCGATCTCGTGAGCCATTTGATGGACCAGATCCCGCGCGGAGACGGCAGCATCCATGCGGACGTCGATGCAGAATCCGCAGTCGATGTCAGCGACGCGGACGTCGCGGACCTGCTGCGCGACGCCGAACAGGCCGCCGAAGTCGGTCACGATCTGAGCAATTCGTCCCGCGCGCTGCTGCTGCTCCGCGACCGCAACCGGGTACTGCAGCGGGCCTGCCAGGCCGCCGAGCTCTACATCCGCAGCGGTCATGCCGAACACGAGCACAGCGTGCTGATGAAGCGTCTCGCAGATCTGCAGCAGGCGAAGCACGACGTCGTCGTCTGAGCGACCGGCTACGCGCGAGCACGGGATCATTCCTGTGCTCCCGATCGGGCAAACGAGTACACTGAATGTCCGTTTCGGATCGGACCATCAATGAGAATTATTGCCATATGTGCCCTGCTCTGCCTCGGCCTCCTGTCCGCGGCTCCGGCCGCTGCTGACGAAGCTGTCCTGGCCGGCGGCTGCTTTTGGTGCATGGAAAGTGACTTCGAGTCGCTCGACGGAGTGAGCGACGTGATCTCCGGGTTTACCGGCGGCACTGCGGAAAATCCTACCTACGGCGGTGACCACACCGGGCACTACGAGGCCGTACTCATCACTTACGATCCCGACGTCGTCTCCTACCAGGGAATCCTGGATCACTTCTGGGTCAACATCGATCCGTTCGACGCCCGGGGGCAGTTCTGCGACAAAGGCCCCAGCTATCTCAGCGCGATCTTCGTCGCCAATCCGCAAGAACGCGCGCTCGCCGAGAAATCCAGGCAACGAGTCGTCGCCAAATTTCCCGAACAGACGGTGGTCACCCCCGTTCTCGACGCCAGCACTTTCTATCCCATTAGCGGCGACGAGAGCTATCATCAGGATTACTACAAGAAAAGCCCGTTTCGGTACAAAGCCTATCGCTGGAATTGCGGGCGCGACCGCCGGCTAAAGGAAATCTGGGGCGCACCGGCGACTAAGTAACCCGGCAGAACTTTGCCAGCGGCTCACTAAAGCGGCCGACGGTATCTGGATCCCTTCATGGCTGAAATGCTCACGGTCCGTGAAAGCACACGAGACGACATAGCTGCGATCGAGTCACTCTATCCGGAAGCATTTCCGGACGAGGATCTGCTGCCCGTGGTGCGAGACCTCCTGGCCGACACGATCGTCGCCATGTCACTGGTCGGAACGATCGACACGCAGGTTGCAGGACACGCGATCTTTACCAAGTGTGGCGTGACCGGAAGCAGCATCAGCGCCTCGCTACTCGCCCCGCTGGCTGTCGCGCCACGATGGCAAAGGCAGGGCATCGGTAGTGAACTCGTGCGCGCCGGCCTGCGACGACTGGGTGGGACGGGCGTGCAGCGGGTATTTGTGCTTGGCGACCCGACTTATTACCGGCGCCTGGGGTTTCATCCGGAGAACAGGGTCGAACCGCCATATCCGTTGCCCGCCGAATGGGACGGCGCATGGCAGTCGCAACGCTTGAGCGAATCCGCGGCATCCTGCGAGGGAACTCTGTCCGTACCTCCGCAGTGGCGGCAGCCGGCCTTGTGGGCACCTTGACGCAATCGCTCAAGGCCGAACGCGCGCAATCAGAAACTAAGCGACGCTGTTTAAACTCGCGCGAGCAGAATCACGCTACGCCTGTCGGATACGCACGACCTTCATCACCTCGAAATCCAGACCCGCAATCTGCTCAGTCTGCGGGTAGTAGGTCAGATTGACCCGCGCACCCTGCAGGCTCCTGTAGCTGCGTTTGCGGCGATACTTGAACGGGACGTCGTATCCCTCCAGCATGATCGTGTTGAGGACCCAGCCATCGCTCTTTCGCTGCACATGGCTCACCACTTTCGCCATATCGAGCTGATTGAGCTCGCGATTCTTCTGCAGAAGCTTGTCGACGGCTCGCTTCAAGTCTATTCCTTGGCGTTCAGCTGCAAACGCTGCTCGCTCTGCCGCCGTGCGTACGCGATCCACGACCGTGCGTTGCAATTCTTTTCGCGTCTCCCGAGCTGCCGCAGTAACGAGATGCGCAGATTGAGTGCGCCGGCGTAATCCCGGTCGACGGCCAGTGCCGCGTCGGCGAGGTTCTGGCTTGCAACCAGTTGCCCTTCCTGGTCGAGACTCCGAGCGCGCGTCACAACGGCGTCCGAACAGGATCAGCCGCTTGCGGCCGCCTCGCCCTGCAACAGCGTCTCGGTCGGCAGCCGATACGCGCCGTGGATGTAACACGTCTGTTCGGCCATCTGCACGAGCTTGCGCGTCTCGTCGTCCGGCTCCTCGGAATCGACGCAGACCAGCGTTGCGACCGGCTCGGCGGTCGGCGGCTCTTCCGGGCCGAAGCCGAACATCGTCTCTTGCACGATGCGATAATCGCGCAGCCGTTGCTTGACGATCTGAGCGTA
>JBPCXI010000294.1:0-6929 GCA_051008895.1 Gammaproteobacteria bacterium | reverse complement strand
TCGTCGAGCCATTCGACGGTCGCGCGGCCGTAGTAGGACACCGCGGCGTCGACGTCGGTCCGGCACGCGGCGAAGTCGGCCATTGCGCCGCCCCAGCAGTAACCGATCGCGGCAACCTTGCCCGCCGATCCCGCAGCGGTCCTGGCGATGGCTCTGGCAGCGGCTATGGCCGCTGCGATGTCGGCCGGCACTTTCTCCCGATCGAGGCTCATCATGATGCCGCGCGCTTCCTCGACGTCAGCGTAGTCCAGGACGATGTCTGGCCGGATGCGATCGAACAGGCTCGGCGCAATCGCGACATAGCCGGCGGCCGCGTACTGATCTGCGACGCGCTGGATATGCCCGGTAATGCCGAAAATTTCCTGCAGTATGACGACGCCACCTTTCGGCGTGCCCGGCGGCTCGCTGCGGTATGCCTTGAGTTCATGGCCGTCGTCGGCCGTCAGCGCGATCCAGTCACCCATCTCGTCGTCTCCGTTTCAATTCATGCGGGCGGGCAGCTAGCATACCCGTTCTGACGGAGGTCCGACTGCATGTACGCGCAACTGGTTCCGATCATCCTGCCGGTGCTGATAGCAGCGCTGATCGGATACGCGTGGGCGCGATTGGAATTCCCGTTCGAGCGCGACTTCGTGACGCGCGTGATCATGAACATCGGCGCTCCGTGCCTCGTGCTTAATGGCATTGCCACGCTTGAGTTTCCCGCGAGTGAATTCGCGCGCTCGGTGTTGGCAGCGGTCACGATGATGGCGACGACAGCGGTGATCGCCGCGATTGCACTGCGTCTGACGCGACAGCCACTGCGCAGCTTCCTGCCGCCGATCGTGTTCGGCAATACCGGTAACCTGGGAATTCCGCTGTGTCTTTTCGCATTCGGTAACGAGGGCCTCGGGCTGGCGGTCGCCGTTTACCTCGTCTACTCCGTCACGCAATTCGTGTTCGGGCCGCTCGTGCAGGGCCGCGAGCCGGCGTGGCGCACGCTGCTGACGACGCCGATGATTTACGCTGCGATTGCCGGCGTATTGCTGCTCGCGACCGGTACGCCGATGCCGAAAGCGCTCGGCAATACCGTGCAGCTGCTCGGCGGTTGTGCGATCCCGCTGATGCTGCTCGCGCTCGGCCACTCGCTTGCGACGTTCCGCGTAAGTCGACCGGGCAAAGCCGTCGTGCTCGCGGTGAGTCGCCTGCTGCTCGGGTTCGCCGTCGGTGTCACGATTGCGGAAGTGCTCGGCCTGACCGGGGTGCAACGGGGGGTCATCATCATCGAGAGTGCGATGCCGCTCGCGGTATTCAATTATCTGCTGGCCGCACGTTACGATCGACACCCGGAGGACATCGCCGGTGCGATTCTCGTCTCGACCGTGCTGTCGTTCCTGACGATGCCCGCGCTGCTGCTGTTCGTGCTCTAGCAGCTATTTTTCGACGTCGCGGCCGCTGATCAGATCGTCGAGTGTGGGCGGTTTGTGCTCGGCGCCCATCTTGCCGGTCTTGAGCCGCCGGATATAGTCTCTGTATGCGAGCATCGCCTGGCTGCCGAGCAGCCACATAATCGGCACGTTGACGAACAGCATGACGCCCGTGCCGATGCCAGTCAGGCTATCGAGCTGCGCGTCGGTCTTCACGAAACCCATCGTCGCGACGATCGTCAGCGCGCAGAAGATCAATTTGTACGGCATTACGGCCCGATCGCCGCCGAGGTATACCGCCGCCTGCTCGCCGTAATAGCTCCACGATATGCACGTCGAGATCGCGAACAGCCAGACCGCGAGCGTAACGAGCCACTTGCCGAGGCCCGGCACGACGGTATCGAACGCCTTCGCTGTCAGTGTCGCGCCGACATAGGCCGCATAGATCTCGGGTCCATGCAGCTCGGGGCGGCTCGTCGTGACGATCGGCGTGAACGAGATCATCGCGACGTCGTTCTCAATCGTAACGATACCGTCCAGCCGATGCATCGTGCTGCCGCTGGCCGGATTCTCGTGCGCGTCGACGATGACGTACAACACGTCGTCGTCTTGCCATCCGCTACTGCGTTCCGGCGCTGCCAGGTCCGGGATCGTCCACGTGTTCTCCGTGACCTGCTCGAGCGACGCGCTCGTCGGCAGCATCGCCTCCGCGCCGCGATTCCAGACGCCGGTGCTAAGTATCACCAGCGCGGTAATCGTGCAGACAACGATCGTGTCGATGAACGGCTCGAGGCCCGCGACGACGCCTTCGCGAACCGGTTCGTCGGTCTTCGCCGCCGAATGCGCCATCGGCGACGTACCCTGGCCGGCTTCGTTGGAGAACAGCGCACGTTTCATGCCGAACAGAAATGCGTAGCCCATCGTTCCGCCGATAAATGCGCCGGTCGCTTCTGTCGGCGAAAATGCGGCCGTCACGATTAAGGCGAACATCGCCGGAATTTCGGCGTAATTGATCGCGAGTACGTACAGGCCGGCGATGATGTACAGCGCGAGCATCATCGGCACGAGCGCGCCGGCGACCTTGCCGATGCGCTTGATGCCGCCGATGATCACCGTGCCGATGACGATCGCCAGCACGATTCCGGTCATGATGCTCGGGACGCCGAAGTATTCCTCGGTGATGACCCCTACGTTCCAGGCCTGAAACATGTTGCCGCCGGTCGCCGTCGACACGAGTGCGGTGACGCAGAACAGCGCGCCGATCGCCTTGCCCAGTCCGGCGAGTTTCGGTGACTTGTTCGCCGCGGCTTTCGCGATGACCCACATCGGCCCGCCGTGCGGGTTATCCGGATCGTCGGTGTTGCGATAGAGCATCGACAACGTGACCTCGGTGAGTTTGATCGCCATGCCGAAGAAGCCGACGACCCACATCCAGAACACGGCGCCGGGCCCGCCGAGCGCGATCGCCAGCGCGACGCCGCCGATGTTGCCGAGGCCGACGGTCGCGGACAGCGCGGCCGATAAAGCCTGAAAGTGGTTGATCGCGCCGGGGTCGTCCGGCTGGTCATAGACGCCGCGAACCACGTGAAATCCGTGCGTCAGCGAGCGGAACTGACAGAAGCCGGACCAGATCGTGAACAGGATTCCGGTGCCAAGTAGCAGGAACAGGACCGAGTCGTGCCAGAGGATCGCGTTGAGCGTGCCGAAAATAGAATTGATCGTTTGCATGGGTATTCGCTACTTTTCGACGATCGCGGTGACGCCCATGCCGCCGGCGGTGCAGACCGATATCAGTCCGCGGCCGGAGCCCCGCTCGTTCAGCATCTTGGCGAGCGCGGCGACAATGCGCCCGCCGGTCGCCGCGAACGGGTGGCCGACTGCGAGGCTGCCGCCCTTAACGTTCAGCTTGCTGCGGTCGATCGGTCCGAGCGGCACGCTGCGGCCGAGTTTCTCGCGGCAGAATTCTTCCGATTCCCACGCCTTCAACGTCGCGAGCGTCTGTACCGCAAAGGCCTCGTGAATTTCGAACAGGTCGAAGTCGGCGAAGCTCAGCCCCGCATCATCGAGCATCGCCGAGACCGCATAGGCTGGTGCCATCAGCAGCGTTTCCTTGTTGATAAAATCGACGGCCGCGACCTTGCCGTAGCGAAGGTACGCGAGAACCGGCAGCCCGCGTTCGGCTGCCCATTCCTCCGACGCGAGCAGCACGCCGGCCGCGCCGTCGGTCATCGGTGTGCTGTTCCCGGCCGTCATCGTGCCGCCGGGTCCGCGGTCAAAGACCGGTTTGAGCTTCGCGAGCTTCTCCAGCGACGAGTCCCGCCGCATGTTGTTGTCTTCGGTCACACCCTGGAACGGGATGACGAGGTCCGAATAGAAGCCTTCGTCCCATGCCGCGGCCGCTTTCTGGTGGCTCGCCAGCGCGAGTTCGTCCTGCGCTTCGCGCTTGATGCCCCAGGCCTTCGCGGTTTTCTCCGTGCTCTGTCCCATGCTCATGCCGGTGCGCGGCTCGTTCACGCCGGGCAGCTCCGGCTTGAAGTCACGCGGACGCAGCCCGAGCCACGGTTTGAGGCGTGCGCCGAGACTGCGCCCGCGCGCGCTCGACAGCAAAATGTTGCGATAGTGATCGGGATACACGATCGGCGTGTCGCTGATGCTGTCGGTGCCGGCGCCGATCCCGCAGTCGATCTGGCCCAGCGCGATCTTGTTACCGATCAGGATTGCCGCTTCCAGACTCGTGCCGCACGCACGTTGCAGATCGAATGCCGGCGTTTCGGGGGCGAGCCCGCTGCCGAGCACCGACTCACGCGCCAGGTTCCAGTCGCGCGAATGCTTGACGACCGCGCCGAGCGAAACGTCGCCGAGCGCTACCCCGTGCAACGCGTACTTGTCGACGATACCCGCCAGTACCGCCGTCATCATGTCCTGGTTCGAGCTATGTGCGTATGCGGTTTGCGCACGACAGAAAGGAATTCGCAGGCCGCCGACAATGGCGACGCGTCGCGGTTCTTTGTAATGCATTCTTTTTGTTTCCTTAACTACTGTCCGAACGACGGCGCGTTGCCGTCGAGGTATGCGTTTTCGGCAGACGAGTTCTCGCGTCCGAGTATCGCGTTCCGATGCGGGAACCGCCCGAACTCCGCGATGATGTCACGATGCAGCTCGGCGAACTGCGCGCAGGTTGCGAAAGTTTCGCGCAGCGTATCCGAGACGGTGTCCGCCAGCGCGTTGTATATGCTGACCGACTTGTCCTGAATCTTCAGCGACTCGGCATGCTGCAGCGGCATAAAGAAGAATATTCGTTGTTCCGGCGTCAGGTGTTGGTGATCGCCGGCCATCGTGCCCTCTATGCAGATCTTTAGTGCATTGGCGTCCATGTCGAATGCTTCCGGCTGGCCACGAAAAATATTCCGCCGAAACTGGTCCAGTAAAATGATCAGCGCCAGTCGGGTTTCCGGGTTCTCGTTCCAGGAGTCGAGTTCGCCTTTCGATGCGCGTTCGACGAGATCGCCAAAACTATCCGAGATGTGCGCGTCGAGTTCCGCGCTCGAGCCGAACCAGCGGTCCATCCGACTGTCGAGCGTCGGCGTGTCGCGGTCGGCGACCGAGAACCAGTAATCGAGCACGTCTTGGGCGGCGCGGTTTTCCATAATCCTGAGAAATTCCCGATGCGAGCGGATGCTGCGGCTTAGCGGGCCAAACTTCACACATCCGCCGGGATTAGTCCAATCCGGCCCAAGTCCGCGAGGCCATTGAGCCACAGAGCGATACTGCCCTATAATGCGCGGTTCTGGGCGGCCAGTACGCAACCGGCGATATGGCCTATAAATTCCGTATAATCATAAGGTTGCGGTAGCCCAAGACTGAGCGTGACGCGCCGGACAGATGGCCGGGTTCGCGTCGCCACCGCCGCATTTGGGGCTGTCAGGACCGCGGCACACGAGTGAGGGAAGGATGGATCCCGTTGCGGATGCGACGGCGACGGCGCGACGGCGCGCGAACCGACGGTGGGATTCGGGGCCGGGGTTATAAGTTGTTGATTGAGAACGCATGACTATCAAACTGCCACAAGCATTCGATGCGGGCGCGGGTCTCTACCGCCCGGACCACGAGCATGACTCGTGCGGCGTCGGCTTCGTGGCCCATATCAAGGGCGAGCGCAGTCACCAGATCGTTGCGGATGCCGATCTGATCGGTTGCAGCATGGACCATCGCGGCGCGCGCGGCAGCGAGGCTAATACCGGCGACGGCGCCGGCATCCTGACCGCCCTGCCGCACGAGTTCCTGGCGAAGGTTGCCGAGCGAGAACTCGGCGCAGCGCTGCCGGAACCCGGAAAGTTCGGCGCCGGTGTCGTGTTTCTGCCGCAGTCTGCGGGACAGCGCGAGCGCTGCAAGGCAGTTATCGCGGAAATCTGCGCGGATGAGGGGCAGCGGCTCGTCGGCTGGCGGCATGTGCCGACCGATCCGGACGCGGCCGATATCGGCCCGACCGCACGCGCGGCATGTCCGCATATCGAGCAGCTGTTCATCGCCGCGGCCGACGGCCTCGAGGGCGATGCGTTCGAGCGCAAGCTGTACCTGATTCGCAAGCGCGCAAGTCACAGCTTGCGTAACGACGACAGCATGAGCCAGGCGAAGGCGTTCTTCGTTTGCAGCCTGTCGACGAAGGTCATGATTTACAAGGGCATGCTCGCGCCGGACCAGGTGTTCCGTTTTTATCCTGATCTGACCGACCCGGATTACAAGTCGCATCTCGCGATGGTGCATTCGCGCTTTTCGACCAACACATTCCCGAGTTGGGATCGCGCGCAGCCGAATCGATTTATGTCGCACAACGGTGAGATCAACACGCTGCGCGGCAACGTGAACTGGATGCGTGCGCGTCAGGGCGTGGTTGCGAGCGAGCTGTTCGGCGATTCTATCGGCCGCTTGTTCCCGGTCGTCGAGCCGGATACGTCCGACTCGGGATCATTCGACAACGTGCTCGAGTTCCTGCTGATGACCGGCAGGACGCTGCAGGAAGCCGTGATGATGATGATTCCCGAAGCTTGGCAGAAGCGGGAACAGATGAAGCCAAACAAGCGTGCTTTCTACGAGTATCACTCGTGCATGATGGAACCTTGGGATGGTCCGGCGTCGATCGCGTTTACCGATGGTCGCTACATCGGTGCGGTCCTCGACCGCAACGGCCTGCGGCCGAGCCGCTACTACCTGACCCATGATGACCGCGTAATTATGGCGAGCGAGGTCGGCGTGCTTCAGGTCGATCCTAAGATCGTCAGGCATAAAGGCCGGCTCGAGCCCGGGCGCATGTTCCTCGTCGATTTCGAGCAGGGGCGACTGATTCCGGATGCCGAGCTCAAGGATGAATTCGCGAACCGGCTACCCTATGCCGACTGGCTCGCGAAGCAGAGAATCCGCCTGAGCGACCTGTCGACGGAGAACGAGTCGCACGGCTTCGACGCCGATTCGCTGCTGGATCGAATGCAGTCGTTCGGCTACACGACCGAGACGATGCAGTTCATG
>JBPCXI010000293.1:0-29774 GCA_051008895.1 Gammaproteobacteria bacterium | reverse complement strand
TCACGTTCTGCAGTGACTGCTGTGTGACGAATTGCCTGACGTAGTCGACGTAAGCGCCGTCGCCGGACGCGCCGCCGAGAATGAGTCGCATCTGTCTATCGCTGCTTGCGCACACTGATGAATACACATGGAGGAGTGGGAGCAGGTCCATTTTGAATTGGTGATCGAAGCGACACAGTGACAGGATCACGCATTCGTCATCGTCAATCTCGAGACTACGCCGCGCAATTTCTCTGCTCGGTACTGAAGTTGGCGGCGTTATGCCGAGCGGTAGCACACGACATTGCGGCGCCGCGAAGTCCGGCGCGCTTCTCCGCAGCGAGTCGAACATCGATTCGACAACCTCGCGTGCTGTCGGTGTCGTACAAAACAGGCAGTCTTGAGCGCGGACACCATTCGCGTCATTTTGCAGCGCCCATGCGAGGAAGTGTTGATTTCCAAGCGAGTGGGTAATTCCGGTGACGACGAAATCCCGCTCGGAAAAGAAATTGCGAATATGTGTGCCGGCGAAGAGATTCGGATCGGGGACATGCAGAACGTCGACCGGATGCGCCTGCAGATGGCCGGCGATGTCTTTGTAGGCGACGATAAATATGTCGTCGCCATGTCCTGCGAGCAGCGTTGACGAGAGGTGAGCGCAGTCGACTTCCGTCGGGACGAAGACCGTCAGCTGCCCGTACAGATTCGATGCCGCAACCGCCTGCAAAAAATCATGGTTGGCTACGGCTCGGCCCCACATCCGCGCGAACTGGCCGAGCGAGTGCCGCACCGTATCCATCGGAAACAGAACACCGATATGCAGATCCGTGCGTGTCATATTAAGTTCAGTGCAAGCGTTGAAGTCGGTCGGCGATTATTCGATGATATTTGGTTAATGTCGCAGTTCGACCCCAAATACTGGTCCCCGTTCTGGAAGAATCCTACGATAACTTCTTTTGGCAAGCTATTCCCCAAGAATTACGATGAGTCGATGCTCGAATTCTGGCGGGCGCAACTCGACCCGCGGCCGTCGCACGTCGTTGACGTTGCGTGCGGGAACGGGGCCGTCGTATGGCTTTGTGACGAGATTCTCAACGCGGGTGACGCATCGACGAAAATTACCGGCGTCGATCTGGCAAGCATATCGCCGTTCGAGGTGTTGCGCCTCGATCCAAGGAAGTTTCCGGATGTCGAGTTCATCGCCGATACCCCGGCGGAGCAGTTGCCGTTTGCCGACGCGTCGGTGGATCTCGTTGTCAGCCAGTACGGAATCGAGTACTCGGACCTCGAAAAGACCGTTGCGGAGATCGGCCGTGTACTCTCGGGAGAAGGCCGAATGGCATTCATCCTGCACCACGACAATTCGGTGATACTGACCGGCGCCACGGAGAATCTCGACGATTTTCGCAAAGTCGCGACCGACATCGCATTGCACGAGCCTTTGCTCGACCTGTGCGCAATGATGGACAAGCATCGGAAACGCGATCGACTGCAGGGCATGCCCGAATATCAGGATCTCGTGGCCCGTATCAATCAACTCCGTTACGAAGTCGAATTCATCGTGCGCAAGCACATGAGAAAAAAACAGGATACGTCCGTGCTGACTACGTATCTGCAGCGTCTCAGCGAGGCCGCCGAGGAGACCGGCGGCAAGAAGAAAGTGAACCGCGGTGGCTTGGTAGACGCGGCGCGAGATTCACTGCTGCAGCACATTCGGCGCGTCGAAGATCTTGCCGCCGCAGCACTGTCCGCGGCCGACAGGACCCGGCTCATCGAGCTCGTCGAGCGACAGGGATTCAAGGTCACGATTAACGAGGCGCTGGAGTACCGGTCCAGCGGCGATATGGGATTGGCGTTCGCGGCGCGCCGAGCACCTGCCTGACCCCCGCCGGATCATGCCGCCGACCGAACGAAGCGACGCGCGACGAGTCAATCCGTCGATGACGGTAAATGTTCAGTTTCGCGCGCTGCGCGACGGGCGTGATCTGACGACGGTTGTCCGCTTGCGCCAGGAACCGTCTCTCGCGGCTTGGCTGGTCAGCTTCGCGGACAACCGCCTCGCACAACTCGGAAGGCCCGGCTTTAGCGCCGGGATCTCGCCGCCGCCCGGCGGCGAAGTCCGACAGTCACTGATTGACGGCGGGGTGATCGGCGTTGAGCAGCAGCCGGGCGGGGGCACGGCGATGAGTTTGAACCCTGACCAGAACGTCTGGCTGGACGTTAAGGTTCGCGTGCGGGGGGAGCCGGCACGGATGACGTCGGTATCGATTTTCGACGATCCGGAGCTCAGTCGCTGGTTACTGTTTCAATGTCTCGACAGGGAAAAGTTCCCGGTTGCGGATTTCACGCCTGCGGCAGAGACGACTGCACGCTTGTGCGAAATCGGGGTGCTCGTGGAGGAATCGCCTCCCGCAGAGGCGTATTTTCCCGATCCGGCTGAAGCCTGCGACCTGGTTGCGGCGCTGGCTGCGGCCGACGCGTGTTTCGTGCAGCCACCGGGCACCGACATTCCACCGATGGTTCGGCCGATGCTGGGTCGACAATTGCCGCAGCTGCCGGCGGAGGTCGCGTTGATCTGGGGCCGCGATGCAGGTACCGGAATGGTGTTTCCATCGATTTGTCCGCCGGACGTTGACGCGACGACTGCCGAGAGGCTCGCCGGCACGGACGCGGCCGCTCGTGAGGCCGACTGGCGCGGGCAGCGCACAGCGGCGCGCGCGTCTCTGCGCGCCAGGCGTTACACTGAATTGCGTGGGATCATCCCGGTGGCGCAACAGCGGATGTTGCGCGCCTACGTGCGCACGCTCGTCGAGCGCGGATACTTTCCGGCACTCGATGACGGTCAGGTCGAGCTGCGCGCTGCGATCCACAATGAGCCGACCATCGCGTCGCTCCACCACGGCCTCGCGGAATTGCTGTCCGACATTGCCGGCGAGAAGCTGCTCGCATCCTACTGCTACCTGTCGCATTACGTCGGGGGGGCGGTACTCGAGCGGCATCTGGATCGGCCGCAATGCGCATACAATCTTTCGGTGGTGTTCGACATGTCGGGTGCGGCTCCGGAACCAGAGCCATGGCCGATTTACCTCGAGCTCGACGGCAAGGCAGTCGCGGTCAATCTCCGCGTCGGCGACGGCCTGATGTATTCCGGCACGGAGATACCGCACTGGCGAGACGCGTTGCCGGCCGATCAGACAGCAGTCGTTTGTTTCTTTCACTTCGTGCCCGTCGATTTCGACGGCGCGCTGCACTGAGTGGTTTCGTCCGCTGGTTGGTCACTAGCGAAATACAGTTGCGCCATATATGGCGCGCAGCCAGCCATAGTCGGCGCCGACCCTTGCAGCGTATGCCAACCCGCTGATTCAATTAGCTTTTCGGCGCTGCCGTATCGCTTCAAGTATTCTCTCGTTATGTAAAGTAAGTAATTCAAGCGGTTAGGGGATACGGTATAGTTCTCGGAGTCCGAAAAAGAAGGAAAGGGCAACCCAGGCGAGCGCCTGGGACGCAAAGCCACGGGCCTATTGTTTTCGCACGGAATACCGATCGCCCTTAACGATCGCCGTTCGAGAGCACCTAAGCAATTAGGGGGGCGGCCGGGTTACAACCTTCTCTGAAGACAACCTTAGAAGATCTTTGGAGGATAGCTTAATGAAGAAATCTGCAGTAGCAGTAGCGGTTGGTGCCGCTTTAGGGGGTGTCGCTGCACAGGCTGCGATTGTCGGTGTAGAGCTGACAAGCGGCGTGGCCGGCTCGATGGGCGCGCCTTCGGGCCTGATCCTTTCGAACTCGACGGCGACATGGACATATGACACCGTAACCGGTGTCGTGACTGGTAGTGGCGATCTGGTGCAGCAGTCTCAGGTTGCGCCGACCATTCCGGGCCAGGTGTTTACGCGCACCGTCGGGGATCTGTCGTTCGGCGGCGGCATCAACGCGACGGGCTCATCGTTCGACTGCGTCGACGGTTCGTTCTCGAACGCTGTATTTGCCAGCTTCTGCGGCAACTACAACTTCGGCGGCAACTACGCCAACGAGTCTTCGATCAGCTACGGTCCGGGCCTCGCGTTCAGTCGAACGGTCGGTGGCGACGACGTCGAGCTCGGCGCTCAGCAGAGCATTTCCGAGTATGACGGCTCGACGACGACGGAAAACGGCCTGAACATCGGCGATACTATCGTCATCAGCAACATCACCGCGGCCGTTACGGCTGGACAGGCTTTGACCTTCACGGTCGTGCCGGTTCCTGCGGCTGCATGGTTGTTCGGTTCGGCTCTCGGCCTGCTCGGCTGGGCCCGACGTCGCGCTGCCAAGTAAGTAATCTGCTTGCGGCGATCAGCCGACGGCAGAGCCATACCAGGCATGAAAACGCGGGCTTCGGCCCGCGTTTTTTTATTGCCGCCACAGACTTGCCATAGTTCGTGCCCGCCGCGACCGCGGTAAGCTACAATGCGCGTGCTGCCTCCGATGCCGTGTCTCGGACCCGGCGGTCGGCCTGCGCGGCCGGCGTGGCGGCGATTACAATCGGTAGAGAACAAAAACGATGGAAATTGGAAGAGATTGCATAGTCAGTATCGACTTCAAGTTGACGAACGACAAAGGCGAGCTGCTCGATGAATCTGCGCAAGGCGAGCCGTTGGTCTATCTGCATGGCGCTGCCGGCATCGTTCCGGCGTTGCAGGACGGTTTGGCCGGAAAGGTCGCCGGCGACAGCTTCAGCATTACGATCGCGCCTGAAGAAGGCTTTGGCGAGTATCGACCCGGATTGATCCAGGAGGTGCCGCGCAATGCGTTTCCGCCGGACCAGGATATTTCACCGGGTATGTCGGTGACTGCTGCTGCGGACGGGGGCGGGGGACCGACGGAATTCGTCGTGCGTTCGGTCGCCGAAGAAACCGTGACGCTGGACGCGAATCATCCGCTTGCCGGAATGACCGTAACCTTCGCCGGGGCCGTCGCAGAGGTGCGTGCGGCGACTGACGAGGAAGTCATCAAGGGTCACCCGCTGTAATCGGTTTCAGCGTGGCCGGTGTCTCTGCACCGGCACCCCGGCGCCGCGAAACATGTCCATGCTCGATTCCGCCATGATCGCCACATGCGTCGACGACGTCCGGGCGGCGATCGGTAACGCGGACTTTCGAACGGCGGAGGCGATACTGAGCGATCTGCTCCGCCGAAACGAGCACGCAGCCGTTCTGCGAGTGGTGGACAATCTCGGCGCCGACACACCTAACAATTCAAATCTACTAGCGATTCGCGCGGCCGCGTTGGTCGGAGTGGGCCGCCTCGACGAAGCGCTGACCTTGAGTCTATCGCTGCCGGATGAGCGGCTGCAGCAGGTGGCCAACGTTCTGGCCTCAATGGAAAACGTCGAGACGTCCGAGCAGCTAGAGACGGAGCTTTGCCGAATTCTTGCAAGCGACCGTCACTTTCATCCGCGGTTTACGCGCGTGCTCTTCGCAGTGTTCCGCGACAAGATTCGGGGTTGGCAGGCGACCGGCGCCGGGGTGGGATTGATAGAGCGTGACCCGCTGTTTCATTCACTGTTACGAACCATTGATCTGACGGCGGTCGAATTCGAGATATTTCTGACGGGTCTCCGGCAGCGATTGTTGCGCCTGGCGCTCGAATCGAGTGATGCGCCGATCAGTGCGCTCGACACCATGCTCAGTATCGCGATTCAGTGTCATGGCAACGAGTACGCTTACTACGTCGCAAGTGAAGAAGCGGAGTTGCTGCGGGCTCTCGACCGCGACATCGCCACACGGCTGCCAGATTCCGCCCCGCTCACGGTGCTCGTGCTCGCCGCGCTCATGTATCGCGCGCCGGAGAGTTCCGAATGGGCTGCCGATTTGACGAACGTGGACTTCTCCGCGGTACACGTGCCGACCCAACGATTCGTGCGGTCGACACTGGACGCCTATCACGCAGAGATTGCACTCGCCCGATCATTCGAGTCCCAATGCGAGCTCGACAACGACACGTCGCTGCGCGTCGGTGCGATGTACGAGGAAAATCCTTATCCGCGATGGCGGTTTTCCATCCCGTTATTCAACCGTGGCGGCAAGTCCATCGTCGCGCACGACAAACTGACCGAGGCGGCCGGTTGGGATCCGCGGGGCGCTGACGTCCACCGGGTCCTGGTCGCGGGCTGTGGTACCGGCCTCGGCACTGTGACGACCGCGGCGAACTTTCCAGATTTGCAGTTGACGGCAATTGACATATCGACTCGCAGTCTCGCGTACGGTGCGCTGAAGGCGCGGGAGCTCGGGATTTCCAACGTCGAGTTCGAGCGACGCGATATTTTGCAGCTACCGTCGTGGGAAAGGTCTTTCGACATGATCGAGGCCGGCGGCGTAATTCATCACATGGCGGAGCCCGACGACGGACTTCGCAGCATGTTGGCCTGCCTCCGGCCGCACGGCATCGTCAAGCTCGGCCTCTATAGCGCGCGGGCGCGGGCGTCGATTGTCCGCTTGCGGGAGGCATTCAGGGCGGAGTTCGGCTCGATCGGGCCGGCAGAGATTCGCGAGGTGCGTCACCGCATCCTTGGACGCATCGAGGACAGTGAGTACGCGGAATTCTCACGTTTACGTGATTTCTATTCGTCGAGCGGATGTCGAGATTTGCTGTTGCACGAGCATGAATGTCAGTACTCGATACCGGAACTTGCAGAGCTGCTCAATCGGCATGGCCTCCGATTCCTGCGTTTCGCCGAAGGCGGAGGCATCTATCAAACGTTTCATGCGTTGCGGGGCGCGGCCGCGGACGTATATGACCTCGATCAGTGGCACGACGTCGAGTCGAGAGCACCGTCGATGTTTGCGGGCATGTATGTCTTCTTTGCGCAGTCGATTGACTGATCTTTGAACCAATTACGGACAGCGGCTTGAACTGGGGCTATGCTGATAAGATGTTTACTATTTACCGAGAGCGAATACGATGACGGACACCGGCACGACGGCTAAGCAGACAGATGCCGAGGCAGTGGATATTCGAATGGCATTGCGAAAGATCTATGTGAAAGATATATCTTTCGAATCTCCGAATACGCCTGATATCTTTGATGGCAGAGGTATGGCAGACGTCAGGCCCACGATGAAAACGAATGTCGGAACGTCCTTCAATGCAAGGAGCGACGACGAATATGAGGTCATACTGCGCCTGAACGTCCATGCAGTTCTCGATGACGATAGCAGTTTGTTCCTGGTGGAAGTGTCGCAGGGTGGAACCTTTGTGTTGCCGGGGCTTTCGGGCGCGGTGCTGAACGAGACTATTAATGTGCGTTGTTGCCGGGTGCTGTTCCCGTTTGCGCGTGAAGCAGTCTGGACGCTGGTCAGCAGGGGCGGTCTACCGCCGTTGCTGCTTCAGGAAATCGATTTTGAAGCACTGTATTCTCAAATCTAGCTGAGATTACTCGCGGCTTGGCAACCTTGCGACGTTGCCCCGGGAAACCCGAATGCAGACAGTCTACTTGCACGTCGGAAACTACAAGACGGGTACGACCTCGCTGCAGAACTTTTTTGATCTCAATCGAGCGCAGCTGTTGCGACATGGCGTGCTGTTTCCCGAAAGTTGCTACATGCAGGATTGGCGACCAGGTTTGTCGCTAGGCCATTCGTTGTTCAGCCGGGAGCTACTGGGACAATGTTCGGGAGAAATCGAGAAACTTGACGCAGAGATCGACTCCTACGGCGACCGGATTGAAAGAGTCATTATTAGTTCCGAAAATCTGTTTCGCGCCAGCGAGACTTCTGCCGATGCTGCGCGAGCGGCCCTTTCGCGATTCGATGTCAAAGTCGTCTGTTACCTGCCTCGGCAGGACGAGCTGGTCAATTCACTTTTTCATGAGTTTGTGAGCAGCGGATGGGAGCGTCTGCCGATTGGGCCGGACCAGTTCCTGCAGCAAGGGGCGGAGCTGCTGAGTCCGCTGACCGATTTCTACGGAAATCTGATGCATTGGGCCCGGGCATTCGGTCGGGAGAATGTGATCGTGCGGGTGTACGAAGAAGGTCAGCTGCACGCCAACGACAGCGTTGCCGATTTTCTCCAGCTCCTGCAACTGGACGGGATCGACGACTTGCAGGACCTGAGCGAGGAATATACCCGGGTCTCAATGCCGTCGGAGGTCGTCGCGGCACTCTTGCCGATTAACCGCATTCCGCTGCCGCTCGGAGTGTACCGGGCGGCACTATTCGTTTTTTGCCGAGACTTTCTGCCGAAGTATCGTAACTTGCCGAAGCTTAGTTTTTTTTCCCCGTTGACACGGCGCGACATACTGCAAGACTTTCACGAGTCGAACATGAAAGTCGCCAAAGAGTTTCTGGGTCGAAACGACGGCCGGCTCTTTTTCACTTCACCACCGGAAGAGGACGACCCGTGGGAACCGGTTCAGGTTCGCGATGCGCAACTGGTTGAAGATCTGTGGAAGGTGTTTCTTGCCGCTGCGGCGAAGCACGTACAATTAAACGACGAGTCCTCAGCGCCAACCTGAATCGAACCGTTTGTGGAATTGACGAAAGATTGATTCCGCGCGCCGTTCGTGCCTCTTATGTCAAGGAAGACGCCGTGTTGCATTAACGTTGAGATGCGCCACTAAGCGGATGGCGCAATGCTGGTCTGCCGAACCGTTAACCTGTGCCTTGAGTGTCTCCCGAGGCATCCGTAGTATCCATATTCGATAACAATAATCGTAAATCAAGCTTCGCATGCAAGAATATCTCAAGACACCGGCGATAGTTTTTCTGACCGCTGAGAATCGCTGCAATCTCAAGTGCAAGAGTTGCGCGATCTGGGAAGATATGGCCGAGACCGACAGCAAGGGCGAACCGCGTTTGTCGGAACAAGAGATGTACCCGCTGATCGATAAGGTCAAGGAATGGGGGCAGGTTCAGCATCTTGCGTTCGATACGATCGGGGAGCCGCTCCTCGATAAGTCGTTTGAGAAGTACGTCGCCCATGCGAATGGACACGGTCTGAAGACATCGACCGTCAGCAACGGCATGCCGCTGACGGAAACGCGCGCACTCGAGTTGCTAAAGAGTGGGCTCGACCATATTGCGTTCTCAATCGACAGTCCGATTCCGGAAGTCCACGATGAAATTCGTGGCCAGAAGGGCGCGTTCGACAAGACCGTGCGCGCGATCAAGACGCTGCAACGCCTCAAGCAGGCGCACGCGGCGACGACCGGCGAGTCGGGCCCGACGGTCATGGTTATCTGCGTCGTCTCACGCGACAATTTTAGTGCTATCGACAAGATGGCGGAATTGATGGTCGAGCTTCGGGTACCCCGTCTTCGTGTCGTTTACGCTGCAAGCGTGGACGAGACCGTAGCGGACAATCTTGCCATCGAGCAGGGTGATGCCGACGCGCAGTCGAACACCCACCGATTCGGCCTGGATTCGCAGGACCTCCATATCGATGAGGAAGATCTACCCGTGCTGATGGAGCAGCTCGGCCTGCTGGCCTGCAAGTGCCAAAACTTCAATATTTCGATCGACCTGGCCATCAACGTCGCCGAGGTCCGACGATCGTGCGGCGTGCTGTTCAGTCAGACCTTCGTCGACAAGTTCGGGAACGTGTACCCGTGCCCGATGATGACAGATACACATCTCGGCAATATACGCCACCAGTCACTAGACGAGATCTGGCACAGCGAGGAGTACATGAAGCTCAGGCGCATGTTGCACAGGCGAAACAGCGGCGAGATCGAGTTGAACGTATGCGAGAGGTGCTGCACTTTTTCTCGTATCGTCACCCGACCGTCGCGGGGCGGTGCCGAAGAGAAGACTGCAGCAACGGGGATCACCGCCGCGGAAGGCTGAACGGGCACAGTTCCCCGCGCCCGTTCAGGATCCGGAATTCGTTAGAACGATCGGCCGAGGGTCGGGTTCACGGCTACGATCGCATCGCCGTTCAGATCGATGTAATAGCTCTCGGCCGATTCGAGCCAGTAGTTCGACTCCCAACCGTCGGCGAGGGCGCTGGTGTCGACGACGATGACCGCAAACTCGAGATCCTCGAACGTGCTCTTGCCGATCGCCCAGTCTCCACCGAGATCTGCATTCGCAACGAAACCGTTCGGATTCGTCACCATCGCGGTCAGTGTCTCCGTGCCGTCGCCGTTATTGACGGTCGATTGAATCAGCGTGATGTTGGGATCATGCGAGTACGGTACGACGCGAGGATAAATCACCGGCGGGGCCGAGGTCGAGACGGCCGACGTGTTGTACGTCAGCGAAACCTGAAATCCGCCGACTTCCGATACGCCATTGAGATTGTTGGGGCTGACGGTTAGCACCCTCTGGTGTCGGTACGCTGCATATTGCTGCGATTCCGCGCTCGTGGGCGAACGCGTACCGGCAAGGATCTCGATCGTGAAATTGGACAGCGTGCCTTCGCTCGCCCAGCCGGTGTCGACAAGCTCCGCTGAGGTGATCGCAATCGTGGCCGTCCCCGTGGCCAGCGGCAACGGGTTCCCCGATTGATCCGCGAGCGACAACGTTGCCCACCACATGCCGTCGTACGGTTCTACGTTGCCGAAGACTCCGTCCGCGCGGTCAAGTGAGTCGCGTGCGTACCAGCTCGTGTAGTCTGGATATGCCCGGAACAGGCCGGCAACGGTAACGTTGTGCACGACCGAGTTCGCATCGGTGATCGTTGCCGTGATGTCGGCTCCGACCAGTGACTTGCCGGTGCTGTTGCGCTTGATTCCGCCGAGTCCGACCTGCACCAGGTCACCCGCGAGGGCATACGATGGAGTCGTCACCGTCGTGATACAGCCGCTCGTCAGCAGGGCCAGACAAAGCGATACGATTCCGATTCTTACAAAATTCATTATTCTAAAACCTCCTAAACCGCTTCGCGGCCAGCTCAAATTCCCGAAAATTGACGCTGCGATAGCCGAAAAAATTATGTCAACAGGAACCAGCTGGCCAGGATTGCAGCTTCGCGAGAATTATAGCACGGACCGCTGGCAGCGGTCGTGCACGCTACACAAATCCGAGGTTTCGGACCGGAAAATTCGCGAGATTCGGCGCGACGACGGCGATTTCGGCGGGCGTCATGCCGAACCAGCCGAGCAGCGTCGCGGCGTACTGATCGACTGAAATCCGCGGCACCATGCGCCCGGCGTCGAGGTCGTCCGGCCCGCCGAGTTGCAGCAGTGGCATCTGCCCGTAGATGTCCCCGCCGTTCGCGGCGCCGCCGACGACGAGCTGGTGACCGCCCCAACCGTGATCCGTGCCGTCGCCGTTGCTCGTCAGCGTGCGGCCGAAATCGGATGCCGTAAACGACGTCACGCTGTCCGCTACACCCAGCTCCACCGTTGCGTCGTAAAACGCGCCGAGACACTGACTGACGTTCTGCAACAGTCCGGGTTGCTGTTGTACCTGTGCGTCGTGCGTATCGAAACCGCCGGTCGAGACGAGGAATATCTGTCGCGACATTGCAAGGTCGTTGCGCGCGGAGATCAGGCGGCTGACAATTTCGAGTTGCTGCCCGAGCGGTGAAGTCGGGAACGACGTGTTCGCCGGTGGCGGATGATTCGCGAGCGTATCCCGCACCAGCGCTGCGAGATTAACCGCGTCCTGATGTATGCCGGCCATCGCCCGCGTGTAGATGTCCGGGTAGTCGACCGCCAGCAAGCGCTGGAACATTGCGCGTCGTTCGGCGGCGAACGGATAGCCGCCAGGCTCGAGTGCATCGTAAACTTCCGCGCCGTCCTCACCAATCGCATAAGGCGTGCGGTCGTCGCCGACCTGGAATAGTGTGTTCCCGCTTAGCGTTACGTTCAGCGGCAGGGCCTGGTTCGGGAGCAGCGAACCGAGCATGTCAGCAGTTCGCCCGGCCCAGCCCGTGCGGAGCGGAAGCTGGCCGGCCAATGAATGCCATTGGTCCTGCTGATCGTTATGCGAAAACAGCTGCGGCGGTACCTCGACGGAGCCGTTAAGCACTTCGTCCTTCGTCACCGGTTGGACCAGCGGGCCCATGTTCGCAACGACGGCCATGCGCTGCGCATCGAACAGTGTCTTGAGTTCGGACATCGATGGATGCAGGCCGTAGTCCGCGCCGTCGGATGTCAGTGGCGTAATCGGCAACAATGCATTCCGGTCGACCGCGAGGTTCTGGCGTGATTGCGCGTACACGTCATATTCGGCCTGGCTGCGCGGCACGACCATGTTGAACGAGTCATTACCGCCGAACAGAAATACGCATACGAGCGCGCGATAACCGGTCAGGTCGGCCGCGGACGCCGACGCTGGCCACTGTCCCATCGTGATTCCGGCTGTCGCCAGCGACGAGCGCAGCAGGAAGTCACGGCGATTCAGGCGAGCGGAGCGCGACGGGGGTTTGAATCGGCGGGAATTCTTCATATCAGATCTGTCCGTTAACGCAGCGTGCCGAATTCGGGTGAAGTCGCGATCGTCAGGATCGCTTCCAGCGCCCGCGGTGCGGGGTCCGTATCCGGATACAGCTGCGCCATCGCAAGTGCCTCGGCCCGCAGCTCGGGCGAAATCGCGCCGCCCATCAGCTTGTCCGCGACCAACGATACGAGTGCGTCCGGATCGCCGGTCAACGCAATCTCCTCGCTGACGTCGATGTCGATTGCGAATTCCTCGAGCAGGTTGCTCTGGACTTCGCTGTTCCAGAACACGACGGCCAATGTCATCACGTTGTAGCGCAGACCGACTGACAACTCGTCGACGATCTCCATCTCGGGCGCGACGAGTCCTCGCTGCTTGATTTCGCCCGGCGGCGCATAGCCCGGCTGGAAGAAATTGAACACCGACCGCGCCGCCAGCGGCGATTGACCGGTGACGAAGCCGAGGACCGGAAAGTTATAGCGGCCGTCGCGGGGTACGCCGCCATATGCGCGCCAGAGCGCGAGCAGCCGGATTACCGGCTCGACGACCTTGCCGTCATCGTCGGAGTCCGGCGGATTGCGGGCCTCGCTGTCGAGCAGGATCGCTTTGACAACGGCGCCGAGATCGCCCCGCAGGCCCGTGCCATTGTCGTTGAAGATGGTAGTGATGCGTTGCAGGTATGCCGGCGACGGATTGCTGGTAACGAGCTTCTGAATTAGCTGCTTGCTGATGAACGGCCCGACGTTCGGGTGCGCGAAGATATTATCGAGTGCGGCGGTCAGATCCTGTGCGGGCGTTTGCCCGGCGGGGATCGTCTCGTTGTTAAGTACCTGCTTGGCTTCGGTATCGTGGAAAGCGCCAAACGCCTGCATCGGCTGCATGTAGTCGAACGACGGCTGGAAAAACGTCGGCGACCCGCCGAACGTCCAGCCCGTATACACGTGCGCGAATCCCTCGATGATGTCCTGATCGTAGGTCGGGATCGGCCGATTCTGACCGTCGACTCGCACCGTTCCGTCGGCATTCAGTTCGACGAGGCCGATCGTAAACAACTGCATTAACTCGCGTGCATAGTTCTCGTCGGGACGAATATTGAATGCCGGGTTCGGTTTCTGGTTGCCCAGCATGCTCAGGTAAACGCCCATGACCGGGCTTAGCGTGACGTCCTCCATCAGCTGGCGATAGTTGCCAAACGCGCTGTTCATGAGCAGGTCGTAATAGTTCGCGAGCGCATAGGGTTGATTGAACAACGCGCTCTGTTGCGACACGACGAGGATCTCGGATAGCGCGAAGGCCACGCGCTGGCGCAGCTGATCCGGGCCGGTCAGTGCTGATTCCAGCCAGGCTTCGATGCGGTCGTCCTGCCCGGTCTCGTCGTCGACGGTGCCGAGTCGATTCAGAATCTGTAACTGGGAAGTTGTCGGCGTAGCGATCTGCGCGTCGATCCAGGCCTCGTAGCCCATGTCGATGATCGCGGTGACGTCCGCCGCGGTGGGACCGAACGTCGCTTGCCGCAGGAAACGCACGGCCTCGGCGTCCGAGATGCCGGGCGGAGGTGGGGGCGGAGGCGGCGGTGGCGGCGGGGGCGAACCGCCACCAGAGCCGCCACCGCAGCCGGCGATAACGAGGACCGCGACTATCAGTACGTTCGCGAGGCGCATGCTCAATTGCTTGTCCGAGTGACTCCCTTCAGCCGCAGATCATAACCGTTGCATGATGAATTCAGTCTGAACCGGCCTCACGTTCCGGCAACCTCGCGTTATGTCAAATCATCGTTAGCCCCGACCTCCGGCTCCAGGACCGTCGTCGCAATGCTGACCGGCGGTGGCGGCGCTACCAGCCGCCGCAGCGCTGGCAGGAGCACCGGAGCGCGATAGGCCCTGCCGTTGCGCATCGGGCCGGAAATCACCCGGGCAAGGCAGTCGCCCGGAACCTGCGGCTCGTTGCCCAGCCATCTTTGCAGCGCGGCAAGCGGCCGCGTCCGGTGCTCGTGGCCGCGCACCACGCGAATTCCAAGCGTCAGTTCCGTATGCATCAGGCCGGGCTGAAACGTGCCGATCGCCAGCCGCGAGCCGCGAACTTCGCGGGCCATCGCCAGCGTGAACGAACGAATCCAGGTTTTTGACGGCCCGTACGCGTTCGCAAACGGTACCGGCGATTTTTCGCCGCGCCCGACCACGTTTAACAAGCGGCCGTGCCCTTGGCGCTGGAACTGTCGCAGCGCGTGCACCGAACCGAGACAGGTGCCGCGGATGTTGACATCGATGACGCGCATTAAAGACGATATCGGCAGTTGATCGGTCCGGCCGGTGACACCAGGCACGCCGGCATTGTTGATCCAGCCATCGATGTCGCGACTACCGTCACGCGCAAACTTCACGAGTGCGCGGACTTCCTTCTCACTCGATACGTCGCATCGCGTTCCGCGCGCAGCGAAGCCGCTGCGATCGAGTTCTGCGAGGGCCCGATCGACATCGTCGGCGGACTCTGAACAGATGACCACGTCGTGCCCGTCGGTAAGCAGTCGCCGCGCGGCCGCCAGACCCAGCCCTCTGGTGCTTCCGGTAATAACGATGTTCATTTAGTGACTTCCATTAGTGCGAGTGACGAATGATAGCGCCTGCACCAGCGATGTGAGTCGCGGCGCCTTGCCGCTCTTGCACGAATGAAAGTCGACGAGCGAGGAATAGTCGCGGGGCAACCCGCCGGTTCAGCGCCAGTTCGGCCCGCGAATCCACGCGACGAGGCTGTAACGCTGGCCTCGCGTTACTGGCGTAATCTGGTGAATCAGCCAACTCGGAAACGCGACCGGTCGGCCTGGTACCTGGGCCACGGAATGCAGAGTCCCGCCCTGGTTGAACTGGAGCTCGCCGCCTTCATATTCGGCCTCTTCGCTGAGTGGCACCACGATGCTGATCTTGCGTGTCATGTCGCTCGGCAACGTGTCCGAGTGCCAGCGGAAATGTCCCCGCTCGCCGGCGTCATATCGCAACAGCTGAATCGCGTCATTCATGTTCGGCGTGATGTCACAGCGCATGAATTGGTTCGCGCCGACGAAGCACTCGGTAACAATGTCGTACACCCAGCGATGTTCGACCGGCTCGAGCGATCGCACGCGGGTCCGACGACTCTCCTCGTAGTGCGATCCGGTTTCCCGTTCCCGACCCGCCTCGGCGACTTCGGCGGCAACCGATTCATCGTCAATGAGCTTTCGCAGCTGTGCGATTCTCTCGGCGTCGAAACACGGGGGGCCGACGAGGAAATAATTCTTGCGTCCCGCAGTGAGCGCCTGATCTCGCAGAACGACCGCGTCTGACCCGGATTGCGGCGTGTCAGTCATGTTCGCGCATGCGTCAGGTTGGCGGCTTCGATGATCCCGATCCCCCATCGCCAGCGCTCTCCCGGCTTGAGCTCGGGGTGCGATACGCCGTCGGGGTCGATAATTTCGCGGCCGCCGTGGCTTGGCCCGAGTTTGCGCCACACCTCGCCGACGGCATTGCCGGGCCACGCGTCCGGAAATACGCAGATGTCGTGAAATACGATCAGACCGTCCGCTGCGACGAGGCCGTTGTAGATTTCGAAGTCTCGCATGCAGCCTTCGTAAGAATGATCGCCGTCGATGAACAGCAGGTCGATCTTTCGATCGCCGAGTATGCGTTGTAGCGCATCGTAGCTCGACGGCAGGTGCGAGTCGTCGGGAATGAAGTGAATGCTCTGGCTGGCGGGCCCGAACGTCGCGAAGACCTCTCTTTCGACCTCGGTCTGACCGCCACAATTCGGCGCGCCCGGTAAATCGATGCTGACCAGCGTTGCGTCGCGAGCGGCGAGCTGACAGAAACAGTAAAACACGCCGCCGCGAGCCGTACCGATTTCCACGACGGTACGCGGTTTTTTGTCTCTGACGATGTCGAGGAAGTTTCGCAACTCGAATTCGTTCTGGATCGCGAGAAAGAAATCCTGCGTACGTTTCACCATCTCGTCGAGATCCGGCGGTTGGTCGTCGTCGCACCAGCCGAGCTCTTCGAGCTTGCGCACAATCGGCGCGTGCCGCGGTTCCGGCGTCGCGCCGGACATTAATTCCCGTATGATCTCCGCGCTTTGCGCGTCGATATTGATGCGCTGGGCGCGCCAGGAGTGATATAGCATCCATGGTGTCGGGTATTGCGTCTGCGTAACGCCGGCCGAGCCGTCCCGTATTGCCGCGGCGAAATTCGCGTTGCCGACGCGCAGAAAGAGATCGGTGTTGTCCCGATATTCCGCGAGAAAATCTGTTCGAACCAGTCGCAGGTTGTCGAACATCGGCCGTCCGTCGTGATGATTGCCGAGGTATGGTAGCGCATCGTCGGCTTGCCGGAGCCGATATCGGAGAAGCGGGTCACGGGCGATCGCGAATAAGAAAGAACCACATCGACCACAGGGCGACGAGCGCTACGCCGATTATCGCGCTGAACATCCGTTGCCCGGCGCGCGGTCGCTCGACGCCAAAGCGAAAGCTGATCCACGGGTACGTCGCGGCTATCAGCAGAAATATTACGCCGAAGATGCCAACGAGCATTGCTGACCAGTCGTACTTCGTCATCGCGTCATGTCGAGCAACGCGTGTCGCTCGTTCACAGGGCGCCACCGCGAACGAAATCCCGGTTCAGCTCCTGCGGGCGCGTGCAGCCAATAAGCCCGAGCCCGCGGGCGATCTCGACGCGCAGGATGTCGAGTACCCGGTTGACGCCGGGTTCGCCGGCCGCAGCGAGACCGTACAGATACGGGCGCCCGATCATGCAGGCGCTGGCACCCAGTGCGAGTGATTTGAGCACGTCCGTACCCCGCCGTATGCCGCCATCGACGATCACCTCGACGCGATCGCCGACCGCGTCGACGATCGCCGGCAGGCAGTCGACCGTGGCCGGCGCGCCGTCGAGCTGACGACCGCCGTGATTCGATACGATCACCGCGCTGGCGCCGATCGCCGCGGCCCGTCGTGCGTCTTCCACCGACAGGATTCCCTTGATCGCGAACGGGCCGCCCCATTCGTCGATCATTTGTTCGGCGTCCGACCACGTCACCGTCGGATCGAACTGGCTGAAAACGAATTCCATATGGCCGGCGAGTCCGATACCGTCACCGCCGACCCGATGGCGCACGTTCGGCAGGTCGAATGCGGGCCCGGTCAGTTGACTGAGCGCCCACGTCGGGTGCGTCGCGAAACTCAGTTTGCTTCGCCACGTGAATTGCGGCGGAAAGCCCATGCCGGCGCGGATATCCCGTTCCCGGTTGCCGCCGACCGGCACGTCGACCGTCAGGCACAACGCCGAGTAACCGGCTGCGCGGCAGCGCTGGATGAACTCCGAGTTCAGACCCGGGTCTTTTAATACGTAGACCTGGAACATCTTCGGTCCGGTGCACGCCGCGGCGACGGACTCGATGCTCTCGGTCGCGACGGTCGACAGGCAATACATGGTGCCCGCGGCGGCGGCCGCGCGTGCAACCGCGATTTCCGCATCCGGATGAAATGCGCGCGAAAACCCGGTCGGCGAAAGGAGCACGGGCATGCTCACGTCCGCGCCGAGCACCGTCGTGCGCATGTCAATATCGCTGACGTCGACGAGAAACCGGGGTATCAATTCATAGTCGCGCCAAGCGGCGAGATTCCTGGTCAGCGTGTACTCGTCGTCGGCACCTCCCTCGAGGTAGCTGAGCACCGGCCACGGCAGCCGCGCTCTGGCCCGCTTGCGTACGTCCTCGACATTTACGCAACGCTCGAGCGTCCGCGACATCTGGCATCTCCTTCAATATGCGACGCGGTATTGCGTCGCTACCGGATCTTGTCCTGCTCGCTCCACGCGAATTTCGCGAACGCCTCGTCGACCGGCGTGTCCGCGACGTGATTCGTATAGTTGCTCAGCGTCTTCATGCCGATGCCGAGTATTACGTCGAGTATGGTCGCGTTGTTATAGCCGGCTGCCATCAGGCTCTCGACGTCGGCGGGGTCGGGCCAGCCGCGCTTTCGCACCATCACGGTTGCGAACTGGCGCAACGCCTCGTGACGCGGATCGTCCAGCGGCGCTCCGGTCCGCAACGCGTCGATGTCGGCGTCCGGCAACCCGGCATGTTTGGCGACGGCCGAATGGGCTGCCATGCAGTAGTGACAATCGTTCTCGAAATTGACCGTGATCCAGACGATATGCTGCTCGGCCGGCTCCAGCGACGTGCGCGTGAAGATTGCGCCGAGTTGCTGGTAAGCCTCGAGGAGTGCCGGTGATTCGGCCATCACGCCGTAGAGATTCGGGATCATGCCGCCGAACGCCTTCTGCGCACCTTCGAGTAGCGGCCGCGCTGCGTCGGGCGCGGTGTCGGGCGAATGAACCGTGAATTTTGTCATAGCCGTACTCCTGGATATTTTTTCAGAGCGCGTCGGCCGTAAACGTGTCACAAACGGCGATGTCGCCCGCTTCGAGTCCGCGTCGAAACCAGCGCACGCGCTGCTCCGAGCTACCGTGCGTGAACGAATCCGGTACGACGTATCCGCGCGATTGTTTCTGCAACCGGTCGTCGCCGATCGCGCTGGCCGCTCTGAGCCCTTCCTCTATGTCACCGGCCTCGAGTATGCTGCGCGCCCGGTCTGCGGTTCGCGCCCAGACGCCGGACATGCAGTCGGCCTGAAGCTCGAGGCGCACCGATTCCCGGTTCCCGTCGGCCTTGCTCATGCGCGCCTGTCGACGCCTGACTTCATCCGAGATTCCCAGCAGGTTTTGCACATGGTGCCCGACTTCGTGAGCGATCACGTATGCCTGGGCGAAATCGCCCGGCGCGCCGAAGCGCTCATGCAGTTCGCGGAAGAAACCCAGGTCGAGGTAGATCTGCTTGTCGGCCGGACAATAGAACGGACCGGATGCCGCGCTCGCGAAGCCGCAGCGTGACTGCACGGCATCCGTGAATAACACGAGTTTCGGTTCGCGATAGTCCCGACCCGCTTTGGCGAAGATCGCGTTCCAGGTGTCCTCGGTGTCGGCCAGTACGACCGATACGAAATCCGCCTCGCCGCCGCGCTCGGTCTGCACCGGCGTCGAACTTGGCGGCGGGGTCTGATTGCGATTGATGGCCTCGAAACTGCCGAGCAGCAGCGACGGATCGATGCCGAAATACATCGCCAGCAGGATCAGTACGATCGTGCCGATGCCACCGCCGGCGACCCCGCGGCGGACCTTCTGTCCGCGGCGGTCATCTACATTCGAGCTTCTTCTTCCTTTTCTCCAGCGCATTTGCGGGGCTCTCTTATTAATAGTCGTTGGCCGCAACCGCCGAGCAGCCAAGTTCAGCGGGCTCTTCGGCCTGTGGTTGCATTGGCGATGCTGTAGTATTCTAGATCAAACAACCGGTCCACGAGAAAGCCGGCGCGTATCCCAACATAAAGAATCACGATAACCGATTTCGGAGAATTACTATGGATCTTCTCAATGCGCTTCTGGACAGCGCCAAGAATGGCGCGACCGATCAGATCGGCCGGCAGTTCGGCCTCGACGGTGACCAGACCAGCAGTGTCATCGAGCAGCTCGTCCCGGCGCTGACCGCGGGCATGCAAAAAAACACCCAGTCGGCTGACGGCGTTGCGGGGCTTGCCAAGGCGCTACGCGGCGGTGGCCATTCGCGCTATCTCGACGAGCCCGAAGCGTTGGCGGATTCGGGAGCGGTCGCTGACGGCAACGGCATTCTCGGCCACCTGCTCGGCAGCAAGGATGTGAGTCGTCAGGTCGCGGCGGGTGCTGCCCAGAACACCGGCATCGACGCGAGCATCATCAAGAAGATGCTGCCGCTGGTTGCAACGATGGTCATGGGAAGTCTTAGCAAGCAGACGAACGGCGGCGAGAACCTGCAGCAGGATTCGGCCGGCGGACTGCTCGGCGCGCTGCTCGGCGGCGGCAAGGGCGGCGGACTCGGCGATCTGGCCGGCATGGTCGGCAACCTTTTGAAGTAAACGTTCGAAAGAAATCTCAGCTAATCGATTCAATTCCCATTTGCGAGTGGAGGGACTTCAATGAGTATTCTGGATTTTGCGCGCAATCTCGGTCGCCAGGTTTTCGATCGAGACGACGTCGCGGCCGATAACATCAAGCAGACGCTCGAGATCAACCTCAGCCCGATCAAGGATCTGTCGGTCGAGTTCGACGACGGCAAGGTCACGTTGTGCGGCGAGTGCATGAGTCCCGGAGACCGCGAGCGGGCGATTCTGGTCGCCGGGAACATCCAGGGCGTCGAGCAGGTTGTTGCACCCGATCTGACGAGCCGCGCTCCGGCCCCGGAAGAGCCCGAGCCCGAACCGGAAGGGCAGATTTACGAAATTCAGAGCGGCGATTCATTGTCGAAGATCGCGAAACAGCACTACGGCGATGCGATGCAATACATGAAGATCTTCGAAGCAAATCGCGGTGTCATAGACGACCCCGACAAGATCTATCCCGGTCAGAAGATCCGCATTCCGCCTGCGTAGACCTTTCCGCCCGCGTAGACAATACGGGCCCCAAAAAAAACCGGCCGGCCGATATACATCGGCCGGCCGGTTGTTCTTTCGCGATCAGTGATGGACCGCTTTCGGCAGTGACTTCGCCTGCTTGATCCATTCTTCGATTTGCGATTCCGAAGGCGTCGAGCGCACGAGTTTCTTCGCGCCATTGACTTCTTCAATCTTGGCGCTCAGATTTGCGGCGTTACGCTGTCCGAGTTCCGGAACCGTGTCGACGCCGGCGGCTTCGAGCAGTTCCGAGTACTCGCCGCCGATGCCCTTGATCCGCATCAGGTCCGCGTGATTCACAAATTTCAGAATCTGCGCCTCGGAGATGCCCGATTTCTCGGCAATTGTGGCGCGACCCTTCTTGCTGCCGCCGTTCTCCAGCAGGCTCTCACAGCTGCCGATACCGGCCTCCTGCAGCTTCGCCTGCAGTGCGGGGCCAACGCCCTCGATCGTTTCTAGTTTTGCCATCTTCTCGTTTCTCCTCCTGGCGATCTGTATCCAAGTCTTCTGATCGCAGCTGGTTAGTCGCGATCCCTGCGCCCTATGTACACGAAAACGCGCCGTTTTTAAATCGCCATTGCGGGTTATGTCTAGTCTTTCAGAATGAACGTCACTTTCAGGACGACGCGATATTCCTTTATTTTTCCGTCTTTTACCGTGACGTGCTGGTCTTTGACCCAGGCGGCGGTGACGTTGTCGAGGGTCTTCGATGCGCGCTTCACACCTTCCTCCAGAGCATCGTCGAAGCTCTTTCCGGACGTGGCGGTGATTTCGGTAATACGTGCAACACTCATATTTTTCTCCTTATCGGCTATCCATCATCGCCGGTCCGACAGCGGCTGACCCGGCGCGCGAAGCGCAATGATAGCAGGCGACCACGACATCGCCAGTGTTCGACGTGTCCGACGCGTAGCCGTCGTCAAGCTCGCTGCGTATCCGAGTGATCCGCAACGACTCGAGCCAGCAGATCGATGTCGGCCGGCGAATGTGCCGTGGACAGAAACCCGATCTCGTAAGCGCTCGGCGGCAGGTAGACGCCCGCGGCGAGCGCGCGATCGAATAGCTGTGCGAATCGTTCAGCGGCATCCGCGGGAATCGCATTCACAGACCGAATGACGTCGGCGCCTGAATTGTTTGCGGCAACGAGCCAAAACAACGAGCCGCGGCGCATCAGGCTGAATTCCGTGGTGGCCGTCATGGCCGCATCGAGTCTTTTCCCCAGCTCCTCCAACCGCGCGTAGGCATCGGTGTCGGCCAGCAGTTCAAGCGTCGCGAGGCCGGCGGCCATCGCGACCGGGTTCGCACTCAGTGTGCCGGCCTGGTACACGTCGCCGTTCGGTGCAAACCTGTCCATCAGTTCGCGGCGTCCGGCGATCGCGCCGACCGGAAATCCCCCGCCGACGATCTTGCCCCAGGTCACGATGTCGGGGCGCATGCCGGACACTTCCGTGAATCCGCCGAACGCGACGCGGAACCCCGTAATGACCTCGTCAAGGATCAGCAGGCATTCGTGCGCTGCGCAGAGTTTCGCAAGGCGGTCGAGATACGCCTGGCGTTGCGGAAGCAAGCCGCAATTGGCGGGTAGCGGTTCGATGATGGCCGCTGCAATCTCGTTTCCGCGGCGCGCGAAAATCTGCTCGAGCGCCGCCTCGTCATCTAGCGGCGCGATCAGCGTGTCGTTCGTTACGCCCGCGGGTACCCCGGCGCTGTCCGCCACCGCCCGACCGGCGAGGCCGGAGCCCGCCCTGATCAACATCGCATCCGTGTGACCGTGATAGCAGCCGTCAAACTTCAGGATCAGGTCCCGACCCGTCGCCGCCCTGGCGAGGCGCAACGCTGACATCACGGCCTCGGTGCCCGAGTTGACGAAGCGTATGGAGTCGACGTGGTTTACGCGATCGATGATGAACTCGGCCAGATTGAGCGATGCGGCCTCGGCGGCCCCGAAGCTCCAGCCTTTGTCCAGCGCCGCGACAACTGCAGCCTTGACGGCCGGGTGGCTGTGGCCGTGTATCAGGGGCCCGAAGGACATGCAGAAGTCCACGTAGCTGTTGCGGTCGACATCCGTCAGCGTCGCCCCGCGCGCGGAGTCGATGAAGACCGGCCTGCCGCCGACGCCTCGGAACGAGCGGACCGGCGAGTGCACGCCGCCGGGGGCAACGCGAAGCGCGCGCGCGAACAGTTCGTCCGATCGGCTCACCGCGGCAGCACGTCGCGAGCGCGGCGTGCGGCGTAGCTGATGATGATTGTCGCTCCGGCGCGTCGAAACGCGATCCACGTTTCGAGCTGGGCCGCATCGCGGCGCATCAGGTCGCGCGCTGCCAGCATGTCGATTGATGCCTGCTCGCCGCTGGTCTGGTACACGGCCCACGGCCTCGGGATGCGCCGCGACAGGTCGGCCAGTACGTCGAGGTAAGGCAAGCCGGGCTTCACCATGAGTATGTCCGCGCCTTCCGCGTCGTCGCGGAGAGCACTCTGCAATGCATCGCGCGGCCGTGCCGGGTCGATCTGGTAAGTCGCACGATCGCGCAGCGCATTCGATGTGGCCGGCGCCGACTCCGCGGCTGCGCGAAATGGGCCGTAGAATCCCGAGTGAAATTTGGCCGCGTAGCTCATCACGGCCGTGCGGTCGAGATCGCTGTCGGTCAGCGCGCGACGAATCGCCGCGATCCGTCCGTCCATCATGTCGCTCGGGGCGACGCAATCGGCGCCGGCGGCCGCGTAGGTCCGCGCGGCGCCGGCCAGTTCCTCGACGGTCGCGTCGTTCGCGACATAGTCGCCCGCTTCGTTGAGTACACCACAGTGTCCGTGCGTCGTATGCGAGCACAGGCAAACGTCGACGGCGAGGAAGATGTCGTCGCCGAAGCGTTCCTTGATGCTGCGAATCTGGTCGGCCGTGAATTCGTGCTCGAATGCGGCTTCGCGTTTCGCCGCCGGCACGCCGAACAACAGGAACTTGTCGATTCCGGCCTGAAGATCGGTCTCGATCTGCTCGAGCAGAGATGCCGACGTATCGCGGTAGACGTCGTCGAGTCCTGCCACCGGTTCGCGCGCGCTGATGCCGTCGACGACGAAGAGCGGCTGCACGAATTGTTCGGCGTGAGGCCTGACTTCGCGAGTCATCTGTCGCAGCGCGCCGGTCAGGCGCGTTCTGCGCAGCGTCAGCGGAGCCATGTCCGCCACTCCGCGCGATTCGGGAATACGAGCGGCGCGTCGATGCCCGCGGCAATCAGCGCACGCGCGGTCTTGCCGGCGCCACACGCATGGCGGGCGTCCGGCGGCAGTAGATTTTCGACGTCGCGATACTGTTCGATGCTGCCCCAGAAAAAATCCGTCGATCGCGCGATGTCGGCACGCAGCGCGTCCCGATCCGTCGGGCTATCTTCCGCGAGCTCGTACGTCGCGACGACGCTGCCGATGCCGGAGTCGCTCCAACTGCCCTCCGCGCCGCGGCGGGTAAGCGCGGTCCAGCGGTCCAGCTGCGGCAATTGCAGCACGCCGCAGGCCAGCGTCGTGGTTATGTCGGCGAAGCCGAGGTTATCGGCACATCCTTCGATCCACAGGCCGCGTTCGGCCAGCCTGCGCCAACTCGTCGTGCCGCTGGTCCAGATCCTCGCGCGCGGCGCCGCAGACAATTCGTCCGACGCGGCGAACCAGTGGGCGACGAACACCGCGCCACCATCGCTCGGGTCCAGCGCGTGCGAGAGCGGGCGCCGCTGACGCCGGCTCTGCCACGTGCCGCCGTCCCATGGCCGTGCCGCGCGGTGTTCGTTCGGTGCGGCGGGGCGGGACCAGTCGAGCTGCTGGCTGCCGATGCCTGTGTCGCTGCAATACAAGAGCCGGCCGAGCAATTCATGTTGAATCGCGGTGGCGCCGGCCGCTGCCCGCATCGCTTCCGGAAGGGCCGCAACCGCATCGTGTTCACGCCGGACGAGTGCCGCCGTCGTTTCGTCATGGAGTTTGCGCAAGGCGTCGCGTGTCGCCGCGTCGTCGGCGCGGCATTCGATTGCCAGTGCGCCCTGGGCCGGGGCGGACGGGCATGCCGACAGCGGCAGAACCATCCACCGCGCATCGCGCAGGTGCGGGCGCAGCGCGCGACAGCCGTGCGGATCGTTCCACAAACGTTCGAGGCCGGCGAGTGCGAGCACGACGCCGTCCAACGCGTCATCGCCGCGCGGATCCGCAGCAATGCGCGCGACTCGCTGCTCGACCGGGCCGCGCAAAGGTGCAAATTCGAGTATTGGATCGCGGCGACGGCGCGGCAAATGGGTCGTCAAAAAAGCTTCGGTGCTGCGCCGCCGTCGCGCGGACGAGGTGCCGATCCTGATCGGCTGACCGGCGTCGAGCCGCGCGACGACGTCGGCGCGAAACAGCACGACATCGCGCGGGTTTTCGCGCGCCGGAATCGCTGCGGTGCTGAAAATGGCGGGCCGCGCGGCGCCGAGATCCTTCATCGAATGACAGGCGAAGTCGATGTCTCCGTCGGCAAGGGCGCGATCGAGTTCCGCCGAGAAAAAATCCGGATCCGCGACGCGATCAAGCGGCGTTTTCAGATCGCGGTCACCACGCGTATCGAGCGCGACGACTGCGACGTCTTGCTCCGGGCACAGGTCGCGTAGTGCACCAGCGATGAGATTCGACTGTGCTCTCGCGAGCAGCGAACGGCGAGTGCCGAGTCTCAGGACGCGTCGGTCGTCGGCCATGTCTGCGCGCTCAGGCCGTGACGAAATCGGCGATTTCGGCGGGTGCGCGTTCGTCGATGGCGGCGCACGCCGCGTCCCGGCATGCTCGGCGCGCCAGCGCGATTCTGTCGGTGCGGATGTCAGCCTGGCGACGCCGCAGCTCGAAAACGTCGTCGAGATCGAATACCCGCGCGCAACCGGACCATGCGGTCAGGATGCCGCGTCGGTGGCCGAGATGTACGACCGTTCGGACCGACTGGCGTGCCAGGTGCGCCAGCCATAATCCATCGTTGTCGGTATCCGCCGGCGTTGCAAATACGACATGGTCCGCCCAGTTGGACGCGTCGGCGGCGCGTGCGGGCGCGAACCTGCGGTCGACTGTGATGTTCTGCAGATCGACGCATCGTCGGGTCCAGACGCCGACGTCGCAGGCGCCGAAATACGGCACGATCGACCTCGCAAGGCCGCCGGCGCCCACGAACAGAACCCGGTCACCTCGTCTCGGCGCAACGAGCCGCCGCACCAGCGTGCCGTAAGAGGCCCCGCCGATGCCGTGCAGGTGATCGCGGCGAATCGTGCGTGCGTCATTGATCAGTCGGTGCACCCACGGTGCGATCCCGGCGACGATCCCCGGATGGCCATTGTCGCGGCAGTTCTGCCAGGCCTGCCGAAACTGGCCGAAAACATTCGTCTCGCCGGGTATCGCGCTGCGCAGGCCGGTGATGACTTCGAGCGCGTGGCGGTATGCTTCCGCGCCGCATCTGATCTCGGCGCCAGCGGGCGGCGCCAGCGGGTGTACCGTGATGCACAGCTGCCTGAGGCAGGTGTCGAGCAGCAGGCCACTGCGCTCGAACGCATCCAGCACAGGAGCTGGCAGCGAATCGGTGCCGCGCGCTTTGGTCCAGTCGGCGACGCGCAACGGGTGGGTATTCTGGCGGCGGGTCATGGGTCGATTGTACCGGTTTCAAGCTCTCCGGCTTGAGGAGGACCGTACGGTACATCGTGCCCGCCGCGCGCGAAAAGACGGAATGTTTCTGCGGATATTCCCAGTTGCTATATATCGGACTGGCGCTAGGTCGCCAGCCCTAGGTCGCCAGCGTCGCGTCCACTTCGTCCTGTTGCAGCTCGAACATGCGGGCGTACCAGCCACCTCTGGCCATCAGCTCGTCGTGGCTGCCCTGCTCCGTGATCTTGCCGTTGGTCATCACGTGGATCTTGTCGCAATCGACGATCGTCGACAGGCGATGCGCGATCGTCAACGTCGTGCGGCCCTCGGCGAGGCGCTTCAACGCATCCATGACGCTGCGTTCCGTCTCGAGATCGAGATTCGACGTGGCCTCATCGAGCAGCACCATCGGCGAATCCTTCAGCACGGCGCGCGCAATCGCAAGGCGCTGACGCTGGCCACCGGAGATCTGGCTGCCGCGTTCGCCGGCCTGGGTCTGCAGGCCGTCGGGGATGCTTGCGACCCACTTCGTCATGCCGGCCTTCTCGACGGCCGCCGCGATTTCCTCGTCGGTCGCATCCCACTTACCCATCCGGATATTCTCGAGCAGCGTGTCGTTGAAGATGAACGCGCGTTGCGACACGACGGCGAACATGCGTTGCAGGTCCGCGAGCGGGAAGTCGGTCAGCGGGCGATCACCGATACTTATCTTGCCGCCCTGCGGGTCCCACTGGCGCAGCAGCAGGTTGCAGATCGTCGACTTGCCGCCGCCGCTGGGTCCGACCAGGGCAACGTGCTTGCCTTCTTCGATGTTGATGCTGAACCCGTCGAACACCTTGTCCTCGCGCGCCCATGCCGCATCCTCGGTGTCGTACTCGAAGCTGACGTCGTCGAATTGTATCGACGCCTCGACGTTCTCCGTGACCGGACCGGCCGCGGTGTCGGTCACCGCAGGATCCTGTTCCATCATCGAGAACAGGCGCCATGCCGCGTAGATGGCGACGCGGAAATCGGTGTAGTTGTTGGCGAGGCCGACGGACAGGTAGAAGCCGACGATCGACACGGCGATGACCGCGGGCACGTCGACGAGTGGATCGATCTTGCCTGCCAGTGCGAGCTCGATGCTCCACCACGCTGCAGCGAGGATGCCGACAGTGATGAAGATCTCGGCCAGCGCCCGTTGCCACGCGTCGGCGCTGTAAAGTTGTTCCTGGCCTTCCTGCATCGTCGCGCCGGTTTCCCAGAGCTGCTCCGCGCGCTTTTTCTCGTAGCCGAACGCGACGGTGTCGCGAACGCCCTGGATGCTGTCCGCGACGAACGCGTTCACCTGGCCGAGTTGTTCGCGATACCTGACGCCGTCACCGCCGAGCTTGGAAACCAGCCACGGCAGCAGCAGCGTATTGGCCGCGTAGAACGGCAGCAGCACGTATACGAGTGAGCGGTCGACGGTCCAGCACCACGCGAGTATGAATGCAGGTACCCAGAACGCGGCGATCGCCGGCGCGATCGTGTGCGCGTAGAACGGCTCAATGCGTTCGCAGTCGGTCATCACGCGGCCGACGGCCTCGCCGGACTGCAGTTTCGCTGTCTTGGCCGGCGCGAGCGGCACGATCGCATCGTAGAAACGGTTGCGGAAGGCCATCAGGATATGAAACGCGACGTAGTGACCGAGATACATCTCTATATAAGAGGTAATGGACACGACGACGCCGACGGCGGCGATCCAGCCGATCTGAGTCCAGATGATGCTCCAGTTAACGACGCCCGGCTCGGAGTTCTGCACGTATATGCCGATGCTCGCGGCCGCGATGCCGAGAATTGCGGCCTGGCCGCACAATTTGACGACACGGGCGATCAGCGACACCGTCATCGCGCCGTTGAACGGCTTCATGAACTTCAGCAGTCGCTTGATGATTCCGTAGTTGCTGACATCCGGCATCGGTGTCCCGGTGGCTTCCATCGTGGTCATTGCGTGTTCTCCAGATTCCTCAGCCGGCCGCCGCGGGGCGCATCGCGGCGTGCTCGATTTCCTGCTTGGTGCGGATCATGCTCGCGTAGAGTCCGCCGCGCGCGAGTAGTTCGTCGCGCGTGCCGCTCTCGACCACTTTGCCTTCGGCCAGCACGACGATCCGGTCGGCCCGCTCGATCGTGCTCAGTCGGTGCGCGATCAAAAGGACCGTCTTGCTCTCGCAGAGGCGTTCCAGCGCCAGATTCAGCAGCGCTTCAGTCTCGACGTCGATCTGCGACGTCGGTTCGTCGAGCACGACGATCGGCGCGTCCTTCAGAATCGCGCGTGCGATCGCGAGTCGCTGCGCCTGGCCGCCGCTGAGCGCCAGCCCCTGGTCGCCGACCATGGTCTCGAGGCCGGCCGGGCTGGAGGAGACGAAGTCTCCGAGTTCCGCCGCGCCCAGCGCGGCCATCAGTTCGGCGTCGGTTGCATCCTGTTTCGCGATCATCAGGTTCTCGCGGACCGTGCCGAAGAACAGGTACGGGTCCTGCGGCACGAGCGCAATCTGCTTGCGGATCCATTCGACGGCAAGCTCGCGCTCGGGTACGCCGTCGAGAAAAATCTCGCCGGAATCCGGATCGAGCGTGCGCAGCATCAGGTTCGTGACCGTCGTTTTGCCGGACCCGCTCTTGCCGATCATCGCGACCGTCTCGTTCTGTCCGAGCTTAAAGCTCAGGCCCTGCAGCGTCGGTTCGTTCGCCGACGGATAAGTGAACGTGACGTCGCGGAATTCGACGCCGATCGACTCGCCATCGGTCTTGCCGTGCTTGCGGCTGCCCGTGTGTTCGACCGGCGCTTTCTCGTCGAAGAATTCGACGATCTTCGCCGCGACTTCGCGACCGAGCGCGCCGGCGAAGAAGAACTCGCCTACCAGCAGCAACGTGCGGCTGAACTCGAGGCTGAGCAGCACGACCGCGATCGCTTCGCCCGGTGTCATGAAGCCGCCGCTGTAACGATACAGCGACACGCCCATCGCCATCGCGGTGCCGAGCAGCGCGAAACCGAGTTCGAGCGGGATGAACTGCAGCTGCGAAACGAGCAGCAGCTTCATCGTCGTCTGACGCTGTTCCTCGGTGTCCTGCTTGATCAGATCGCCGCGGCGCTCCGCCTGGTTGAACATCTTCAGCGTCGACATGCCCTGGATCGAATCGAGGTATTGCGCGCTGTTATGATTTTTCTTTTCCTCGTTCTGCGCGCTGATGCGGCGGAAGCCGCGCGCCGAAGACCCGACGAACAGCGGCGTCGCGGGCACGCTCGCCAGCATGAACAAACCGACGACCCAGTCGATCCAGAA
>JBPCXI010000292.1:0-17618 GCA_051008895.1 Gammaproteobacteria bacterium | reverse complement strand
TGATCGAGAATGTCAGGGCATCGCCGTCCGGATCGCTCGCGGTCGGGGTGAATGCGTAGGCGGAACCGATCGTGACGGCCGCGGATGGCACGCCCGATACCGTCGGCGCGCGGTTCGGCAAGTCGTTAACGTTAATGGAGAACTCAGGCAGCGTCGCGGTCTCCTGACCATCGGTTACGCTGATGCGGATGCCGCCGTAGGTGCCGATATCCGCCGCCACCGGCGTGCCACTGAGCTGCCCCGACGCGGAGCTGAAACTTGCCCATCCGGGCCTGCCGGTAATCGAGAACGTCAGGCTGTCTCCGTTGGGATCGCTCGCGGTTGGCGTAAACGAATAGGCCGAACCGACCGTGACCGAGGACGGCGGCGTGCCGGTAATCGTCGGCGCGGCGTTCGGTGGCGCGTCGACGGTAATCGCAAACGTGGGCAGCGCGGTGGTATCACGACCGTCCGAAACGCGAATACTGATACCCGTATGCGTCCCGACATCAGTGACGGCGGGAGTGCCCATAAGTCGGCCGGTGACCGGGTCGAAGTTTGCCCATCCGGGCCGGCCGGCGATCGAGAACGTCAGGCTGTCGCCGTCCGCATCCGCCGCCGACGGCGTGAAAGTGTACGCATCGCCGGCGGTTACCGACGTCGGCGGCGTGCCGGAAATCGTCGGTACCACGTTCGGTGCCGGTGCCACCACAATGGAGAACGCCGGCAAGGATGCAGAATCACGACCGTCCGAAACGCTGATTCGGATGCCGGCGTGCGTGCCGACATCACCATCGGCCGGCGTGCCACTCAGTTGCCCGGTAGCGGCTGCAAAACTCGCCCACGGCGGCATCCCCGTGATCGAGAACGTCAATGAGTCTCCGTCCGCGTCACTTGCCGACGGCGTGAATACATAGCTGTTGCCGACCATGACCTGCGTACCCGGTGTGCCCGAAATCACAGGGGCCTGGTTCGGAATCGCGCTGACCACGATCATAAATGCGGTCAAACTGACACGATCGTCCGCGTCAGCGACGGCGATCTGCACGCCGGTATAGTTGCCTGCGTCCGCAGCCTGAGGCGTGCCGGTCAGTGTTCCGGTCGCCGGATCAAACGTGGCCCACGCCGGCAAATTCTCGATCGAGAACGTCAGCGCGTCGCCGTCCGGATCCTCGGCGGCAGGCGTGAATGAGTAGAGGTTGCCAACCGTCACCGTCGTAGGCGGCGTCCCCGAAATAATCGGTGCACCGTTGGCCGGCTGCTCAACCGTGATACGAAACACCGGCAAAGACACAGTACCGAAGCCGTCGGATACGGTGAGTTGAATCGGCGCAGACGTGGCGACATCGGCAGCACTCGGCGTACCGGTGATACGCCCGGTCGCCATGTCAAAATTTGCCCATCCGGGCAGGCCGACGACGCCGAACGTCAGCACGTCACCATCGGCATCGGCGGCGGTCGGCGTGAAATCGTAATTCGATCCGACCAGGACTTGAGTCGGGGGCAAGCCGAAAATCGTCGGCAATCGATTGGATGGTTCCTGGATCGGCGGCACGGCCTCCCGGATCGCGTCGTTGACAGCCCCCAGTTCCTCTTCTGTCGCCAGCGAGACCTGCTGCACCGTCTCGCCGAGCGCGGAGACGGCATCCGCAGGTAACAACGCCGCAACCTGGGCCGGCGACTCGCCCGGCTGAATGGCGGCCAGCGCCGCCGCGAGATCATCGAGTACCGGGTCCGCATCAATTCGCGCGGCCGCATCGACCAGCAGCCTCGCCTGATTCAGCATCGGACCAGTCGTATTCAGCGTGCCCGTCAGCGGCGCACTCACGCTGGCGCCGATCACCTGCTGGATCGATGCGTCGAGCGCCTGCGTCGCTACGACGTCGCCGACCATCAGTCGATTCGTCATGACCTCCAGCATGACCTGCGCCGAAACGACGCTGGTCGTCGCGGCCAACCGCGGATCGCTGCCATCGCGACCCTGGCCGTCGAGCACGCCATCAATCAGATCGGCGCTGAGGGCAGCAATCAAATCGTCTTCGCTGGCGAAACTCCCGACGGATAGCAACGCCGCATGCGCCCGGCGAACAGTCTCACCGAGGGCCTCACTCGAGCGGATCATGCTGGCAACGTTTTGTTCGACGATCGGGGTGCCGATCGGATCTGAAATAGCGCGAGCGTCGATACCGAAACCCAGATTGCGGTTCACGACGCCAAGCGCGGCACTGAGGTTCTCGGCCGTCAATCCGCCGGACATCTGCTGTGCGATCTTGACCGCAATCGTGCCATGGGGATTCAGGTTCGCGGTCTGCTCACCGCCGGCCTGCAGGATCGCGGTGGTCAACGCGAACGACGGCCGATCGCCGGAAACGAGGTCCGTTCCGTCATCTACAGTTGCGGTCAACGGATACTCATCGGGACTTGCGTTCAAAAGAATGCGGTAGCGCGCCTGCTCGTTGCTCCGCTGCGTGGCGAGAGTCTCGCCGCGCACATTTTGCACAGCGACGCGACCGTCGGTAATGGGACCGTCGCCGACACTACCCGATATCGTCGTTTCTATGAGATCGCCGGCACCCAGAGACAGCGCCGACTTACCGGCTTCTCCACCCCCGCCGCCGCACCCGGACAGCGTGACGAGTGAGATTAGAATTGCTGTGCTTACGCCTGTCCCGCTACCGATCGAATCATGCATCCCTTGAGCCTCTGAGCAAGTCGTGGCTCCGACACCGGGCAAATCCATCGAATGCATGCAGTTGCGACACGCAAGTTCAACTCGCGTTGCCGCAAGTCAACTGGGGTGCTGGCAACTCCGCTGCCGTAGGGAGCCGGGATCGATCCCGAAAACTCTACCCGTAGGCCGGTGGCTTTGCGTCCTCGCCTTTCGACGAGTTTGCCCTGTTTCAGAACCAGTTCAGTTAATTACGGCAGATTGAGGAAACCCCTTATACCTACGGCGCGCGACGTACCCTACGCCGTCGCGGCAACTCCGGCACGAAGCCAACCGGTCTTTCGCGACCCTGGCAGCGGTGTCTTACTGGAATTAGTAGCGCCGAACGGACGTCCCGCGCGTTAAATCCGGTAACCCCGCCATCCCTGGTATCGCTTCCGTGGACCGGTGGCTTTGCGTCCTCATCTCACGATGAGTTTGCCCTTGTCACTGCGAGCGAGTATCGAGGAGATTCGACGTAAGCTCAACCGAAATTTAACAATAAGATCAAGAGTTTTTCGGACACGAATAGAAGTCGATCAGTCGCTGAGCAGCGAGAGGATTTCGTCGGTGCGTTCTTGGAGCAGATCGTTGTCGCCGCGTGTCTCGACGTTCAGACGAATGACCGGCTCCGTATTGGACATGCGCAGGTTGAACCGCCAGTCGGAAAACTCGAAACCGACACCATCCGTTTCATCGATCCGTATTGCACTGTCGCCGAAGTGTTCGCGCATCGTTTGCAACGCTGCAGCCGGGTCGGCGACCTTTCGATTGATCTCACCGCTGCACGGAAACAACGCGATCCGCTCATTGACGAGCTGCGACAGGTTCTTGCCGGTCGTCGACATGATCGATGCGACGAGCAGCCACGGAATCATGCCACTGTCCGCGTAAGAAAAATCGCGGAAATAATGGTGCGCGCTCATCTCACCGCCGTACACCGCATCCTCGTTACGCATGCGTTCTTTGATGAATGCATGACCCGACTTGCATTGCACCGGAATACCGCCTTTCTGCGCCACGATTTCCTGCGTATTCCAGATTAACCTCGGGTCGTAGACGATCTTCGAACCGGGATGCAGATCGAGCATCGCCGCAGCCAACAACCCGACGATGTAGTAGCCCTCGATGAATCCACCGTTTTCATCGAACAGGAAACAGCGATCGAAATCACCATCCCACGCTATGCCGACATCGGCGCCGGACTGCTTGATAGCATCGATGGTGGCACTGCGATTGTCGGGCAGGATCGGATTCGGTATGCCGTTGGGAAATGATCCGTCGGGCTCATGATTAATCTTGACGAACTCGAACGGCAGATGCGGCTCGAGCAGGTCTATCGTCGCGCCGGCTCCACCGTTGCCAGGATTCACGACGATTTTTAGCGGCTTCAGCTCACCCACGTCGACGTAAGACAACAGATGATCGACATATGCCCCGGTCACGTCGACCGACTTCCGCGTCCCGGGTTTGTCGGCCGTCGGCAGGCCACCGGCAAGAATCAGATTGCGAATGTCTTCAAGGCCCGTATCGGCACTTATGGGGCGCGCCTGCTCACGGACGAACTTCATGCCGTTGTAGTCCATCGGGTTGTGACTCGCCGTCACCATGATGCCGCCGGCAGCGCCGAGGTGAGCCGTCGCGAAATAGACCTCCTCGGTCCCGCACTGGCCGATGTCCAGTACGTCGACGCCGGCCGCCAGCAACCCCTCGGTCAGCGCCGCGACCATGCCCGGGCTCGACAAGCGGATATCGTGGCCGACGACGACGTTTGACGGTTTGAGGAAGGCCACGAATGCCTTGCCGATCTGTCGCGCCAGGTCTTCGTTCAGCTCATCGGGGACGCGGCCCCGCAAGTCGTATGCTTTGAAACAGGAAAGCTCGCGTGCCATTCAATCGGTCCTCCCCTCGCGGCCGTATTTGTCTTCGAATCTGACGATATCATCCTCGCCCAGATAGTCACCGACCTGTACTTCTATGATATGCAGCAGTTCGGTCCCGGGGTTCTCGATGCGGTGTCGGGCGCCCACCGGGATGAATGTGTGCTCGTTGACACCCAGATCGAAGACCTGATCGTCGAGCGTAATCCTTGCGACCCCGGCAACGACAACCCAGTGCTCGGCGCGCCGATGGTGCAACTGCAGAGACAGGATCGCGCCCGGCAACACCGTTAGTCGTTTGACCTGGAATCCTTCCGCATTCTCGAGGCTGTCGTAGCTGCCCCACGGCCGAAAGACTTCGCGGCCGAGCTGCGTCTCCTCGCGGTCCGCGGTGGCCAACTCGTCAACCAGGTTCTTTACGTCTTGCGCGCGATCTTTCGGCGCCACCAGCACCGCGTCCTTGGTTTCGATAACGACACAACCCTCGAGGCCGACCGCGCCGACGAGTCTGCTCTCGGCCCTGATCAGGGAGTCGCGGCAATCGACGGCGACGACATCGCCGGACAGCGCGTTGCCGTAACCGTCCTGTTCGTTGACTTCGTGAATCGCCGCCCACGAGCCGACGTCGCTCCAACCGGCGTCGAGCGGAACGACCGATGCCTGTTCGGTCTTTTCCATTACCGAGTAGTCGATGGAGTCGGCCGGGCATGCGGCGAATGCGTCAGGATCCAGCGAGACCGGCTCGCCGTCCGCCGCAGTCTCTCCGATTGCCTTCTCGCAGGCCGCAACCATGGCGGGCGCATGCGCGCCGAGCTCCTCCAGGTACGCCGCGGCCGAAAACAAAAACATGCCGCTGTTCCAGAAATACGCACCGGACTGCACGTAACGCCGCGCCGTCTCGAAATCCGGCTTTTCGACGAATCGGTCGACGCTCAGGACCGGCCCCTCCGCCTCGATCGAGCGAATGTATCCATAGCCGGTCTCGGGCGAGGTCGGCACGATACCGAACGTCACCAGGCGGCCCGCTGCGGCAGCCGGGATCGCGATGCGGACCGCGTCTGCGAGCACTTCCGGATTCCGGATGACGTGGTCCGCCGGCAGCACCAGCAGCAGCGTCGAATCGCGCTCGGACGGGGGGACAAGCAGCGCGGCAACAGCAGCCGCGGGCGCCGTATTGCGACCGGAGGGTTCCAGTGCCAACCGGGGGCGTAAGCCTATCGCCTCGATCTGGCCGGCCACGAGGAAACGATGGGACTCATTGCAAATTACGATCGGTTCGGCCGGCGACGGCTCGAGTGCACCGAGGCGCGCGCAGGTTTCCTGGAGCAAAGACCGGTCGCTGGTAAGCGGCAACAGCTGTTTCGGGAACTTGGATCTTGATAGCGGCCACAGCCGCGATCCGGAGCCGCCGCAGAGAATAACCGGTTGCAGTTTCATTCGGAACCCGACTCATCCGCACGCGTAGGCCGGCCGATCGCGCAATACTCGAATCCGTATTCCTGCATCATTTCGGGATCGTAAATATTCCGGCCGTCGAAGATAATGCGGTTCGTCAACACGCGCCCCAGTGCCTCGAAATCCGGGCTGCGGAACTCCTGCCACTCGGTGACGATCGCGAGCGCGTCGGCGCCCCTTGCGGCCTCCTGGGCCGAGTAGCACAACACGAGGTCCGGTCGATCGCCATAGATTCGGCGAGTTTCGTCCATCGCTTCGGGGTCGTACGCCCGGACCTGACCACCGGCCTCCCAGATGGACTCCATCAGCACGCGACTCGACGCCTCACGCATGTCGTCCGTACGCGGCTTGAATGCGAGGCCCCACAGCGCGACCGTCTTGCCCGTGAGATCGCCGTCGAAATAGTCACGAATCTTGCCGAACAACACATGCTTTTGCCGCTCGTTCACCGAATCGACCGCACGAATCAATTCCGCTTCGTAGCCGGCAAGACCCGCCGAGTGCACGAGCGCAGTCACATCCTTGGGGAAACAGGACCCGCCATAGCCGCAACCCGGATAGATGAACTCGAATCCGATACGGGGATCAGAGCCGATGCCGATTCGCACCTGTTCTATATCCGCGCCGTAGCAGTCGGCGATATTCGACAGCTCATTCATGAAGCTTATCTTCGTCGCGAGCATCGCGTTGGCGGCGTATTTCGTCAGCTCGGCGGACGGAATATCCATGAGAATGAGCTTGTCGTGATTGCGGCTGAACGGCTCGTACATCTGCTTGATCAGTTTCGCTGCCCGCGAACTGTCCGCGCCGACAACGATGCGGTCCGGCTTCATGAAGTCGCCAATCGCCGCACCCTCTTTCAGGAATTCAGGATTGGACACGACGTCGAAATCGAGGTCCGCGCCGCGTTCCGCCAGCGTCTTGTTGATTTCCGCCTTTACCTTTTCGGCGGTGCCGACGGGAACCGTGGACTTGTCGACGACCACCCGATACCCATCCATGTGTTCCGCGATGGAACGCGCGACGGCCCACACGTACTGAAGATCGGCAGAGCCGTCCTCATCCGGCGGCGTGCCGACCGCTATGAATTGAATCGTGCCGTGCGCCACCCCTTTCGCGACGTCGGTCGTGAAATGCAGCCGACCGGCCGCCGCATTGCGACGAACGAGCTCATCCAGCCCTGGCTCGTGAATCGGGATATCGCCCGCTTTCAGCGCGGCGATCTTCGCCGCGTCGACGTCAACGCAAACGACGTCGTTGCCGGCATCCGCCATGCAGGCGCCCGTGACCAGGCCGACGTAGCCCGATCCGAATACTGTCAAATTCATTGGTTTTGCTGGTTTGGATTCTTATTCAGATAGCCAAGATTAATCGCTTGGCTCCGGGAATGAAACGGCCGAGATCACGGATTTCGCCAATTTCCGTCGCTCACCGCCGGGCCCTGACTAACCGGCCCCTGACCGCCGGGAATCGAGGTCGGTCACCTTCGCCGCCTGCACCGGATCGGCATGCGCCACGCGCCAGACGAGGTCCTCTATGCCGCTCGTCGGTGTATACCCTTCGACGCTCGCCAGCAAAAGCTGGCGGGCGCTAGCGCAATCGAACTCGCCGATTGCCGCAGACATGTCGTCGATGCAATCCTCGACCCGTTCCCACGACAGGCAGTCTTCCTGCGCGCGCATAATCATCGGATGCTCGGTGCCCATCACATTGTTGCCAATCAGCAACTCTTCGTAGAGCTTTTCAGCTGGACGCAGCCCGGTGTACTCGATGGCGATATCGCCGTCCGGATCGTCCTCGTCACGCACGGACAACCCCATCAGGTGAATCATCCGGCGGGCGAGATCCTCGATGCGCACCGGCCGACCCATGTCGAGAACGAAAACATCACCGCCCTGACCCATTGAACCGGCCTGAATAACCAATTGCGCGGCTTCCGGGATCGTCATGAAGTAGCGAATGATCTCCGGGTGCGTCACTGTCACCGGACCGCCGCGGCGAATCTGCTCACGAAACAGCGGCACGACCGATCCGGAAGATGCCAGAACATTACCGAATCGAACCATGCAGAAACGTGTCTTGCTGCCGCGCTCGTGCAATCCTTGCAGCACGAGTTCGGCAAACCGTTTCGTCGCGCCCATAACATTGGCCGGAGATACGGCTTTGTCGGTCGAAACCAGCACGAAAGCCTCGACGCCGGCCTCCTCGGCCGCCAGCGCGGTATGCAGCGTACCGAAAATATTATTGTGAATGCCCTCGATCATATTGTGCTCGACCATCGGCACGTGCTTGTAGGCCGCGGCGTGATACACCGTATTGACCTCGTAGGTCGCCAACACGTTACGAACGCGCGCCTGGTGATGCACCGATCCGAGCAAACCAACGATCTCGACGTCGAGGCTGTCTCGCTTAACGCTTTCGCGGAGTTCTCGCTCGATCTGGTACAGCGCGTGCTCCGAGACCTCGAGCAACAAGAGGCGCTTTGGCCCGAGCAGAACGATTTGCCGGCACAGTTCCGATCCGATTGACCCGCCTGCTCCCGTTACCGCGACCGACTTGCTGCGTATACACGCGTCCAGAAGTTTGTCGTTCGGCGGCACCGAATCGCGCCCGAGCAGGTCAGCGACTGTCACGTCGCGAATCTCATCCACGCGTGCGGCCCCGGAGACCAGGTCCGAAATATCAGGCATCGTCTGGACGTGGACCGGCATCGTCTCGAGATTACTGATGATGTCCTGACGTTTGCGTCGCGATATGGAAGGCAGCGCGAGCAGCACACGTTTAATACCCAGTTCGGCGACGATTCTGTGTAGCGATTCGGACGAATAGACTTGCAGACCGTTTATTGATCGGCCCTGAACTGCCATGTTGTCGTCGATGAACGCGACCGGCGCAAACTCGTTGCCGCTGGTCAGAACGGCTGCCAAATGCACGCCGGCCTCCCCCGCACCGTAGATCGCAACGCGCTCGCCCGGCATCGTTTGGCGGATCAGATACATGCGCGTAAAGAACCGGCTGCCAACCATTCCCAGCAACCCGAACGACCAGAACACGAGTATCGTGGAAAAGACATCCGCGACGGGGTCCGCGCCCAACACCAACGTAATGCATCCCAATACGAGAGCGACGAACGTTACGCTGCGAAGTACGGCGAATACCATGCGCGAACCAATAAATCGAATGATCGCGCGGTACAAACCTTGCTGAGTGAATACCGGTATCGCGACGAGCACGACCGCAATAATCAGCGGCCACCGCATCGCGATTGCATTCGCCTCAGTCTGATGAATCAGCAGAATCGTCAGCGCGAGTGCGGCGACCATGACGGCCGCATCCGCTATAACCGCGATAATTCGTTTGGTTCTGCGAGGCAGCTGAATCAGGCCTACTTGCAGATCACCCACGGCCATCGAGCCTCCCAAAGCCGCGAAGCGGCTGCAACTATTACCCAGGCAATCCGCGACGGCTGTCGCCCGCCCCGATCACACCCCAGCGGAATCAACGTATCTAACCCCAAACACACTATTTTATTATAACCGGATACGGTCACGGTTACACACATGCCCGCGCCGGGGAGCCAAAATTGCAGTGCCACCAAGCACCTCGAAAAATCTACCGCGAAGGTTGCAAGACCTGCGAATCCAACATCTCTGCGACATCGGTCGCCATGCGCGACATGATCGATTCGCGCGCGAACTCCTTTATGAATCGCTCGCGCGGCGTCGGCGACGTATCCAGTTTGGCAAGCGCCGCTGCCATCGCGTGCGCATCACACGGCGGGAATACGGCCGCGTTCTCCACGAATTCACGGGTGAATTCCGCCGCATAGCCGGCCACGCCCGCTAAAATCGGCTTGCCGGTCGCCCCGTACTCGAAGATCTTCGAAGGCAGTACTTTTCGAAAAGCCTGAAAATCATTCAGGTGCATCAGCAGAACATCGGCCGCCGCGTAAAGTGACATCAGGGCTTCGCGGTCAACTGGCGGCTCGATTCGAACGTTGTCGAGCCCACTGCACGCGTCGACCAGGGCATCCCTCGCACCGCCGTCGCCGACGATCACGATTTCGTGCGTATCTCTAAGCAATTCCGCTGCGCCCGGCACCAGGCGATGCAAGCCCTGACCTTCGCCGATGTTGCCCGCGTAAAGAATTCGGCGCCGTGGCCCGGCATCACTGCGGGACGTGAAATCGCGAGCGAGAAACTCGTCGTCGATTCCATTGGTATGGAATCGCAGCAGTGGGCCGAAACCACGTTTCTCGAAGTATTCCCGGAATCCGGGCGACACCACGTTGATCACGTCCGCACTGTCGAAAGTAAATTTCTCCAATGCGCGAAATATGGGCAGTATCGCGTAGCTGATTCGTCCTGCCAGCACCTCATGCATCGTGTCGGTAAACAGGTCACGGATGTCGAGATACAGCAACGCGCCTTTACGCCTCGAGATGACCGCGCCCAAGGCCGCAGTCATCAAGCGCGATGACGTTGCATAGACGAGATCGTAATCCCGCGCGCGTGCTGCGGGCAGCGCGCGCCGGGCATAGCTCAGGAAGCTGCGCGCCTGATCGACGAACCCGCTCTTGTGCGGCGCCACGGGCAATCGGTACACGGTCACGGGTCCGTTTGTCTCGACGGCATCCGCCTCGCGCTGATAACTCTGGTAACGATTCGGCATCGTCGTAATGACGTCGACCAGAGTGTCGTCATCCAACTTCTCGCACAACGCGTTGACCAGCGCACCTGATCGAAAGGAGCCGGCGCACAGATCCGGCGGATAGTAGAACGTTAGGACGAGGATTCTGTTCGGCATCGTGTCGCCGGCGCCTCCCGTCGAACTAGAAAGAGTTGACTGCGGCGACCGAGATTGCGAGGTTATAGAGAATCTGAGTGATGCTCGCCCATTGCACGACGGTCGGCACGCGATCCGTTTTGATCGGCGCCACGATCGTGTCACCCGGGAACATGTTTCCGCCGCGGCCGCGAAACCAACGGGATCCCGACGACGCCTGCACCGCGCCGTTCGCCCGGACAACGTAGACGCGCTTGCCGTCGGCGTTCGCCGTCAGCCCGCCGCTGAGGTCGATATAGCCGTCGCGATCGCGCCCCGCGGCGTACAGATGCGACGTCGCGTACTGCACCTCTCCGAGAACCATAATCTCCTGAGATCGCTGCGGTATGTAGAGTTTGTCTTGATTGCGAAGGACGATGTCGTGTTCGCCCGAATCACTCGCCACGAGCTTGTCGAGCTCGATGACCAGCCGCCCCGTCGGCTGTGTCGACCTGATTTGCTCTAGCAGTGACTGACCGACGGACATCGCCTGCTGCGAATTCCCGCTAGGATCGGCGGCCGAACGAAGGCCCAACGCCGCAAGGTCTGATTCGAGACGGCGCTCGAACTGCCGTAACTGATCCGCCTCACGCTCGCGCAGGCTCGACCGCGTGAACACGCTCCCTTCGGGAAAAGCGGCCTCGGTTAACCCTCCGGCTCGCTCCAACACAGAACTCAGCGTCTCGCCGCGACGCACGGGATACACGCCGGGAAAGCGCACCTCGCCGACGATCTCGACCTGGAGCTGATCCTCCCACGCCGGCACTTCCTTGACGTTCAGATAGTCATAAGGCTCGAGCACGAAATCGGCGGCTGTATCCCCAGCGTCGATCGCCGCGAGATCGACCGTCAACAATTGCGTTCGCCTCGTGCCGGAACCATCTATAGAGAATCGTCGCATCTCGGCCTCGGCCAAATACGCAGAGGCGCTCAGACCACCCCCGGCACGTAACAGGTCGCTGATCCGCATGCCGTCTTCGAGCGGGTAGCGCCCCGGCGCTGTCACACGCCCGCCGACCTGCACCATCCGGAAGGATCGTTTCCGCGTCGCTTCCGCCTGCAGTTCCGCCAATATCGTCGCCATGGCAGCGCTGCGCGCGATTCCGAGCTCGAATATCGTTACCCGGTCGCGCGGCTGCAGCGGCACGTTGGCCGGCGACGACGGGTTAACGCGGGCCGCGGCAAGATCGGCGGACACGATCACGGTCCGGCGATCAGCACCCTGCTCCCGGCGAATCAATATGTATTCCAAATCCGCTTTCGGCGACAGGTAGCTGTCTGCCGGAATCAAATCAAGGAGCCGCATTCCTGGCTCCCACTCGTAGGCGCCGGCGCGTGGCGTATGACCGCCGAGATACACGGCATCGTCCAGTTCCTCGACGACCGAAAACACCATGACGAAATCGCCCGACTGCATGGCCAGGCTTGCACCGGACGGCTTCAGCACGTCGACAGTCTCGATGTCGCGGGTTCCTTTTTGGCTGACTCGCTTCAACTGAATGCTGGTCGCGTCGGCCGTGGGCAACAACCCCCCCGCAAGTTCCACGACCTGCTTGAGCGAGCGCTCCTTTTTCAACTCGTAAATTGCCGGGCGCTTGACCTCGCCGTCGATCGCTACCTGAAAGCTGACCGGCGGAACGAAGATGACATCGTCGGCTCGAAGCTGCGCATCGTTCCGCGTATCCCCCTTAAGCAACAGGTCATAGAGATCCAGAGTCTTGACCAGCTTGCCAGCACGCTTTAGCTGGACGCGGCGCAAAGAGCCTATCTCGGTAATGCCGCCGGCATAGAAAAGGCCATTGGTGATACGTGCGAGACTGCTGACCGTATACGCGCCGGGCTTTTTCACATCCCCGACGACGAAAATGCGAATCGATCGCAGCTGCCCCATCGTCACCGTCGCCTCGGTGCCGATCAATTGCTCGTCGACGCGCTCCTCGATCTCGTCTTTGAGTTCTCCGAACGTCAAGCCGGCGACCGGGCGCGGCCCGAGTCTGGGAAAATCGATTGTGCCGTCACGGTTGACGGACAGCAGAAACCGTGTGTTTTCGTTGCCGTACAGATGGACGACAATCTCGTCGCCCGGGCCGAGTATGTAATCACGTGGCACAGGGATGGAATCACTCGGCATCGCGCCGAAGCCATTGCGATCGAACAACTGCCGCCGCCGTTCACTCTGCTCCTCATCGCCGAACAACCGGTAGCCAAATGGCTCCAGCGCTCCCTCTCCCATCGGCGTTAGCGGCAATATCGTGACGTCGATGTCCACCCCGGACAGCAACGGCTCCGAGCCGAGCCGGATGGCTACCTCCTCCGCCGACAGGCCTGCCAGCGGTATCGCTTCCATGCCCCTCAGATTCAGCGCGCCCCGTTTATCGAGCTCGAAGGTGAAGCTGCCCAGGAAGCGCGAGCGATTGATGTCGGACATGAACGCGCGTGACTCTTCCGGGTCGAGGTCTTCGGGCAGTGTCGTCGTGATGACGATCGTGTCCTCTCCCTGGATCCGCAGAATCTCTTCCTGCTCCTCCAGATCCTCCAGCATCGGGGATATGTCGAAACCTCCGAGCGACTGGTCTTCCGCGACGTCGGTCTGCGGCACGCCCGTCATCATGTTGCCGGAACTGATCCCCAGCTGCCGCAGCAACTGCTGCTGCTGCGCCGGCGGCAGGCTCTGGAACATCCTGATCTGCTCCTGGGAGATACCAGCCTGGGCAAGCGCAGGGATATCGGTCAAGAATATGCCGACGAGAAAAACGGCCAGACCGACGAGCAAAGATCGATTCATTGAGAGGTATAGCGCCTTGAATTTGCGGGAATGTTACGGACCCGGCACGCGGTCCGCAAGCATCATGAACAGTGTGTAATAAACGTCGAAAGTCGCTCAGTCGCGACCGGCAGCGAGCAGCTCGCGCGCGATCCCGGGCAGCGCGTCTACCCGACCCGCGGCCAGCGACGCGCTGAACTCCGTCGCCATGACCTTCCCCAGTTCCACCCCCCACTGGTCGAACGCGTTGATGCCCCAGATGACGCTTTGCGTAAACACCTTGTGCTCATACAGCGCGATCAGCGCGCCAAGCGTTCGCGGCGTCAATTCGGCGAATACGATCAGGTTGCTCGGGCGATTGCCCCTGTGAACCTTGTGCGGTGCAAGACGCTCGACGTCTGCCGACGAACGCCCGGCCGCCAGCAACGCCGCGCGGGCCTCATCCTCGCTGAAGCCGCGCGCGAAGGCCTCGGCCTGCGCCAGCATGTTAGCCAGGCCGGCTTCATGCGACTGCTGCAAGCGGCTGGAGGCGCGGGCGGGCGCGATAAAGTCCAGGCTGCCTGGCGCTGTCCCCTGGTGCAGCAGCTGGAAAAACGAGTGTTGTGCGTTCGAACCGGGCTCACCCCAGATGACGGTGCCCGTCTCGCACGCGACCGGACTGCCGTCGCGGGCAACACCTTTGCCGTTGCTCTCCATATCGAGCTGCTGCAAAAATGCCGGGAAATAGCGCAGGCGCTGATCGTACGGCAGCACGGCATGGCTTCGGCAGCCCAGGAAATTCTGGTTCCATACACCGATCAGCCCCAGCAGCGCCGGCAGGTTGTCGGCGAGCGGCGCGGTGCGAAAATGCTCGTCCATATCATGACCGCCGGCGAGCAATTCGCGGAAATTATCCGCGCCGATTGCGATCGCGACGCTCAGGCCGATCGCCGACCACAGCGAGTAGCGGCCGCCGACCCAGTCCCACATCTCGAATCGAGCATCGTCCGCGAGCCCGAACGTGTCCATCGCGTCGGCGTTCGTCGAGATCGCGGCGAAGTGCGCGCCGATGGCGTCGGCCTCCATCCGCTCCACGAACCACGCGCGCGCCGCATCTGCGTTTAGCTGCGTTTCGACCGTCGTAAAGCTCTTGGAGCAGATGACGAACATCGTCGTCGCCGGGTCGACCTGATCCAGCACATCGGCCAGCTGGCTGCCGTCGATATTGGACGCAAAATGCGTCCGGATGTGCGCGTCACGGAATCGTGCGAGTGCGGCATCGAGCATCACGAGACCGAGGTCCGACCCGCCGATGCCGATATTCACCACGTCCGTGAAACGCTGACCCGTCGCGCCGACGCGAGAACCGTCGCGCACCGCCTCGGCGAACGCCAGGAACTTGTCGAGCTCGCCATGGACCAACGGCATCACGTCTTCGCCGTCGACGACGACGGGCTGGTCCGCAGGCCTGCGCAGAGCCGCATGCAGCGCTGGCCGGTCCTCGGTATTGTTGATCCGGCCGCCGGCGAACATCTGTGCTATCCAGTCCCCGAGATCGCGCTCCTCGGCGAGCTGCAGTAGCAGACGCAGCGTCTCCGGGGTCATTACATTGCGCGAGAAATCCAGCCTGATGCCACAGGCTCGACGCGAGAAATCCTCGTAGCGGCCGGCTTCGTCGAGCAGGTCGCGCAGGTGAGCCCCCCGCGTGGACTCGGCATGTGTGGACAGTTCGCGCCAGGACGCGCAGTCCGGCAGCGCGGCTGCACTCGCATTCAAATCAGCGAGCGGTTTCACGGCTTCCCCCGTGGCCCCAAGGGCCGGCTATAGCTTGACGTTGTAGTAGTCGACGTACCAGTCGACGAAACGCGCGACACCCTCTTCAACCGGCGTGGCCGGCTGGTAGCCGACCGCGTCGACGAGCGACTGCGAATCGGCGTAGGTATCGGGTACGTCGCCCGGCTGCAACGGCAGCATGTTCTTTTCCGCCTTGCGGCCGAGGCAGTCCTCCAGCACGGAGATGTACTTCATCAGCTCGACCGGCCTGTTGTTGCCGATATTGTAAATCCTGTAAGGCGCATTGCTGGTCGCGGGATCCGGCGTAGCCGAATCCCAGTCAGCGTTCGGCTCGGCGACGTGATCCATCGAGCGCACGACGCCCTGCACGATATCGTCGACGAAAGTGAAATCGCGCCGGTGGTTGCCATAGTTGAAGACGTCGATCGGCTCGCCGGCCAGTATGTGTTTCGTAAACAGGAACAACGCCATGTCCGGCCGGCCAAACGGACCGTAAACGGTAAAGAATCTCAGGCCGGTCGTCGGCAGACCGTAAAGGTGCGAATAAGAGTGCGCCATCAGTTCGTTGGCTTTTTTCGTCGCCGCATAGAGCGCGAGCGGATGATCGACGTTCTGATGGACCGAGAACGGCATGTCGGTATTCGCGCCGTATACCGAACTGGTCGACGCGTAGACGAGATGCTCGACATCGTGATGGCGGCAGCCCTCGAGGACATTCAGCGTGCCGACGACATTGCTGTCTACGTACGAATGCGGATTCTCTATCGAGTACCGCACGCCCGCCTGCGCCGCGAGGTGAATCACTCTTTCGAACCGGCCGCTGGCGAACAGCGCCTCCATCGCCGGCCGATCAGCGAGATCAATGCGCGCAAACTCGAATCCGGCCATCGATTGGAGTTGGGCCAGGCGCGCCTCTTTCAGCGTCACGTCATAGTAGTCGTTCATGTTGTCGAGGCCGACGACCTGGTCGCCGCGCTCGAGCAGCAGGCGCGCCACGTGATAGCCGATAAAACCCGCGGCACCGGTAACGAGAACTTTCATAGCACTATTGTCGGTCTTTTAGAGGCGCTGGTCGACCTGATCACCCGGCAGCACCGACTTGATGTCGTAGATCACGTGCGTGGATTTGCCGAGAGCGCGCAGCTCATCGAGCGACATCGCCGTAAACTCGCGATGCGCAACAGCCATGACGATCGCGTCATAGCGACCCGGGTCGGGCTGCTCGGTGCTAATCTCCAGCCCGTATTCCTCGCGCACGACTTCCGGGTCTGCCCATGGGTCGTAGATCTCGACATCGGCGCCGAAATCGCGCAGCTCGTCGATCACATCGACGACTCGCGTGTTGCGGACGTCGGGGCAGTCCTCCTTAAACGTCATGCCCATAATCAGGATGCGTGAGTCCGGCAGATGAATACCCTTCTTGACCATTAAGCGCACTATCTGGGAGGCGACGAACACACCCATGTTGTCGTTGATGCGGCGACCCGCGAGGATCATCGCCGGGTGATACCCGATTTCCTGGGCGCGATGGGTCAGGTAGTACGGATCGACGCCGATACAGTGACCGCCCACCAGGCCCGGCCGAAACGGCAGGAAATTCCACTTGGTGCCGGCCGCCTCCAGCACCTCGACCGTGTCGAGGCCGAGCTTGTTGAATATCAGCGCCAGTTCGTTGACCAGTGCGATGTTCACATCGCGCTGCGTATTCTCAATGACTTTTGCCGCTTCGGCGACCTGGATGCTCGATGCCCGGTACGTACCGGCGCGAATAACCTTACGGTAAAGCTCGTCGATATAGTCTGCCGCCTCCGGCGTCGAACCCGACGTCACCTTGCGAATATCGGTAACGCGGTGCTCCTTGTCGCCCGGATTGATGCGTTCGGGGCTGTAGCCGAGGAAAAAATCTTCGTTTAGCGTGAGCCCCGAGACCTCTTCGAGAATTGGCGCGCAGTCGAGTTCGGTCGCACCCGGGTAGACGGTGGACTCGTAAATCACAATGTCGCCCTTGCTCAACGCGGCGCCGACAGTCTTGCTTGCGCCGCGCAGTGCGCCGAGATCCGGTCGCTTGGCGGAGTCGATCGGCGTCGGCACCGTCACGATGTACACATCACAGGAATCAAGCGCCACCGGATCTGCCGTGCACGACAAACGCGTCGCCGCAGCCAGTTCCTCGTCCGACACCTCCAGCGTCGCATCGGTGCCGCCGGCGAGCTCCGCAACACGGCCTGCGTTTATG
>JBPCXI010000291.1:0-5761 GCA_051008895.1 Gammaproteobacteria bacterium | reverse complement strand
GAGTCCGTCTTCGCCGAGGGCGAGGATCTCCTCGGACGTGCGCGCGACTTTATACAGCTTATCCGTCGCCTTGTTGACGCCGATGTCAGTCGCTTGTGCCGACAATATTACCGCTACGAGCAGCTGGAACGGGTTCGCGTACTTGAGTTCCGTGGTCGGGTGCGGATTCGTATCCCGCAGCCGGCGATAGATCTCCGCGCGCTTGTCGGCATTCATGCAGGCGTCAGGCTTCGGGCGTCGGCTTAGGCGTCGGCTGGGGCGCCGGCGCCGCACGCGGCCGATGCAATACATTGCGCGCGGCGACGAGCAGGCCGAGCCCGATGAATGCGCCCGGCGGCAGCAGCGCCAGCAGCAGGCCGGTCGAACCGTCACCGATGTCGATGCGCCAGCCGGTTGCGCCAGGGCCGAACAGGTACTCCGCGTCGCGTAGCAGTGTGCCGTGGCCGAGCAATTCGCGGGCGCCGCCGAGCAGGACCAGCACCCACGCGAAACCGAGTCCGTGAGCCAGTCCGTCCGTGACGGCGGCCACGACCGGGCGGTGTGATGCGAACGCCTCGGCGCGGCCAAGTATCACGCAGTTGGTGACTATCAGCGGCAGGAAAATGCCGAGCGCCAGGTGCAGGTCGAACAGCCACGCCTTGAATGTGAGTTCGATGGCTGTGACGAACGTCGCGATGATCAGCACGAACGTCGGCAGCCGCAAATCGTGATGCGAAAACCGGCGCGTCGCGGACACGAGCAGGTTGGTCATGCACATGACCGCGATCGTCGCGACGCCGAGACCGAGCCCGTTGATCAGCGTATTGCTGACTGCGAGCAGCGGGCACAGACCGAGCAGTTGCACAACGCCGGGATTCTGCTGCCACAGGCCGTCGCGAAAAATTTCTCGTATGTCCGGGGTGTCTTCCATGACTCGTCGTCGCTATCCCTGCTAGTCTGAAGATGCCGTTGTCGGTGCCGCGGACAGCAGCAGTTCGCGGTTGGCATTGAAATATACTACGGCGTTCCGCACCGCGCTGACCACGGCATGGCTCGTGACGGTCGCGCCGGTAATGCCGTCGAAGTCGCCGCCGTCTTTGTCCAGCACCCACTCCGGCGCCAGCGGGTTCTCGCTCTGCAGGCCGGAAAAGCCGAGGATCCAGTCCGATTTTTCCGTCTCGATCGCGTCGCCGACGCCCGGGGTTTCCCGGTGTTCGACGACGCTGGCCGCGAGAACATGCCCGTCAACGTGGATGCCGATCATCAGTCGAATGTCGCCGGTGTAACCATTGGGCGCGACGGCGGTCAGCACCACGGCGGTGGGTTCGGCCCCGAGACGAGCCCGGTAGACCGGCAACGGCTTTGCATCGCCGAGCAGCGCCTCGTCGGTGACGAATATTGCATCGAGATGCGGTTCGTTGTCGTAAGCATCGGCTGGAAGCACCGAGCGCAGCGCGGCGAGGCGCAGTTCCAGTTCGTTATTGGCGATTCTGTCGCTCGTGATTGCGTCCATCCACGCCAGCAGCGCGGCCGCCGCCATTGCCGCCGCGACGAGAAAAACCGCGCCCCGCAGCCGGCTCATGGCGGTCCTTCTCCGTCGTCGTGGCCGTCGTCGTGGCCGTCGTCGCCGCGGCGGGGTGCGCCGCGTCCGTAGATCCGCGGCCGCGTCAGTCGATCGATCAGCGGTGCGGCCATGTTCATCAGCAGCACCGCGAAAGCGATACCGTCAGGATAGCTGCCCCAGGTGCGGATGAGATAGGTCAGTATGCCGATGCCCGCGCCGAATATCAGTCGGCCGCTATTCGTCGTCGTGCCCGACACCGGGTCGGTCGCAATGAAGAAAGCGCACAGCATCGCCCCGCCGCTGAACACGTGGAACGCCGGCCCCGCATTGGTCTCCGCGTCGACGATATAGCCGAGGCTGGCCATCGCCGCGAGCGCACCGAGCATCGCGACCGGCGCCTGCCAGCGGATGATGTTTCTGAACAGTAGCCAGAATCCGCCCAGCGCGATGAAGTTAGCAATCCACTCCCATCCGCGACCGCCGAGATCGCCGAACAGCGGGCTCGTCCCGATCTCGTTCATCGTGCGCATCATGCCCAGATCTGTCTTGACGAGGTCCAGCGGCGTCGCGCGGCTCAGCGCGTCGATCTGCATCGCGTCCGGGAGCGTGCCGGTGAGCGTGTAATGCAACGTTACCAGCGCTGTCGGTGGCGGGTAGTCAAGGTCGCCGATGTCGGGCGACGTATAGAAGCTCATCGCCTCGGGAAACGAGATGAGCACGACGGCGAGACCCGCCATCGCCGGGTTGAAGACATTGAATCCCAGGCCGCCGTAAGCATGCTTCGCGATCGCGATCGCAAAGAACGTAGCGATGACCGTGACCCACCACGGGGTCAGCGGCGGCAGGCACATTGCGATCAGAATTCCGGTCACGACGGCGCTGAAATCAAGAACGAACGGCTTGATCGGTCGACCGCGCAGCCACAGCGCCGCGGCTTCCGTGAGCACCGCGGTCGCCGCAGCGATCAGGCAGTTCACGACCATACCGATGCCGAAGAACCAGGCGTGTGCGACGATCGCGGGAATCAGCGCGTACACGACGTTGCGCATCATGACCGGCACGGTCATCGGCGTGCGCCAGTGCGGCGCGATGCTACTCGCCCAGCTGCGCCCCGGCGCGTCCTGACTCACTCGTTGCCCGCCTCTTCGCGATCCCCATTGCCATCGCCATTGCCGTCGATGCGCGCCATGATGTCGTCGATCGACTCGTCGACGTCCGCGCGTGCCTCGTCATGACGGGCCTTTTGTGCGGCGAGTCGTGCTTCGCGGGCCTCGAATCTGCGCCGCGCGTGCACGGCGCGGTCCGATTCCGCCGCGTATTCGGCCAACTCCCGTTTCGCTTCGATAAAGCGGTCGGTCAGCAGGATCTGGCTGGGGCAGACAAAATCGCAGCACCCGCACTCGATGCAGGCGCTGAGCCCGAACTCCGTCAATGCCGCCATGTCGTGGCGTCGCGCCGCGCTCAGCAGTTCCTGCGGCAGCAAGTTAGCCGGGCAAACCTGGCTGCACTCGCCGCAGCGAATGCACGGGGCTTCGGGTCGCGTCGGTGCGACCTCGGCGGGCGTCATGACGATAAGGCAATTCGTTGCCTTCGTGATCGGCACGCTGTCGTCGGTCAGGGAGATGCCCATCATCGGTCCGCCCATCACCAGGTGCGACGCGTCGTCGCTGATGCCGCCGCAAAACTCGAACAGGTCCCCGATCAACGTGCCGATGCGAACATCGATGTTCATGGGTTCCGCAATTCCGCGACCCGTCACCGTGACGACACGCGAAATCAATGGCCGGCCGTCGCGGAAGAAGTCGGCGACCGCTGCCGCCGTGCCGACGTTCTGGCAAACGTACCCGATTTCGCTCGGCAGTTTCCCGTCGGGCACTTCCTCGCCGGTCACCAGCTGAATCAGCTGGCGCTCGCCGCCGGCCGGGTATTTGGCCGTCACGATTGACACGAATACGTCATTGAGTTGCTCGGCCTCGATGATGTCCCAGATCGCTACGCGTGCTTCCGGCATGTCGCTTTCGATGCCGACGATGATGCGAGTCGCGCCGACTGCACGCATCATGATGCGGGCGCCCTCGAGGATTCGTCTCGCGTGCTCGCGCATCAGGATTTCGTCGCAGGTAATGTACGGCTCGCACTCGGTGCCGTTGAGTATCAGCGTGTCGACCATGTCGCCGGTGGCGAGTTTGTCGGCCGTCGAGAAGAGTGCGCCGCCCAGCCCGACGATACCGGCCTCCGCGAGCAGGCCGCACAGCAGCGCCGGCTCCATCTGCAGCGGGTCGGCCGCATTGTCATAGCCGGTGTAGCGGGCGTCGCTGCCGTCGCCCGCAATCGTGATGCAGGGCTCGAGCCGCAGCGGGGATGAGGGGACCGCGTGGTCACTGATCGCCTCGACGGTGCCTGCTATCGACGCGTGTAGCTGCGGTGGATGGTTGTTCTCGACCGATGTCCGTGCGCGCGCGATTGGCTGACCCGCCAGCACAGTATCGCCGACCGCGACGATCGGTTCCGCCTCCATGCCAATGCATTGCCGAACGGGTATGACGACGCGATCCGGCGCCGGCGCGACGAGAATGGGTCGTTGCATCGATCGCGTCTTGCGGGGCGGCGGACGAATCCCCCAGACGGGGCGGGGTGGTTGCGGGTCGAATCCCACCGGCTTGTTCATGGCGGCATCGGCTCGTTCACGTTCTGGGGATGATCCGGATGCAGTCGACCGGGCACGGCGCGACGCACAGCTCGCAACCGGTGCATTCGGGATCGATCACGGTATGCATGTATTTTCTCGCTCCGAGTATCGCATCTACCGGGCAGGCCTGCAGACATAACGCGCAACCGATGCACGCATCCTCGTCGATGACTGCGCGTGCCGGCGGCTTGTGCGTACCGCAGGTCGGATCGGGCGCGGACGGCTGCCGGTTGAGTAGCTCGCTGAGCGCGACGATCGTCGCTTCACCGCCCGGCGGGCAGCGGTTGAGCGGGGCGCCGGCGTCGATAATCGCTGCGGCGTACGGGCGGCATCCCGGATAGCCGCACTGTCCGCACTGGGTTTGTGGCAGCAGGCGATTTACCCGTTCGACGACGGTGTCTTCATCCGCTCGGAAGCGGCCGGATGCGAAGACCAGCGCGAGCACAATGACCAGCGCCAGCAGTCCGGCGAACGCGATCGCAGCGAGCACGTCGCCAGGCCGGCGTCAGCCGCGCAGCATGCCGGTAAAGCCGATGAAAGCCATCGACATCATTCCGGCGGTCACGAGTGCAATGGCCGGGCCGCGAAACGGCGCCGGCACGTCAGCCGCGTCGAGGCGCTCCCGCAATCCGGCGAACAGGACCATGACCAGACAGAAGCCTAGCCCGGCGCCGAGTCCGTAGGCGAGGGCCTCAACGAAGCTGTCGCTTTGCCGCGAGTTGAGCAGGGCAACGCCCAGCACCGCGCAGTTGGTCGTGATCAGCGGCAGGTAAACGCCGAGTACCTCGTGCAGCAACGGGCTCGACTGACGGACGAACATCTCGGTGAGTTGGACCGACGCGGCAATGATCACGATGAACGCGATCAACCGCAGAAACTCCAAGTCGTAGGGTATCAGCAGGAAAGTGTCTACAAGGTAGCTGATGCCGGCCGCGACGGTCAGCACGAACGTGGTTGCCAGCGACATGCCGAACGCGGTGTCGATACGCGTGCTGGCACCCAGCAGCGGGCACAGGCCGAGAAATTTGACCAGTACGAAGTTGTTGACCAGCACCGTGGCGAGAATGATGAGTGCGAGATCGGACATCGGCTTAGCGTACTCGCATGCCGGGCTTGGCGCCGGTGTCCGGGCCGATCAGGAAGATATCCTCGCCGCCGGGGCCCGCGGCCAGCAACATGCCCTGCGAGGTGCCGAAGCGCATCTTGCGCGGCGCAAGGTTCGCGACGACGACAACGTGACGACCAACCAGGGTTGCGGGATCGTATGCGGTGCGAATGCCGGCGAGCACTTCGCGGCGTTCGTCGCCGAGATCGACGGTCACGCGAATGAGTTTGTCCGCGCCTTCCACGGCTTCTGCCGCGACGACCTCCGCCACGCGCAGGTCGACGTTCAGAAACGTATCGATGTCGATCACCGCTTGCCCCTCTTCAGCGCCGGCGCCGTCCGGATTCGCGGCCGCTTTCGTCTTCTCGACCATGTTATCTACCGCCTGTTGTTCGATGCGGGTCATCAGCGGCCTGAACTGGAG
>JBPCXI010000290.1:0-10076 GCA_051008895.1 Gammaproteobacteria bacterium | reverse complement strand
GTCCTGGGCGATCCCGCCGCCGGCCCAACCGTCGCGGGCGGCTGCGGCGGCCGGCCGGGCCGCCGGGGCGGTCTGCAGGGCGTTCCACTCGCCGCAGGCGGGGCACTGACCCTGCCATTTGATTGTTGCGGCGCCGCATTCGCCACAAACATAGGTTTTCTGAGGCTTAGCCAAAATGTGAACTCGATCTCAAGGTCCGGGCCGGAGCGGCCGATACCCCCCCGTTGCCCGTAGTAAAACAAAACGCAGTTCTCAATCTTACCCCGGCATTATCGCTACTATTCACGCCATGCTTTTACAAAATTCCGGCGGAAATCCGCGCCGTGGCATTGCCGGGCCCGGCACGTTATTGCTCATTCTGGTGACGCTGATGCTGCTCGCGGGCGAGCGCATGGCAGCTCTGGAATCGGCATATTATGACTTCCTGCAGCGCCGCCAGCCGGTGACCGCAAGCGAGCGGATCTTGCTGGTCGATACCGGCTCGCGCACGCAGGATGCGGATCTGTGGGGCAGCGGCCGTATATCGCCGGTGATCGACGCGCTGCATGCGGCCGGTGCATCGATCATCGTGCCCGTCGACGCGCCGCCGGCGAGTTCGCCGCTGCCGGACATGAAACAACTCGCCGCGCTCGCGGAACTCGAGAATCGCGCGCGCAAGGCGTCCGGAGAAGAAGCGCACGGCGAAGTCTACCTCGCCGACCAGTTGGCCGTTTTCCGCCAGCGATACGAAAAACAGATGCAGATCGCGTCGACGGTGAAGGAAGCGGGCAACGTCGTGCTGCCGGTCATCGCGCGGCCGACGCGGCAGGCGCTCGAGGATGCGAAAAGCGACTGCATTCGACATACGATCGATCTCGAGGATGCTGAATCGACGCCGTGGATCCGGGATGCCAATGGCAACCTCTCGTTGTCCGACGTGCTCTGCGACGGTGCCACCAGCGCCGGTTTTCTGGATTTCTGGCCTGACAACGATGGCATCGTGCGCCGTGCGCACCTGCTCGCACGCTCGGATGAACGCATCTTCTCGTCACTGCCGCTCGCGGTCGCTCAGGCGGACGAAAGCGGTGCGCTGGCAATCGGCGGCGCGAACGAGCTGCTGCTGAACAACTCGGCAATCCAAACCGGCCCGGGCTTCACCAGCCTGATCCGTTATTACGTCTCCAGGACCGGGGCGGAGCCGTTTCAGACCGTCGACTCCGACATGCTGATGACCGGGGTCTCAGCCGGCGAACTCGTCCGCGACCGAATCGTCCTGGTCGGCGACATCAGCGCGAACTCCGCGGCTAACTACCGCACGCCGTTCACCGAGCACATGCCGATGGCCGTGCTGCTCGCAACGACGCTGTCGAACGTATTGCAGTCGGACTTCGTCGCGCGGCCGTCCTGGTTCGGCTCGGCCGAACTCGCCATCCTGCTGCTGATGGGCATCGCAATCCTCGTCCTCGCACCTACCTTGACCGCGAATCGCGCGGCCGTCAGCTTGCTGCTCGTGTGCGGCATTTTGCTGGCGATCGAAGCCTACCTGCTGCTCGCTCACGGCGTCTGGCTGCAACTCGTCACCGCAACGCTGTTTGCAGTGCTGGGAATCGGCTCGGTGCAGGCTCTGAATTCGATACAGCGGCCCGCGGCGCAGGCCGGCGGCGGCTCGACATCAGGCGGCGGCTACGAGCCGCCAGTCATGGAGGACGGCGACGAGTTGAACCTGGCGTTCTCGGTGCTACGGCAACAGGGTGACTCGGACACTACGAAGTCGCGGCTCTACGACATCGCGATGACGCACGGCAAGCGGCGTGAATTCGCCAAAGCGGAACGCGTGCTCGCCTATATTCACAGCCTCGACGCCGATTTCCGTGATGTCGAGAAGAAACTGAACGCGTTGTCAGGAGCGCGGGTTGACGCTGACGTATCCATCGCCGAGCCGGAAATGCCCGAGATGGACGACGTCCCCGATCCGGATGCCACGAGCGGGGCCGGGCACACGCTCGGTCGCTACCAGCTCGAACGGACGCTCGGTCGCGGCGCGATGGCGACGGTCTATCTCGGCGTCGACCCGAAGATCAACCGCAAGGTCGCGATCAAGACGATCGCGCTCGCCGAGGAATTCAGCGAGGCGGACCTCGATGCAGCGAAGAATCAGTTCCGCCGGGAAGCCGAATCGGCCGGCCGGCTGAACCATCCGAACATCATCGCGATTTACGATACCGGTGAAGACGGTAACGTCGCCTACCTGGCGATGGAGTACTTCGAAGGCACGGCGCTGAATCACCATGCGCTGACCGAGAACCTGCTGCCGCCGAAATGGGTACTCGAACTGACGGCGCGCGCGGCCGAGGCGCTTCACTACGCGCACGGTCAGGGCGTCGTCCATCGCGACATCAAGCCTGCCAACCTGATGTACGATGCGGCCAGCGATCAACTCAAGATCACCGACTTCGGTATCGCCCGGCTGACCGACACAAGCCGCACCAAGACCGGTATCATCCTCGGCACGCCGTCGTATATGTCACCGGAACAGCTGTCGGCGAGCGCGGTGACCGGCAAATCCGACCTGTACTCGCTTGGCATCACGATGTACCAACTGCTGACGGGAACGACGCCGTTCCGCTCGGATTCGATCCCGAAGCTGATGGACAAGATCATGAACGAAAAGCACAAGCCGATCAGCAGTGTGCGTGACGACATCCCGGTCGAGGTCGACATGGTGTTGGACAAGGCGCTGGCCAAGAATCCGGACGACCGGTTCCCGAACGGCCGGGCGATGGCATTGGCGTTACGTGACTGTTGTAGTACGTTAGACGGCTGATCGGGTTGCGATAACTCGCATTTATGACTCTCGCCAGTAAATTTACCTGCGTCGAACTGACCGACACCGGCAAGGTGCGCGATCACAATGAAGATGCGATCGGGACGCACACCGATTCTGGCCTGATGGTGCTGGCCGACGGCATGGGCGGCTATAACGCCGGCGAGGTCGCCAGCGGTATCGCAGTCAAGACCGTGCTCGACCTGGTGCCGGAAGCCTGCTCGCGAGAGGATCGCACGATCGCCGAGCCGGAAACCGGCATGATGCGCCAGACGATCATGCTGCGGGACGCGATCGCGCGTGCCAATAAGGTCATCCACCAGACCGCAAAGAGCCAGCCGCAGTGCGAAGGCATGGGCACAACAATCGTGGCCTGCCTGTTCTTCGACAACAAAATTTCGGTCGCCCACGTCGGCGACGCGCGGCTGTACCGGCTCCGCAAGAACCGTTTCGAGCAAATCACGCTCGACCACTCGCTGCTACAGGAACTCGTCGACCGCGGTTTCTACTCGCCCGAGGAGGCGCAACGCTCGACGAATCGCAACTACGTCACGCGCGCGCTGGGCGTCGAACCCCTGGTCCAGGTCGAGGTGCAGGAGCTCGAGGTGCATCCGGACGACGTATACCTGCTATGCTCCGACGGCCTGCCCGACATGGTCGAGGACGAAGATATTCACTTAACTATCAGCACTTTTAGTGCTAACCTTGAAACAGTAGGTCAACAGCTGATTCAGCTGAGTAACGATCATGGCGGCAAAGACAACATCTCGGTCATATTGACCCATGTGCGCGAACCTTTCCCGGCCAAGAACGGTGTCTTTTCCAGGTTAAAACAAATTTTCCAGTAAGCGCGAGTTGTCATGGCAAGATTAATACTGTCACTTAACGGCCAGACGATGGCCGAATACAACATGTCCAAGGAACGGTATACGATCGGTCGTCTGCCGGACAATGATGTCCGGATCGACAATGCCACGGTCAGCGGCCACCATTCGCTGATCATCAACATCCTCAACGATTCGTTTCTCGAGGATCTGAACAGCACCAACGGCACGTACGTCAACGGCAAGCTGATCAAGAAGCATGCCCTGCAGCACGGCGACGTGGTGACGGTCGGCAAGCATCAATTGCGCTACGTCGACGCCGACACGGTCGACGACGACGACGACGACGAGTTCGCCCGAACGATGGTCATTGACAGCTCCGACGTCGCGGCGCGCTCCAACGGCGGCGGCGGCAGCAGCTCAGGCGGCGTGCACCCGAGCCCGGAAGACACGATGGGCGAGCCCGAGGCGCCGCCGATCGCTGTCGCGAAAGTCCAGGTGCTAAACGGCACGTTCGCCGGCCGCGAGGTCGTACTGAACAAGGCGGTAACGACGCTGGGCAGGCCCGGCGCGCAGGTCATCGCGATCACGCGCCGATCGGACGGTTATCACATCGTGCAGGTCGAGAACGAGTCGGGCCGCAAGCCGCCGAGCGTCAACGACGGCGAACTCGGCGCGCAGGCGCGCAAGCTCATCGACAACGACGTCATCGAGATCATCGGCATCAAGATGGGCTTCTTCACCACCTGAAGTCGCCTGGCCGCAAACGACTGCCCACAAACGATCGCATTGAGCATTGCGCGCGGCGAAGACCTGCAGCGCGTGCAACCGGTTTGCGCAGCGTTACGTCAGGCTGCAACGACGCGCTTCACTCGCGTGCCCACGCCGGTCAGCAATTCATACGGACTCTGGCCGACGCGCGCGGCCAGTTCAGCGACGTGCGGGTCTTCACCCCATAGCTCGACGGAATCGCCGACCGCCGCGGCGGGCGAATCGGTCAGATCGATGCTGATCATGTCCATCGAAATACGGCCGACGACCGGCGCGATCTCACCGGCCACCCGCGTCGGCGTGCCGGTTGGAATGCGCCACGGGTAGCCGTCCGCGTAGCCGGCATTCAGCACGCCGATGCGGCTGTCGCAGGGCGCCTCCCACTCACCGCCGTAGCCGACGTGACTGCCGGCCGGCAGGTGCCGGATGTCGATCAGCGTCGCGGACACGACCATCGCCGGCTCGAGCCCCGCTGCGGACGGCGACTCGCCGGCAACCGGCGACACGCCGTACAGCATCAGGCCGGGCCTGACCCAGTTGCGACCGGCATAGCGCAGACGTGAACCGGTCGTCGTGGACGCGGGCCAGCGGAGGATGCCGGCAGAGTTCGCCAGACTGACGTCGCCCGCCCAGTCACCCGCCGAGTCACTGAGCGCCTCGGCGAAGCGGGCAAGCTGACGCTCCGTGTCCGGGTTGTCCGGCTCGTCCGCGGACGCGAAATGCGTCATCAACACCGGCTCCCCGTCGACCGCCGCACTGCCTCGCAGGCGCTCGAGCGCGGCCGCGAATCTCGCCGGCCGGATGCCGAGGCGCCCCATGCCACTGTCGAGTTTCAACCAGACGCCGAGCGCCGCACCGCGAGACCCGGCGAGCAGTTCGACCTGCGCCTCGCTGTGAATGACCAGCTTAAGGTCCGCAGCACGCGCGACGTCGAAATCAGCGGCGTCCAGCGCCTCGCTCATCACGACAATCGGCCGATCGACACCGAGATCCCGAAGCTCGAGCGCTTCCGCGATTCGTGCAACGCCGAACGCGTCCGCATCGTCGAGGGCAGACACGACGTGCTCGACGCCGTGGCCGTAGGCATTGGCCTTGACGACGGCAAGGACCGCGGCGTCGGGCGCGGCCATGCGCACCCGCGCGAGGTTATTCCTGAGCGCGGCCGGCCGGATCGTAGCGACGGCCGACGCCGCCACTAAAACACCTCGATTTCGGGAACGTAGTTTTCGAACTTGGTGAACTGGCCCAGGAATGTCAGCGGGAATTCACCGACCGGGCCGTTGCGCTGCTTCGCGATGTTGATGTCCGCCATGCCCTTGCGCGGCGTGTCCTTGTCGTAGACCTCTTCGCGATAGATGAACAAGATCAGATCCGCATCCTGCTCGATGGCGCCCGATTCGCGCAGGTCTGACATGATCGGTTTTTTCTCGGTGCGCTGCTCTACGCTTCGATTCAACTGCGACAGCGCGATGATCGGCACTTCGAGTTCGCGCGCGAGTGCCTTCAGCGAGCGGGAGATCTCGGAAATCTCGGTGGCACGATTCTCCGCGCTGCCGGCCACCTGCATGAGTTGCAGGTAATCGACGACGATTAGCTCGAGGCCGTGCTGGCGCTTCAGCCGGCGCGCCCGCGCGCGAATCTCGGTCGGCGTCATCGCCGGCGTATCGTCGATGTACATCGGCGCTTCTGACATCATCTGGATCGCCGCGTTGATCCTGGGCCAGTCGTCGTCGCCGAAGCGACCGTTGCGCAAATGCGCCTGGTTGACCCGGCCGAGCGACGAAATCATGCGCAACGCCAGCTGCTCCGTCGACATCTCCATACTGAAGACCGCCGTCGGTTGCGGCCGCGACGGATTCAGCGCCGCGTTCTCCGCGATGTTCAGCGCGAGCGTCGTCTTGCCCATCGAAGGCCGTCCGGCGACGATGATCAAGTCGCCTTTCTGCAAACCCGCGGTCATCTCGTCGAACTGGTTGAAGCCGGTCGCAAGCCCCGTGATCGCCTGCTGATTCTGGTGGCGCTCGTCGATCTGATCGATCGTCGCCGGCAGCACGTCGCGCAGATGCACGAAGCCCGACCCGCGACGCTGCCCCTGCTCCGCGATTTCGAATACCTTGCGCTCGGCCGCGTCGACGAGTTCAGCGATCGGGCGACCCTCGGTCTGATACGCACTCGCCGCGATCTCGTTACCCGCCTGGATCAGGTTTCGCAGCAGGCCGCGTTCGCGGATGATTGTCGCGTATTCGGCAACGTTGGCCGCGCTCGGCGTATCCTTGACCAGGCTACCGAGATAACCGAGCCCGCCCGCATCCGTGAGTTCGTCTTTCGCCTCGAGGTGCTCGGACAGCGTGACTGCATCGCAGGGCTGATTGCGCTCCGACAGTGCGCGAATCGCCGTGAAGATCAGCCGATGGTCATTACGATAGAAGTCGACCTCGGTGACGCGATCGGCAACTCGGTCCCATGCGCTGGCATCGAGCATCAATCCGCCGAGCAGCGCCTGCTCGGCCTGTACGGACTGCGGCGGCAGGTTCAGCCGGTCGGTATCGCTCGGATACTGCTCGGGATCGGGCACCGCTGTGACCATCGGGATGCTGCGCCTCAGCCCGTCGTGTCGTCTTCGCCGCCGTCCGCGGCCGGCTCGGCCGCGATGTCCTCGGCGGGGTCTTCGCCCGCGGCGAGCGCCGCGAGCTGCTCGATTTCCTCGACGGACTCGCCGTCGGATACGACCTCAATGCGAACGTTAACGTTCACGTCGGAGCTTAAGTGAATCTCGATTTCGTGCTCGCCGAGCGTGCGCAACGGGCCGTCGGGCAGCCGAACTTCGCTGCGCTCGACAGGCACGCCGGCCTCGGTGCAGGCATCGGCGATGTCAATCGTGCCCAGGGAACCGAAAATCTTGCCCTCGGCGCCCGCTTTTGCCAGCAGCTTCAGGCTCAGCGCGCCAATTTGCGCGGCGCGGGCCTCCGCGGCGGCCACTTCATCGGCCTGCTTACGCTCGAGTTCTGCGCGGCGCTCCTCGAATATCGCGATGTTTTCGGGCGTCGCCAGCGTCGCCTTCCCTTTGGGCAACAGAAAGTTGCGGCCATATCCTGAGCGCACTTTCACGCGATCGCCGATCGTGCCCAGGTTGTCGATTTTTTCTAACAGGATGACTTCCATTTTCGTCGTTCTCCGTCGGCTGGCATGAGCCAGATTAAACCAATTTATTTTCGAACGGTACTTCAGCGATCCTTCGTCACCGCTCTGCGCAATCCGTACCAATTGTCCACGAAACCGACCGCTGCCAGCAGGAACAGCACCACGAGCATGATCGACGCACCCATAAAAAACGGCAGGTAGACGCCGATCAGCACCACCCAGGGCAGGCCGCGCGCCTGCACCAGCCAGTGCACGACCGACAGCCCCTGAAACATAAAGCCGATCCCGAGCACCAGCAGTGCGTTACCCGCGAGCTGCGCCGGCAGAAACGTCGCCGCAATGCCGGCGAGTACTGCCACGCCGCCGAGCACGTAACCGAGACGGATGCTCGTAAACATCTCGCGAAACGGCGGCCCGCCGGCCGCCGCCGACCACCATGACCCGAGTATCAGCGCGATCATCGAACTCGACACGACGCTCGCCGCGACGAGCCCGCTCATCACCGGCGCCAACGCGAGTAATGCGTCCGGCTCGGCGAACTGCACGCCCATCTCGCTCATCTGCGCGGCGAAGTCGGTCAGAATCCGTTCCCAGAAAGCGATCGGATCGCTGACGACGATGACGAATCCCGTCATACCGACCAGGCAGATCACGAGCAGCACCTGCAGCGTCAACGCCAACGAGCCGAAAACGCCGGTCAGCGAACCCAGCCATACGGCCAGGGCCCAGGTCGGGAGCGCACTCGGCAGGACCTGCTGCCATGCACCGCCGGCAAGGGTCGTCACCAGGCTCAACACCACCAGCGCAATGACGCAGTCGACGAGCGCCTCGCGCCAGCCGCGCGCGATAGTTACCGCGACGACGATCGCGGCGCTGAACACGCTCGTCGGCGGCAACGGGAGCAAGCCGGCGATCAGCCCGATACGCGCGCCGCGATGCCGGATCAACCAGCTACCGAAGCCCGAACGCATCAGGGCGCTGCCGCGCGCGTCAGGCGCTCGAGAAGGTTCGCCCGCGCGGGGCCGCGTCGATCAATGCTTGTCGGTGTAAGGCAACAGCGCAAGGTAGCGCGCCCGCTTGACGGCAGTCGCCAGCTGACGCTGATAGTGCGTCTTGGTGCCGGTGATCCGACTCGGCACGATCTTGCCGGTCTCGGTGACGTAGTTGCGCAGCGTGTCGAGATCCTTGTAGTCGATCTCTTTGACGCCGTCCGCGGTAAACCGGCAGTACTTGCGCCTGCGAAAATATCTGCTCATTGCGCCGCCCTCACTTGCTCGTCGGCATCGTCCGCGTCGTCGTTGTCATTGGCGGCCGGTTCTTCCGGCGCCGCTTCCGCGGGGGCCGGTTCTTCGATGGTCGATTCCTCCGGCGCCGCTGCAGGCTCCGGCGCTGGATCCGCCGGCGCAGCCTCTGCCTTGGTCTCGGCTTGCGGCTTGTCGTCGTCGTCCGTCGACTTCGCGCCTTCCGTCTTCGCGAGTAGCGACGGCTCCGCAATGGCTTCGTCTCGCTTGATAACGAGATGGCGCAACACGGCGTCGTTGAACTTGAACGCACCGAGGATCTCGTCAAGCGCGGCCTTGTCGCACTCGACGTTCATCAGCACATAGTGCGCCTTGTGGAGCTTCGCGATGGTATGGGCAAGCTGACGCCGACCCCAGTCTTCGAGCCGGTGGACCTGGCCACCCTGCGCGGTGACGATCGACTTGTAGCGGTCGACCATCGCCGGCACCTGCTCGCTCTGATCCGGATGGACCAGGAATACGATTTCGTAGTGTCTCATTGTGACTCCCTGTGGATTCAAGCTGCCGGCCTGCGCCGTGCAGCAAGGAGGCCCGGGGATCCGTGGATCCGCGGGAGGCCGAATCCTACCGGACGGCCGGGCCGGCCGCAAGGAATCGCATCCGTCGGCGGGTCGTCAGAGCCGGCGCTGCCGCACGCTCTCGTACAGGCAGATACCTGCGGCGACCGAGACGTTGAGGCTCTCGACCGCGCCCAGCATCGGCAGGCTGACCAGTTCGTCGCAGCGCTCGCGGGTCAGGCGCCTGAGCCCGCCCCCCTCGGCGCCGAGGACCAAAGCAATTCCGGCCTTCAGATCGACGTCATATAACGATTTCTCCGCGCCATCGTCGGCGCCGAGCAGCCAGACGCCCGCTTCGGCGAGGAACTTCATATAGCGCGCGAGGTTCGACACCTCGGCGACCGGCTGCAGGCCGGCGGCCCCGGCCGCGACCTTGCTGACCACGGGCGTCAGGCTGACGTTCCGGCTGCGGGCGACGACGACGAGATCGACGCCGGCTGCATCAGCCGTCCGCAGGCACGCGCCGTAATTGCGCGGATCCTGCACGCCGTCGAGGACCAGCAGCAGCGGATTGGACAGACCGCGGACATAATCTTTCGCGGTCGCCTCGTTCATCGGCTCGCACGCGCGAACGACGGCGACGACGCCCTGGTGACGATCCGTGCCGGCCAGCGCGGTGAGTTCACTCGCGGCCGCCGGTTCGACGTCGACCGTCGCGCCGCGGAGCGCCGAGTCGAGG
>JBPCXI010000289.1:0-3377 GCA_051008895.1 Gammaproteobacteria bacterium | reverse complement strand
GTCAGCGTCGTCTTGCCATGGTCTACGTGACCAATCGTCCCCACGTTTACGTGCGGCTTTGTACGTTCAAATTTTTCCTTGGACATCTGCCTCTCCGCGTATGCGAATCGTTAGTTTCTTCACCATTGACGACGCCGGGGCGCCGCACTCTTTATCATTCCTGGCGAGCTGGTTCTCGCCGCCTCTAACTCTGGAGCCCACGACCGGACTTGAACCGGTGACCTCTTCCTTACCAAGGAAGTGCTCTACCGCTGAGCTACGTGGGCCGTCCTGTTGGAGCGGGTGATGGGAATCGAACCCACGTCATCAGCTTGGAAGGCTGAGGTTCTACCATTGAACTACACCCGCCTGCCTTTAGTCGTTCATGCGCGCGCCCGCGCGACACCATTGCCCCGCAGCCGTCGCTCATAACTGCTTATTTTGTTTCTTGAGTATCCTGGTGCCGGCACCGTAGTGTCGCGACATCGTCCGGCTGATGTCCCGCGGAGAAAAAAACCTCTTATATTTCGACACCCTACGTTCCACCAGCCCGGTAATCTGGTGGAGGGGGTAGGATTCGAACCTACGTAGGCATAGCCAGCAGATTTACAGTCTGCCCTCGTTGACCGCTTGAGTACCCCTCCGCGCGCCCCCGCGGACGAAGCAGGGTATTGTCTGTCCGCAACATAGGCGTGTCAACAGCTAGTCGAACTTGACGCGATACAGCAGCGAATAGAGCACCGGCACGACCCCGAGCGTCAGCGCGGTCGCGAAAACCAGGCCGAAAATGATCGCGATCGCCATCGGCTCCCACATCGGGCCGCCCCCGAACCACAGCGGCAGCAGACCGGCGACCGTCGTTCCGGTCGTCAGCAGGATCGGCCGGGCCCGCTGCTGAGCCGCCGTCAGCACCGCGTCCCGCGGGCTCAGGCCATTTTCCTCGATCTCGATGCGAATGCGGTCCAGCAATACGATCGCATTGTTGATCACGATGCCGGACAGCGAAATGATGCCGAGCAGGGTCATAAAGCCGAAATACGACCGCATCGTCACGAGGCCGATCGTCACGCCGATCAGCGCCAGCGGGATCGTCAGCATGATGATCAGCGGGCGCCGGAGCGAATTGAACTGCGCGGTCAGCAGCAGAATGATCACGAGTGCCGCGATCGGCAATTTCGCCGCGATTGCCGCGTTGGCCTTGCCGGACGTCTCGGCCTCGCCGCCGAGCTCCCAGTTGTAGCCGAAAGGCCAAGTCTGCGACTCCTCGACCAGCCACGGCTCGATCGGACCGAGTACATCCGCCACCGTGTAGCCCGGCTCCAGCAGTGCCTCGACGGATACGGTCCTGAGCCGGTTGCGCCGCTCGATAACGCCGGGCTGCCACACCAGCCGCGGCTGCGCGACCTGGCTCAGCGACACCGACTGGCCGGTCGCCTGGGAATAGATGTTCATCGTCGCGATGCGGTTCGGATCGGTGCGCTGATCGGCGCGCGAACGCAGCACGACCGGGATCAGCTCATCGTCTTCGCGGAACTCGGTCGTCGCGATACCGGTCAGGTAAGTCTGCATCGACAGCGCGACGTCGCGGTTCGTCACGCCGGCGAGCCGCGCGCGCGCCTCGTCGATCTCAATGACGACCTTCTTGCTGCGCGGCCCCCAGTTGTCGGTGATCTGCCGCGCGCCCGGTGCGTCGCGCAGCCGCGCCTTCACGTCCTCGACAATCGCGAACACCTGGTCGATATCGCGGCCCGAGACACGGATCTGCACCGGCGGCCAGGCCGGCGGGCCGAGCGGCAGCTGCCGCACCGTCACGTTCGCATCGGGGTAGTTCGCCGCGACAAACGCCTCGATCGCCGCGAACAGGTCCGGCGTCAGCGCTTCGTCGGAATCGAGGTTAACGAGAATATAAGAGTAGTTCGGACTGCGCTGCTTCTGATCCAGTGTGATCACGAAGCGCGGCGGACCCTGCCCGATGAACGTGCCGGCGTTGACGATGCCCGGCACCCCGTCCGCCGCGACCGGCAGCGTATCCGTGATGAACCGCTCGATCGCGGCGGTCACCGCATCGGTGCGCTCGATCGGCGACCCGACGGGCAGGTCGAGCTCGACGGTAAACGTCGCGCGGTCGTTAGGCGGATAGAAAATCTTCGGCACGCTCGCGAGCCCCTGCATTGCCGCAACGAAAGCCACGCCGACCAGGACGAGGGTCAACACGCGATTGCGCAACGCGAACAACAGCGCCGACCGGTACAGGAATCCGAAGCGACGCGCGAGCGATCGTCGGCTGTCCGCTGGCGGTGTGACCTTCAGGAACCAGACACACAGGAACGGGATCAACGTCAACGCCATGACCCAGGAGCACAGCAGCGTGATCGTCACGACCTTGAACAGCGGCGCCGTATATTCACCGGTGTTCGACTCGGACAGGAATATCGGCAAAAACGCAGCGGCGGTCGTCAGCGACGACGTCAACAGCGGGAGGCGCAACTCCCGCGCGGAGTCGATCGCCGCGTCGACGATGGATTTGCCGCGACCCGATTGCACCATGATCGATTCGGACATCACGATCGCGTTGTCGACGAGCATGCCGAGCGCAATGATCAGCGCCGCGAGCGACATCTGATCAAGGCCGATGTCGAGCAGCGACATGATGAAGAAAGACGTAAGAATCGTCGCCGGGATCAGGCTGGCGACGATCAGCCCGGTACGCAGACCCAGAAATACGAGCATGATCGCCGCAACAAACACGATGGCCTGCGCCAGGTTGCGCACGAAGTCGTTGATCTTCATGCGCACATCGCGCGGCTGGAAGTTCAGCAATTCGAAGTCCACGCCGACCGGGTAGACGCGTTGCGCCCGTTCCATCACATCGACGATACCCTCGCCGAGGCGCAGGATATTGCCACCCTCACGCAGCGATATCGCGAGCATCAGCGCCGGCTCGTTGTTGAAACGGACCTTGACCTCCGGCGGGTCGACGTAGCCGCGCTCTATGGACAAGACATCCTCGAACCGGACCATCGCGTTACTGCGCGGCAGGGTGACGATCGACCGACGCAATTCTTCCAGCGATTCGAAGTTGCCGGTCGGCTCCAGCACGATTTTCTCGTACAGCGACGTTACGTCGCCGCCCGGCAAGACTATGTTGCGCTCCTGCAGTGCGGCCTGCAGCTGCGCCGGCGACATGCCAAGTTCGGCCAGGCGCGCGTTTTCGAACACGACGAAGACGCGCTCCTCCTGCGCACCGATAATCTCGACCTTCGCCGCGTCGTCGATCAGCAGTAACTCGTCACGCACCTCATCCGCGATTTCCTTGAGTTCGCGGTAGTCGAATCCGTCGCCGGTAATCGCGACCAGGCTGCCGAACACGTCGCCGAACTCGTCGTTGACGATCGGGC
>JBPCXI010000288.1:0-3932 GCA_051008895.1 Gammaproteobacteria bacterium | reverse complement strand
CATGGGACCTGCGCTGCGACGTCCGCGAGGCGCTGATCGCCTGGCTGAACGCGAATCATCCCGATTCACTGCCACGCGTGCGTGCCGAGCTTGCGAATGACGATGGGGCCAAAGATGGCGGTGAAGGATCGACGGACCAACCGTAAGTAGAACCAGCATCCTCCGAGGCGTGGAAAGATATGGACAAGCCTGAATCGTTTCTAAGCCGCGAGCTTTTCGAGTTCGGCGAGCAGACTGTCACCGTCTCGCAGTTGCTGGTTGTCCCGGTCGTATTGGTGGTCGGCTTCGCGCTGATCCGTGTCGGGGGGCGATTGCTCAATCGATACCTGGTCCGCAGTGAACTCAGTCCGGATGTCATCCAGTTCTCCGGTCGCGCCTTCTATATCGTCGCACTGGGTCTGCTCGCCGTCACGATCCTGGACATACTGAACCTGCCCCTCGGCGCGTTTGCCTTCGTGTCCGGTGCGGTCGCGATCGGTGTCGGTTTCGGGGCGCAGAACCTGATCAACAACTTCATCAGTGGCTGGATATTGATCTGGGAGCGTCCGATCCGTATCGGTGATTTCCTCGAGTTCGGCGAGGATCGCGGGGAGGTGGAGGCCATCCATTCCCGCTATACGAGAATCAAACGTGTCGACGGCGTGCGCATGCTCGTCCCGAACAGCGCGTTGCTGGAAAACACGGTCGTCAACTGGACCATCGTCGACCGTGACGTGCGCGGCTCCGTCATCGTCGGCGTGCAATACGGTTCTCCGACCGAGCTGGTTCGGGAGCTGATGGAGCGCGTCGTCGATGAGCATCCGAAGATTCTCAAGGAGCCTGAGCCGCGCGTCCTGTTCATGGACTTCGGCGACAACTCGCTCATTTTCGAGGTCTTCTTCTGGGTGAGAGCAGAGCAACGCTTCAGCGTTCGTATCGCCCGTAGCGACGTTCGTTTCGCGATCGACAAAGTCTTCAGGGAACACGGCATCGTCGTCGCATTCCCGCAGCGCGACGTGCATATCGACGGTTCGCTCTTCGTCGACCGCGGTGAAGATTCGGCAGAGCCGTCCGAGCCCGCATGAAGCGGCTGAGAATCACGATCGAGCGCTTTCTGTTACGGGGCGTTCACTATCGGCTGTTCGCTGCGGGACTGATTATCGCCACGGTGTCCCTGGTTGCTGGCGGACTGGTCCTGTTTCTCGATCCGCAGCATGAAGATTTCGGCGACGCGCTCTGGTGGGCGTTCCTGCGGCTGAGCGATCCGGGATACCTGGGCGACGATGAGGGCACGATAGGCCGCACCGTATCGACGGTCGTGACCGTCCTGGGGTATGTGCTGTTCCTGGGTTTGCTGGTCGCGATTCTGACCCAGTGGATGAACGACTGGATTCGTCGGGTTGAGACCGGGCTGTCCGAACTCCCGTTCAGCGATCACATATTAATAATGGGTTGGAATCACCGGACCCCGTCCATCGTGCTCGAGTTACTCAGGGCCACGGGTCGGGTAACGCGTTTTCTGAAGAAGCACGACGCTCACACGCTGCGAATCGTGATTCTGGATGACGCGGTCGACGTCGACCTGCGCGACAACCTGCGCTCGGCCCTGGGCCCACATTGGGACGACCGTCGCGTGATTCTCCGCCGGGGGAATCCGCTGCACCTCGATGGCCTCGAACGGGCATCGTTTCGTGACGCGGCGGCGATTATTTTCCCGGGCGCCGATTTCGCGACGGCGCAGCCCGGCGTCAGCGACGCGGAAGTTATCAAGGCGCTGGCCACCATATCCCATCATGCCGGGAACGACGACCGCTATCCGCAGGCCGTCGCGGCGCTTTACAACGCGAATCGCGGTCAGGTCGCCGCGGCCGCGTACCCAGGCCCGCTGGAAGTCGTCCGTGCGGACCAGAGCGTGGCGCGGCTGCTGGCGCAATCCGCGCTCAAACCCGGAGTGTGGGGCGTCTACGCTGAGCTGCTATCGATTAATGATGGCAATTCACTGTTCGTACACCCGATGCCGGATAAGGTCGATGCGTCGTTCGCCGAGCTGCGCGCAGGTGCCGGCGATTCGACGCTGATCGGGTTGATCAGCGGATCGACGAACACCGTCAGGCTGAATCCGCCAGCTGACACGCGGGTGAGCAGTAACGACCAGCTGATTTTTATCGCCCGGCGCAATCGGGATTGTCAGATCGAGACGGGTGCTTCGCTTAAGTTGCGCTCATCGAATTCCATGACGCTCCGCGAGGATGAAACGTTTGCTCGTCGGATCCTGATTCTCGGCTGGAGCCGAAAGATACCGCTTCTCGTGCGGGAGATGCTCAGATATTCGGATGCCGTTCGCGAAATCGATATCGTCGGTATCGCCACGCCCGCTGAACGGGAGAATACCCTGGCCGGCATGGAGCAAGCGTCCGTCAATTACGTCATGGCGAACTTCCTCAATCCCGATGAACTGGAATCACTCGCGCCAGAGACATACGACAGCATCATCTTCATCGCCCGCGAAAGGCTCGGTGAGGAGGCCGTCGCCGACGCGGCCACGTTGTCCGCGTGCGTCACCCTCGCCATGATGCCGTCGATGACGGATGATCCTCACGTCGTCGCCGAGATCCTGGAGGAGGAAAACGTGCCCCTGTTTCAACAGAAGGTCGACGACGTCATGGTGAGCCCGATGGCAGTGAGTTACGTGCTTTCCCAGGTTGCCCTGGCGCCGCCGTTGCGTAAGGTGTACAGCGAACTCGTGCATCCGTCGGGCACCCATTTCGCTTTGCGCAAGATCGAGCCGCAAGCCGATACCGGGCGTATGCGTTTCGGCGACCTGTCCACGGCCGCGACTCTGCGCGGCGAGCTCGCGATCGGAATCCTGTCGCCCAATGTCGATGACGGTCGCGTCGTACTGAACGCGAGCGACGATCTCGGCTGGGAACATAACGAGAAAGATCGGCTCATCGTGCTGACCGCCGCAATGGACGAAGCGTGACGAAGCGAATGCTCTTCGATACTGACACCTTTTACCTGATCGATCACTGGCTGATCGCCTTCGTGATGATCGTATTGCTGCTGACGGCATGCGAAATCGGATACCGGCTGGGTTTGGCCCAGGAAAGGGCGCCGGATTCTCTGCGTGCATTGATGACCGGGATCGGCGGCGCGGTACTCGGTCTTCTCGGTCTCCTCCTCGGTTTCGCCCTCTCGATGGCAATTTCGCGTTGGGACGATCGGCGCGCCATCATCATCCAGGAGGCCAACGCGATCGGAACGCTGTCGCTGCGCGCAGCGCTGCTCGCGGAGCCGCTTCCCGCCGAACTCCGGGAAGCGCTCTCCGCATATACCCAGGCCCGGGTCGCACTCGGCGGGTCACGTGACAGCCCGGAACTCTTGCGCGCGGCGCGGAGCGAGAGCGAAGAAATCCACGCGGCGATTTGGTCCGTGGTCGAGCGCGCGAACGTGCCGTCCACCGCGAATGCGGTTTTGGCGTCGCTGATCAGTGCGGCGAATGAGGTGATAGATCTTCACGAGATGCGACTCGCGTCGCTCCAGAATCATCTGCCCGCCCAGCTGTATTACCTGCTGCTGACCCTGGCGGCCCTTGCGCTGGGCTTTCTTGCGTGGGGGTTCGGCGCCGCGTCGCACCGCGGACGCGCCCCGATGATCCTGCTGGCGATCCTTATTGGTGCCGTGCTACTGCTGATCATGGACGTGAACCGACCGCAGCGGGGGATGATCGTGGTCGGTGTTGCATCCCTGGAACGGGTGGAGGACAGCATCGCCACGCCGATGCGTTGATGGCGCCTCATCGCTGGTTTCTGGCTAGCGGCAGGCGGGGTTGCGATACGCGCGACTATTGCGCCAGTTCGATCTCGCCCGGCCGCCAGGTCTTGTCGAACCACGGCTCCAGCGGCCCGTAGAGTCGGAGCAGGGTGAACCAGCCCTTGCCCGGCACGGTCTGG
>JBPCXI010000287.1:0-5859 GCA_051008895.1 Gammaproteobacteria bacterium | reverse complement strand
TTCCTCGGAACGGGCGACGAGTTGCTGCAGTTTGTCGACGAGGCTCTGTTTCACGGGGGGATTATCGGCCACTTGGTGTCAGACACCAATTATTTAACGCGTTCTAAGCGTCGCTTCCCGAAACCGCCAACAAGACGGGTCGGCCCGATCGGACCGTCAAGGGCCTGAAAAGCCCGGTGTCAGACACCGGATATCTAGCCCCGATACTTAAAATTCGTAGCCGATCGCGACGCCCATCAGCAAGGTCTGCGCGCCGCCGTCGATAAAATCTGCGATCAGTTCCGGCGCGACGCTCCAGTTGCCGTCGAGTTTGATCTCGTAGCCCACGCCGATGCGCAGCAGCGCCTTGTCCTTCGTCGCCGTGAACTCGTAGCCGGGCCCGGCGAACAGGCGCCAGCCTTCGGCCGGTCGGTAGCTGATCGGCACGACGACGACGATGTCGCGCAGCGTGTTCTTGCCCAGTGCCTCGAACACACCGCCAATCGCCCATTGCGGGCGAAACCAGTATTCGTACTCACCGCCGACCGCGATGCCGATCTGCTTCTCGCGGCCATCCTTCTTGCGCTCGGCGCCGGCGCCCAGAAACAGCGAGGCATGCTGGTGCGGGTGATACGCATCGCCGGGCTCGGCCGCCGATGCCGTCATGAATCCGAAACACAGGATGGTCGCGAATATGAAAATACGCACGTGAAATTGATAACCGTTTTACACCGAGAGCCGGCGTACCTTAACATGGGTCCGGAAATGCGGCGCCGTCCGGCGTTGGATAAAAGGAGAATAGCGATGCGCGGTTCGTCAGTCCTTCTCATCTGGGTTTTATTGCTTTTTTGTCCCTCGCTGGCGTTCGCGCAGACCGGTCTCGGCGTCGGCGCCGATGACGTCGCCGAATGGGGGACCGATCGGCAGCCGGGTGAGGAATCGGTGATCCCGATGAATCCTGACGATCCAACCTGGGACGCCTGGAAGACCAAGCGCGATGACCTGCAGGAGGGGCGGGTGCCGGGCACGTTCAATCCGCAGCGCTACCACTTTGGCATGGACTGGCAGGGCATCCCGACGTTCTTCAAGCAACCGATCGCGCTGACGCCGGCCGATCTGGCGGCCGCCGACGTCGACGTCGCGATGATCGGCGCGTACACGGACATGGGTTCGGGCGGCCGCGGAGCGTCGCAGGGGCCGATGGCGTTTCGCTCGTGCTGCATCTACGGCGGCTGGGGCGCCGCCGACATGCCGCACATCGGCACCGGCGTCGATCCGTTCAAGGTACTGAACATCGTCGACTACGGCGATGCGCCGGTCGATTTCCTCAGCACCGAGCGATCGATGCATGCGATCCGAGACATCGTTCGCGAGGCGGCCGAAGTCAAAAACAAGAAAGGCAAAAACGTGATTCCGCTCATTATCGGCGGCGATCATTCGCTGATGTATTCTGACGTCGCGGCGCTGGCAGACGTCTACGGCAAGGGCAACGTCGGTGTGATCCACTTCGACTCACACTACGATGGCGGCAAGTACCAGTTCGGCCACCTGATCAGCCACGGCATGCCGGTCTATCGCCTGATCAAGGAAGGCCATGTGCCGGGCAAGAATTTCATCCAGGTCGCGTTGCGTGGCTACTATCCCGACCGCGCGACGTTCGAGTGGCTGCAGGAACAGGGCCTGCGTTATCACACGATGAACGAAATCGAGAAGCGCGGCTGGCCCGCGGTGATGAACGACGTGATTCGAGAGGCGAACGAGGGTCCCGAGTACCTGTTCATCTCGTTCGATATCGATGCGCTCGATCCGGCCTACATGCCCGGCACCGGCACGCCGGAGCCCGGCGGGTTGACGACGCGTGAAGCGTTTCGGATCACTCGACGGCTGTGCGCCGAGACGAATGTCGTTGGCTTCGAACTGGTCGAGCTGGCGCCGAACCTGGACCCGGGTTACACCACTGTGCTGAACTCGAACCGGCTCGTGCGCGAGTGCCTGGTTGGCATGGCGCTCCGCGCGGAAGGCAAGACGAGCGAAGACTACTTCGACCCGATCTACATCAACCACGGGCAGGACTAGCGATCTCGCACTGGTCCTCCCCGCCGCAGAACTCGATGATCAGGTTCAGATAGTGAAAAACGCTGCGAGTTTGTAGAAACTCGTCGCGGACCCGCTCGCGAGCGGCTGCGCCCATCTTTTGCGCGCACGCCGGGTCGCGCATGACGGCTTCGATTGCGCCGGCGAACTCCTCGAGGTCGGTCGCATCGTTCAGCAGCAGGCCATGCTCGCGGCTCGTGATCTGGTCCTGGATGCCACCGACGCGGCTCGCGATGATCGGGCGACCCTTCCACATCGCCTCGGTCACGGTCAGGCCGAAGCCTTCCTGCAGGCTCTTCTGCACGATGATGCTCGCATGGCGCTGCAGCGCGTTGACGATGGCCGCGTTCTCCTCGACGTCGACCATCGGCAGCATGATCAGGTGGACGCGATCGCGCTGCCAGTGATGCAATTCGCACCAGGCGCCAAAGACTTGCTGGAACGTCGCCGCACTCTCCGGGTCGTCCGCGACGGACCGCACCGAGGGTCCGACGAGCAGTAGCTCGGCATCGCTGTCGGGATTGGCGGCGATGTAGTGGGCGAAACCGTGCATGACGCCGATCGGATCCTTGAGCGGATCCCAGCGTGACACCTGGATAATCAGCGGCACGTCGGGGGCCGTCGACCGGCCGCAGCGCACGATGTCGGCATGCCGGTCGACGCGGCCGCGCGACCCGTCGCGGCGCGTGAACTCGTAGTTCGGCTTGTTCGGCAGGGGGCGGGCGAGGATCCCGGCATGCACGAGGATCGTTCGCACCGTGTCATCTTCGAGTTCCTGGTTCTTGGCTGAGAAAGGGTCGATCGTTGGCTGCACGATGCGCGATTTGCCGTGGTCGAGTGCGTCCGGCACGTAAGCCTGCCGCGAGAAGATGAAGCGGCGCGCGTGTTTGAGATATGGCGCGAGGAATTCCCATGCGGCGTCGGCCTCCGGCATGGCCTCGCTCTGACCGATGTGGCAGCGCCAGAGTACGATCGCGCCATGTCGCGACAGCTCCTCGGCTAGTCCAATCGTCTGCGGGTCGTGCAGAATGACGATGTCACGCGGCCGAACTATCGACAGGATATCGCCCGCGTTTTCCTCCATCGTGCGCTCGTATATGCGCCGGGCGGCTTCATCCAGCGGCGTGCCGTCGCCGGCTTCCCCGTGCAGCGCGTGATGCAGCCTCTTGGTGACACGGAAAAAGTCTGGTTCTCCGCTGATGACGAGCCAACGCGCGTCGATGCCGAGATCACGGCAGTAACCCAGAATCGTCGGTAGCATCTCGGCCACGCCACCGCCCGCGGCCGTCGAATTTACGTGCCAGATTGCCTGCCCGTCGAGACAGTGACGTGCTCGTTTTGCCAGCTCGTGAAGCTCTTCGACGGTGCCGTGATTGGCGATCGACGCGTAGCGATCGATCGGAAACGCGTGCAGATCGACTTCAGAGATTCGAGTCACGAATCACCCCTCTTTTTCGCAATTGCTCACGATCATAACCAAGCATCGGGCCAATATAACTGCGGGGTAACAGCGGGGTAACTGCGGGTTCTGCGTACCGGGGCTGTGGTCAGCCGAATAGATCCACCGGGAACAGCGACGCACCGGTCACGAAGTAGGTGATCGCGTCGGCGATTAACGCGATACCGATCGCGCTCAGCAGGATCGGCATCAGCATTCCGCTGACCTTTTCGATGAACTCTTTAATACGTTCCAGTAGCGGCCGTGCCTCCTCGCCCATGATGGCGCGGGCGATCGGCACCAGCGCGAACGGCAGCGCATACACGAGATTGTAGATCGCTAGCGTCAGGTAAGCCTGCGGCTGCGACAGGTCGGATTTCATGATCTGCCCGACGGCGGCGAAGTACGGCACCGCGAACGGAATGCCGATGAAGTTGATGAACGCGCCGTAAGCGAAAGACGATGCGACGTTGAGCTCGGGCGTGTTCTCGTCAGGGCGCTTGCCCGTATCGTTGCGACTCGGAATCGCGAGCGCAACCAGCGCGAGGCCGATGGCCAGCTCGATGACGAAATCGATGAACTGCGGGTTGTTGAGACGATCGACGATTGCCTCGAGGCCGATCCCGATCGCGATACCGGCGCCGAAGTAGGCGAATGTGTGGCCGGCGAGCATCGAGGTACTGTTCAGCACGGGTCGGGCGGTGCCGGCGGCGAATACGAGGAACGCAAACAAGACCGGATTCAGCGCATCGGTCAGGAGGATCGGGACGAGAACGGTCCAAAGGTCGGTCATAGCTGGCCCTCAATCGGCAGTATGCCGTAGAAGCCGCTCGAGAACCGCCGCCAGAAGCCGGATTGTGGCTCGCGCTTCAGTGTTTCTTTGTATTCGCCATGCTCGTATCGCCAGCGCAGATTACCGTCCTCGAGCACGGCGCGGTAAGCGGCCGCCGGCAACTCCTGGTCGAGTTCCTCGGCGAATTTGCGCGCTATCGTCGGCGACTCGAGAAACACTCCCATCTCGGTGTTGATATCAATCGACCGTGGGTCGAGGTTCAGCGAGCCGACGAACAGCGTCTCGCGATCGAAGATCATTGCCTTCGAATGCAGCGTCGTCTTGATGCCGACACCGGGTTCTTCGCCACGCATCCATGCACGCACCTCGTAGAACTCGACGCCCGCTTCTAGCAGCCGCTTGCGGAAGCGCGCATACCCGGAGTGCACCGGCACGTGATTCGTTGATTCGAGCGAATTCGTGACGACCCGGATACGGATGCCCTTGGCCGCCAGCGAGGCGAGGTACTCCGCGCCACCCTTTCGCGGCACGAAATACGGCGTGATGATAATAATCTCTTCGCGTGCGTTGTTCGCGTACTCGGTCAGCGCGAGCGCTAGTTCCTGCAGTTCCTCGACGCCCGTCCCGGTCTTCAGCTTTTGCGGCCGGTCGGTCACGACACGCGCACGCGCCGCGGTCGGCGTGATGATGTCATTCATCACGTTCTGCAGGTACGGACTCGTCAGCGCGCGGTCGTAGATCGTGTCGGTCGTGGCCAGCTTGGCCTCGAGGTCGCGGCGCCAGTCCTCCAGGTCATCCTCGTCCCCTTTCTTGCCGAACGCCGCGATCGGCACCGCGAGCGCGCTGTTCCAGAACTGGTCGAACGTATCCGAGACATCGACGGCGATCGGCCCGAGGCCGATGATCTCGAGATCGACAAAGTCGACGTCTTCATTGATCTGAAAATACTCGGCCGCGAGGTTACGGCCGCCGACGATTGTTACGCTGTTGTCGACCGTGAACGACTTGTTGTGCATGCGGCGATTCGCGCGCTTGAAGTCGACGACGAGACTCCAGTACTTGGCACTCTGGCGTGACGTCGGATTGAACAGCCGCACCTCGACGTTCGGGTGCTTGTCGATCAGCGCAAGTTCCGAGTCGAGGTTGGGCGTGAAGATGTCGTCGAGCAGGAACCGGACTTTCACGCCCCGGTCTGCTGCCTGCAGCAGTTCGTTAGCGAAGATGCCGCCGGCCGCGTCCGGTTTCAGCAGGAAGTACTGCGCATCGATCGAGACTTCGGCTCCCTGCATCAATGCAAGGCGGGCGCCGAGCGCGTCCATCCCGGACAACAGCAGCAGGATACCCGATGCGCCGTTATGCTCCGCGGCCCAGTTCGCCGACTCGGCGCCCAGCTCCGTAGCCGCTGACGCCGCAACGGCTTCGCTCGGCTCTTTCGGGTAGTCGAACGGGACGCTGACGCACCCCGCGACGACCAGCGCTAGGAGCAAAACCGCGGCGAGGATCGGTCGCGCCACGGTGCGTGTTGTCAGTGGCAGGTTACGACTCTGCATGAGGC
>JBPCXI010000286.1:0-5015 GCA_051008895.1 Gammaproteobacteria bacterium | reverse complement strand
GTCATCGACAGCGGGGCGATGCAGCAGCGGCAGGAGGAAGAGCTGCAGCAACGCCGGGCGGAACAGCAGCGGCAAGCCGAGTTGGAACAGCAGCGCCAGGCTGAGCAGGAACAGCAGCGGCAAGCCGAGTTGGAACAGCAGCGGCGCCGCGAGGCAGAGTTGGAACGACAGCAGGCCGAGCGTGAGCGCGCCGAGCAGGCGAAGCTCGAGGCCGAGCGCAAGGCCGAGGCGCAGCGCGTGGCGGAGCAAAAGCGCGTGGCGGAGGAAAAGCGCAAGGCCGAGGAGCAGCGGAAGGCGGAGGCGGAACGTAAGCGGGCCGAGGAGGCGCGCGTCGCCGAACAGCAGCGGATCGAGGCGCAGCGCCAGGCCGAGTTTCGGGCTGGGCTCGAAGCGGAAGAACAACTGCTGGCGGCGGTCGCTTCAGGTGCGCAGGCGCAGTACATCGCGCTGATTCGCAGCCAGGTGGAGCGCAACTGGGTGCGACCGGCCGGCGCGACGGCCGGCATCGAGTGCGTCGTGCATGTCACTCAAGCCCCCGGCGGCTATGTTCGAAGTGCGCGGGTCGGCAAATGTAATGGAGACCAGGCCGTTGAGCGCTCGATTGTGGCCGCGGTCGAGAAATCTTCGCCCCTGCCGACGCCAGCCGACCCGAGACTGTTCGAGCGCAACTTGCGCTTTACGTTCAAACCCGAACAATAGCGGCCTTGCCGATACGGAGAACTCGAATCTAATGATTGACCGGTTTATGAACTTTACGCGTGCGCTGGTGATTCTGGCCGTGACGTCGTCGCCGACTCTGGCGGAGCTGCGCATCGAGATCAGTGAGGGTGTCGAAAAAGCGGTGCCGATCGCCGTCGTGCCGTTCGGCTGGGACGGCCAGGGCGCGGCGCCGTACGACGTGTCCGCGGTGGTCACCGCAGATCTCGCGCGCAGCGGCCGCTTCAAGCCGATGCCGCCGCGGGACATGATCGAGCGGCCGACGTCGGGGCGTGAGATCGATTTCGAGGACTGGCGCCTTCTGGGTATCGAAGTGATCATCATCGGCCGGCTCATCGAGGCCGGTCCGGGCGAATACACGATACAGTTTCAATTATTCGACGTATTCCGCGGCGAACAACTGCTCGGCTATCGTCAGCCGGCCAAGCAAACGCAAATGCGCGCGGCGAGTCATCTCGTCGCGGATATGATTTATAAGGAGCTGACCGGCGTCGAGGGCATATTCTCCACGCGAATCGCCTACGTGACGGCCGATGGCAAGCCGCCGCAGCAGGTCTACCGTCTCGTCGTCGCGGACGCCGACGGCGAGAACGCCCGAGTGCTGGTCGAGTCGGAGGAGCCGCTGATGTCGCCGGCGTGGTCGCCGGACGGTCGCAAGCTCGCGTATGTCTCGTTCGAGCAGAAGCGGGCGTCGATTTACGTGCAGACGCTGCGGTCCGGCGCGCGGCAACGCGTGTCGAGTCGGGCCGGCGTCAACGGCGCGCCGGCGTGGTCGCCGGACGGCAGGTCGCTGGCGCTGACGCTGTCGAAATCCGACGGCAACCTCGACATCTATACGCTGGGTCTGGCCGACCAGGTGCTGAAGCGCCTGACCGAACGGCCTTCGATCGACACCGAGCCGACCTGGTCGGCGGACGGCAAGGCAATTTACTTCACGTCGGACCGCGCGGGTCGGCCGCAGGTTTACCGCATCGCGGCCGCCGGCGGGCGGCCGGAGCGCGTGAGCTTCGAGGGCCCGTATAACGCTCGCCCGCGGCTAACGCCGGATGGCGAGGGGCTCGCCGTAGTGCATAACGACCGGGGCAACTATAGAATTGCGATGGTTGATCTCGACCGCGGCTATACGCAGGTGCTCACTCGGGGATCGCTGGATGAATCGCCGAGTTTCGCGCCGAACGGGGAAACGCTTATCTATGCGACTCGTCAGGGCGGGCGCGGGGTGCTGGCGACGGTGACGACCGACGGCCTCGTGCATCAGCGGATCTCTTCCGTCGCCGGCGACGTTCGCGAGCCTGCCTGGTCGCCATTTCGGCCATATTGATTTCACTGAAAGTTGTTGTTGTTTAGTAAGTTAAGCTTACTTTTTAAGATGGGTTATTGGATTCGGAGGAACGTGGGAAATGGACTTGTATAAAAGCATATGGATTGCAGCGCTGGCCGGCGTGCTGGTCGGCTGTGGTGGATCGTCGGGGACGGCGATGGACGACTCGATGGCCGGCGGCGACGACGGCACCTACGGCGGCGACAGCGGGGCGAGTTCGTCCGGTGTCGGTGACGAGGGATTTCGGCAAGGCGGCGCGTTCGATGACGGCATGGGCCCGCTGGACGCGCTCGAGAACCGGGTCATATATTTCGCGTTCGATGCCGCCGACGTCGACGCCGATTCGCTGCAGGCACTCGAGGCTCACGGCGCTTACCTCGCCGAGAACGGCGGCATGACGGTGCGCCTCGAAGGCCATGCCGACGAGCGCGGCAGCCGGGAATACAATATCGGCCTCGGCGAGCGGCGCGCGCAGGCCGTGCGCCAGATTCTGCTGCTGCAGGGCGTTGGGTCGGTGCAGCTCAACACCGTCAGCTATGGCGAAGAACGCCCGGCGGCGCTCGGCAGCGACGAAGAGGCCTGGAGCCTGAATCGTCGCGTCGAGCTGGTCTACAGCGAATAGTCCCGAGCGTCGTTGACGCAGGATTCGGATTGGAGTGCGGGAAAGATGATGAGACTTCGTAATCTTTGGCTGGGTGCCGGGCTGGTCGCGCTGGTCGGCTGCGAGGGCATGATGTCTCGCGAAGACGATCCGATGTACCTGAAGATGAACGAACTCGAAAGTCGCCTCGCGCGCGTCGAGCGACTCGTCGACAACGAGGGTCTCGTCAACCTGATGTCCGAACTGAATGCCGCGCAGGCCGAACTGCAGACGTTGCGTAATGAAGTCGAGACGCTGCAGCACGACGTCGAGCAGTCAGGCAATCGCCAGCGCGATCTGTATCTCGATGTCGATCAGCGTCTGCAGACGATCGAGCAGGCCGGGGCGAATCGAAACGTCTTCGAGGGCGGCAGCCTGAGCCCGGGCCAGCTGCCCGTGCCGGGCGGGACCGACCGCGCCAACTACCAGGCCGCATTCGAGCTGCTGAAGCAGGGCCGCTACGACCAGGCGGCCATTGCGTTACAGCAGTTCATGGTCGCGTTCCCGACGAGCGAGTTGCTGGACAACGCACAGTACTGGCTCGCCGAAACGCATTACGTGACGCAAAAGTACAAGGCGGCGCTGCCGGCATTTCAGCAGGTTGTCGATCGCTATCCGGACTCGCGCAAGATTCCGGATGCGTTGCTCAAGATCGGCTATTGCAACTATGAATTGAAGCGTCTCAATGACGCGCAAAAAGCGCTGCAGGCGGTCGTCGCCGACTATCCCGAGACCACTGCGGCACGCCTCGCGAGCCAGCGCCTGGATCGCATCAAGAGCGAGAATTGACCGCCGGCGGGGAAGCGCTGCTGCGCGTGACCGAGATCTTTCACTCGCTGCAGGGCGAGTCGCGACCCGCGGGACTGCCTACCGTGTTCGTGCGCCTGACCGGGTGCCCGTTGCGCTGTGCCTGGTGCGATACGGAATACGCGTTTCACGGCGGCGAAAAACTGGCCATTGACGACATCGTCGAGCAGGTCGGCCGGTACGACACTCCGGATATTTGCGTGACCGGCGGCGAACCGCTGGCGCAGCCGAATTGCCAGTCGTTACTGCGCGAACTGTGCGACCGGGGTTTCTTCGTTTCACTGGAGACGAGCGGGGCGCTCGACGTCAGCGCCGTCGACTCGCGCGTGACGATCGTCATGGATCTCAAGCCGCCCGGCTCCGGCGAACAGCAGCGAAATCTCTGGCAGAACCTAGATGTGCTGAAGGCCGATGACCAGCTGAAGTTCGTCATCGCCGATCGTGCCGACTATGAGTGGTCTCGCGACGTCGTGGCCGAGCACGGCCTGGCGGCGCGTTTCTCGGTGCTATTCTCGCCGGTCTGGGGTGAAGGGGCGCTCGCGCGAGACCTGGCCGAATGGATCCTGGCGGACCGGCTCGGCGTGCGGTTCCAGATTCAATTGCACAAGGTGCTGTGGGGCGATGCACCCGGTCACTGACAGCCGGGCAGGTGCGGCATGACGCGCGCCGTCGTGCTGCTGTCTGGCGGGATGGATTCCGCGACCTGTCTCGCGCTCGCGTCGTCGGCTGGCCTCGACTGCTACGCGCTGAGTTTCGACTATGGCCAGCGGCATGCTGCCGAACTCGTCGCTGCGGCGGCGGTGGCGGAATCGATCGGCGTGCAGGCGCATCGCGTGCTGAAAATGGATCTCGGCGCGCTCGGCGGTTCGGCGTTGACGGATGCAAGCATCCGCGTGCCGGAAACGGGCAGCGACGACATTCCCGTCACCTACGTGCCGGCGCGCAACACGGTGTTCCTGTCGTTCGCGCTCGGCTGGGCGGAAGTGCTGGACGCCGATGCGGTGTACGTGGGCGTGAACGCGGTCGACTATTCCGGCTACCCGGATTGCCGGCCCGAGTACATCGACGCGTTTCAGCGCGTCGCCGACCTGGCCACGAAGCGCGCGATCGAAGGCCGCCCGATTGAGATCCGGACGCCGCTGATTAACCTGTCGAAGGGTGAGATTATTCGTGCCGGGACCGAACTCGGCGTCGACTACGGTCTGACCGTGTCCTGCTACCAGGCCGATACCAGCGGCCGGGCGTGTGGTGTTTGCGACGCATGTCGCCTGCGGCGCGCCGGTTTCGCTGACTCGGGCCATGCAGATCCGACCCGCTATGCGGGCGGTTGAAGTGTCATCTGCGGGCACTTGCCGATCCACGGATGCAACGCGTACAATCGCGACCCGTCAGGCAGCGCCCGTGACGCGGTCCGGCGCCTGACTACCTTTTTCGATTGATTCGCCGGGCCGTTAGCTCAGGTGGTAGAGCAGTTGGCTTTTAACCAATTGGTCGTAGGTTCGAGTCCTACACGGCCCACCATTTCTTGCG
>JBPCXI010000285.1:0-2570 GCA_051008895.1 Gammaproteobacteria bacterium | reverse complement strand
AACCGTAACGGTATCCTCGATCTCGTGGGCGGGGTCATTGGTACGGGCGAGGACCTGAACGGTTCCGGGCAGATTGAGGCCGGTAACGTGGCGACGGTCGCGCCGGTTCTGCCGGGCGCGCCGGCCGGCGATCCGTGCACGACGGCAGGCGCCGGCGGCGCGAGTGCCGAGGTGATTACCAACAGCCAGGGCATCGCTCGGGTCTGCGTGATCTGGCCGCAGAACTTCTCGCTGTGGGTCGACGCGCAGATCGAGGCTACGGCAGGCGTGTCGGGCTCCGAGTCGAGCCAGGCTCAGGTGTTCAGGCTGCCGGCGCTGGCGTCCGACCTGCAGAACATCAGCGCGTCACCACCGAGCCAGTTCAGCCCGTTCGGGACTGACCTGGATTGCACGATACCGCCGCCTGGTTTGCCGCTGCCTTAGCGGCGGCGACTGCCGACATCACGTCAGTAACCTGGTCCCGAGATCGGCGACTGCCTCGCGCGTGATCGCCTCCGGATTCGACGCGCAGAAGTCGACCAGGTGGTCGGTCAGGCCGAAGAAATCGTTCTGTTCGTCGGCCGGCCGGCTCTCCAGGATCTCGTCGAGCGACTTGCCGGTCTGCGCATAGTAATAACCTTCCGCCCAGGTCAGCAGCGACAGGCGCGTGCCCTTCGGGCCGATGACCATCATCTCGGTCAGCACGCGGCACGGAATTGCGCCGATGTCGGGCACGCCGCCCATGCCTTCCGGAAGCTTGAGCGGCGCAGCGGTTGACGGCAACGCGACGCAGGCGGCCGCGGCGAGGAGCATGTTTCGAATTCTGTTCACGTTGAAGTTTCTCCAGGCTTGATAGGGTCGACTAACCGCGCTTCCACTGGCCGACCTCGGAACCCTTCTTCGGTGCCAGTACCAGCATCAGGATCAGCGACAGGAATGCGGCGAACATCACCGACATTTCGAGCGTGTATTTCCACGGGTCGACCCAGATCTCGGTCAGCATGCCGAATTTGCTCAGCACTTCGACGTTGATCCAGATGATGTTGCCGACCGGGATCGCGTAGCGCAGCGCCGTCGACGTGCGCTTGAACTTGATCAAACGCGCGAAGCAATAGCCGCCCCAGACGGTCGCGACAAACACCGACGCGAGGTTGACCGCAACGAACAGGTTGCCGGTACCGACGAGCCCCGGATCGAACGCCAGCAGGTTCCACGAGTAGCAGAACCAGGTGACGAAAAACGTCTCCATGAAGGTGATGAGTGCATAGTTTCTGTCCTTCGCCTTCTTGGTGCTCGGGCCGAGGCCTTCCTTCAGGCCCAGCTTGTCCTGAAACCACAGGAACATGTTGCAGCGCGTGTCCTTATCGAAGGTATAGAAGCACAGCATCATCATCAGCACGCCGACGGTCGACCCCATGACCATGTACTCCGGCCACGTGCCACTGACGTTGAGGCCGTCCGGGCCGTCCATGCGTGGCAGCATCCCCCAGTTCTCGCGCCCATACCACATATAGAAGAACTCGACCCAGGCCATCCATACGATGACGCCGGCGAAAAAGCCAACCCACGTCTGAAACGCCTCGTTCTGCGACTTGACGCCATACCAGAGCAATACGATGCCGGAGAAGCCGATCAGCGGCGAGACTTTCAGCGTCAACGCCTGGCCGAGCTGATGCTCGATCATCAGCATCATCGTGTGGGCGAGACCGATCGCGACGAACATCAGCAAGAATGTCACGATGCCGACGATCGGCGGTTGCCAAAGCTTCGACTTGCCGGTCTTTTTGTTTTCAATTGTCGACGATGTCATCGGGAGTCTCCAATGGTTAATTCGGCGTTGGTGTCGAGCAGGAAGCCGCGCATCGTTGCTCGGAAAAGCTGCTCCCAGTCCGGATCCTGGTCGAATACGCGGAGCACGACGACGGCCGAGCGGGCCAGCAGAGCAACCGCGTAATCCGCGGTGCCGGCACGGAGGATTCCGTGCTTCTCGATGATCTCGAACAGCCTGCGCATGTTCGTCATCACCGGAAGGTGCGATTCCTCGAGCAGGTGAAAATACTTGCGCGACTCCTGCGACGCGAGCGAGAAAGCGCCGGGTGCCTCGCGCCAGATCTGAATATAGACATCGAAGATCTGGTCCAGGATCTGTTGCGGGTCCTCGGCGTCGATCGCTTCGAGTTTCTTGCCGTACCAGCTCATCATCGGCACGAGAATCTGCGTCAGCACGTCTTCTTTGCTTTTGAAATGCTTGTAGAACGTGCCGCGCGAGACGTCGGCCGCGTCGATAATCTCCTCGATGCTGACGCCGGCGATGCCGTGGACGGCGAACTTGTCGATCGCCGCCTGCAGGATCGCCTGGCGCGTGCGCTTCTGCCGGCGGCGTATCCGCGGGCTCGGCTCCCGGGTCGTTGCGGCGGTGGCGGTTGTCATGCTGGCTCCTCGGGCAGGGTTTGAACAGGAATATGTGAAAGTATATGCAGATGATTAAAAATATACATTGATGTTCAAAAACTGACCGAGGCTCGGTCATGCCGCTGCAAGTTATTGATTAGAAGTGTTTTTTGGAGGCAGGGGACACTCTGGTTGGGGGC
>JBPCXI010000284.1:0-11490 GCA_051008895.1 Gammaproteobacteria bacterium | reverse complement strand
TACAATGCGCTGATCGGCCAGGTCAGCGGCGAGCCGTCGCTGATCAGCAAGGTCAATACCGCGTACCAGCTCATCTACATGCTCATGGTCATCTCGCAGCAGGCGTTCGGCTGGCCGCTCGACAGCGGGATCCTGATTTTCGGCGCCGGCGTGTTGTTCACCGGCGTCGTCAGCGGTCTCGACTACGTGCTGCGCTGGAGTGCGAAGGCCGTCGCCGAGCGCCGCGTCTGACTGCGTCTGCGCCGCCGACCATGCAGCAACTGCCCCTGGAAATCCGGCTGGCCGATTTCGCCTTGTTCGAAACCTTCGTCGCGGGTCCGAACGCAACCTGCGTGCACGCGCTGCGCACACTCGCCGGTGTGGCCGACGGTGGTCTGGTCTGGCTCTGGGGCGCAGTCGGATCGGGTCGCACGCACCTGCTGCAGGCCTGCGTCAATGAGGCCGCGGCGAGCGGAGCTCGCGTCGCGTTCTTGCCGCTGCATCCGGATCACGGTCTGCAGCCCGCAGGCATTGCCGGCATCGAGACCTGCGAAGTCGTTTGCATTGACGATGTCGACGCGGTCGCCGGTGATGACGACTGGGAACGCGCGTTGTTCGTGCTGTTCGAGGGGCTTTTGCAGCGTGGCGGACGGCTCGCGGTCGCTGCGGGCAGCGCGCCTTCGGCAGCGGGCTTCCGGCTGCGCGATCTGGTTTCGCGCTTCTCGTCGGGTGCGACGTTTCGATTGCGGGAGCTCGCGGACGACGATCGTATCGAGGCGTTGCAATTGCGCGCGAACTGGCGCGGGCTGGAGCTCGATGCGGCGACCGCGCATTACCTGCTGTCGCGGGTCGACCGTGACGCGGCGAGCCTGTTCGCATTGCTCGATCGTCTCGATCGCGAGGCGCTCGTTGCGCAGCGGCGGCTGACGGTGCCGTTCGTGCGCGACGTGTTGCGGCGCCAGGATACCTGACGCTGTCCGACGTTGAGCGTCAGCGCCGCAGACTGGCCCCGCTGCGACGGACGAAATAGAACGCGGCCAGGAAAGTCACGATCGTCAGCACGGTGATTGACCAGTTTTCGGTCCGTCCCGCTGGGCTCGCAATTGCCTCGCCGAGCGCGCCGGCGAAATACGGGATCACCAGCGCGGCGACCCAGCCGCCCCATTTGGGCGCAGGCCGAATGCCGGCAGCGATCAACACGAGCAGCGGCAGCGAGATAGCGACCGACCAGGTCGTCGGCGCCGGATACAGCAGCAGCGCGATAATCGCCGCGAGCGCCGCGATCGCGATCCAGCGTGACGGGTGCTGCGAATCCGGCGCGCCGGTCACTTGGCCAGGCGCACCGCGGCCGCGGCGATGCGTTTGCCGAGCGTCCGCGCGCAGGCGATCTCATCGTCGGTCAGCGCCGTATCCTGCTGGGTCCACGCGATATGCGACGCCCCGTACGGCGTTCCGCCCGAGCGCGTCGTGCCGACCGCCGGTTCGGTATACGGCACACCGACGAGGAACATGCCGTGGTGGAGCAGCGGCAGCGCCATCGACAACAGTGTCGTCTCCTGGCCGCCGTGCAGGCTGCTGGTCGACGTGAATACACCCGCCGGTTTGCCCGCGAGCTGACCCGACAGCCAGGTGTCCGCGGTGCCGTCCAGAAAATACTTTAGCGAGGCCGCCATGTTGCCAAATCGTGTCGGCGATCCCAGCACCAGCCCCGCGCAATCGCTGAGGTCCGCGTTCGTCGCATACGGCGGACCGGAATCCGGGATCTCCGCTCGCGTCGCCGCGGTCTCGGCGGACACCGGCGGCACCGTGCGCAGTCGCGCCGCGGCGCCGGCGACCGAGTTGATGCCGCGCACGACCTGCGCCGCCAGCGCGGCGGTTGATCCGTGACGGGAGTAGTAGACGACGAGAACGTCTATGTCGTCGGCACTCATTGCGGCAGGATGTCGAGCACGGATTCCGGCGGCCGGCCGATGCGGGCCCGGTCGCCGTGGATGACAATCGGTCTTTGCATGACGATCGGGTTAGCCGCGAGCCATTCGAATCGCTCGGCCTCGCTCATCGCGTCGATGTCGTCGCGCGCCTTTCGGTACGGCGGTTCGCCGGTGCGCATGATATCGATCGCAGCGACGCCAAGCTTGCTGGCGACGGCCGCCAGTTCGGCAGCATCCGGGGGCGTGTCCAGATAGGTGACGACGCGCGGCTCGAAACCACGGTCGCGGAGCAACTGCAGCGTCTGCCGGGACTTGGAGCAGCGTGAGTTATGGTAGATGTCGATTTTCAACGATGAGATTCCATGCGGTGCTGTGACTTTGTTTATTGTAGCGCGCATCAAACGAAGTCAACCCACAACAGGTCTCGCGTGTGGCGTGTTGGCGTCGGTCGGCACCGTCGCGACAGCGACGCATTGTGGTTCTTGACGCGCATTTGCGCGGGCCGCACACTAGTTGGAATGTCGCGCCGGTATTGGTTTCCGCGCGCGTCGGCAGCTCTTAAGACCAATATGACTCGACCTCGAAATCGGATTGCAAATGTCATGCGCGGGCGGCTTGCGGCGCTCGTGCTGATGCTCGCCGTGACCGGCTGTGCGACCGCTCCGCCGGTGCAGGAAATGAGCGATGCGCGCCAGGCGATCGCCGCAGCGCGCGAAGCAGGCGCGGACAAGTATGCCCGCGAAGACCTGGCGCGAGCCGCAGCGCTGCTCGACGGCGCCGAGGAGTACCTTGAGCTCGGTACGTCCGGGGCATACTGGCAGGCGAAAAGGAGCGCGATCAGCGCGAAAGAGGTCGCATTCGAAGCGCTGCTGTTGAGTCGGAACGCGCAGGACGCCGCCAAAGATAGTGAATAACGACGAGGCTTGCGTGCGGTTCTTCGTTTCCGGGCGCGTACAGGGCGTCTTCTTCCGCGGTACGACCGCCGCCGAAGCCGAACGGCTCGGCCTGCGCGGAGCCGCGGTCAACCTGCCCGACGGTCGGGTCGAGGTGCTCGCGATCGGTCCGGCCCGGGACGTCGCGGCACTGGCCGAGTGGCTGCAAACCGGCCCGCGCTGGGCAAATGTGACCGGCGTGGAATCGCAGCATGAGGACCCGGCGGCGGCCGGCGACGTCGAGGGTTTTTCGACCGGCTAACCCCTCTGACTAATCCCTCTGACTAATCCGATGGGGCTAGCCTTCATACCAGCGCGAGCTCAGGCGGCTCAGGACTTTCTCTGGATACTTGCGGCTGCCGAGGCTGCCGTTGTAGCGGCCGAGCGCCCGAATCCAGTCCCCTTTCTCCATGTCATAGTAGTAACGCAGAATCGTGCAGCCCATGCGCAGGTTCGTCTCGATGTCGATGAGTCGGTCGCCGGGGCGGCCGATTTCATCGAGCCAGAACGGCATGACCTGCATCAGGCCCTGGGCACCGGCGACCGATACCGCGTACGCGTCGAACGCGCTTTCGATGTCGATGACGGCGAGGATCATTTCCGGCGGCAAACCGACGCGTTTCGCCTCCCAGTGCACCTGCTTGAGAATCAGGATTTTCTCATCCGGATCGCGCACCTGCCTGCCGAGCCGCAGCGCCATGTCCGTCAGCCAGACCTGTGCATCGAAGCGGTCCGGGAAGCTCGTCGACTCCGTCATCGCCGCGCGCAGACGCTCGCGCAGCGCCGGGTCCGGAACCTGGCTGGCGGACATCGCCGGCGCCACCGCCAGCGTGGCGACGGCCGCGATCAGGGCCGGAAATTCGCGTGCTGTTCCCATCGGTCTCAATGGTCGGATATGCGATCCCGCAAGTCTTGCACGATTCGGTCCAGCGGGATCCGATCCTCGTCACGGCTGCGGCGATTGCGATACTCGACAATCCCGTCGCGCAGACCGCGTTCGCCGAGGACGAGCCGGTGCGGGATGCCGATCAGGTCCGCGTCCGCGAACTTGACGCCGGGCCGCGCGTCGCGATCGTCGAGCAACACGTCGATGCCGGCGTCGCGCAGCTGACGATATATTTCATCTGCTTTTTCAGTGACTTCTGGTGATTTCTTCGGGTTCAAGATGAGTAGAGTTGCCGCGAACGGGCTCATCGGCTCCGGCCAGATGATGCCGTCGTCATCGTGATTCTGTTCGATCGCGGCGCCGACGATGCGCGTGACGCCGATGCCGTAGCAACCCATCAGCATTGCGGTTTCCTGTCCTTCGCCGTCGAGCACGGTCGCGTTCAGCGCGCGGCTGTATTTGTCGCCGAGCTGAAAAATGTGTCCGACTTCGACGCCGCGCACGATTGCGAGTGTGCCACCGCCCGGGCTGCGATCGCCGTCGACGACGTTGCGCAGATCGGCGGTTGCCGGTTCCGGCAGGTCACGATCCCAGTTGACGCCGACCAGGTGCGCGTCGGCTTCGTTGGCGCCGCACGCGAAGTCCGAGAGCGTGGCGGCGCTATGGTCCACGATCAGCGGAATGTCGAGGCCGACCGGGCCGACGAAGCCGGTCGGGCAATCGACGGCCGCGTGGACGCGCGCCGGTTCGGCGAGCGTCAGCGGGCTCGCGACCGCGTCGAGGCGGGCCGCCTTGACCGCGTTCAGTTCGTGATCGCCGCGAATGCCGAGCGCGACCAGGCCCCCGTCCGCGCCATCGACGATCAGCGTTTTCAGGCAGCGCTCGGGCCCGATCGACAGGAAACCGCAGAGTTCGTCGATCGTCTTTATGTCCGGTGTCGCGACGCGCTCCATTGCACGCGTCGCGGCCGCGCGCGGAGTCTCCGGCGGCGACGCCGGCGCAAGTTCGACGTTGGCCGCGAAATGATCCGACTCGCACCATGCGATCGCATCCTCGCCCGAGTCGGCCAGCACATGGAATTCCTGAGATTTCGAGCCGCCGATCTCGCCGCTATCGGCGTCGACCGGTCTGAATTTCAGGCCGAGGCGGGTGAAGATCCGCGTGTACGCATCGGCCATTCGCTGGTAGCCGTCTTCGAGCGATGCCTGATCCAGGTGAAAAGAATAGGCATCTTTCAGGATGAACTCGCGCGCGCGCATTACACCGAACCGCGGCCGGATCTCATCGCGAAACTTCGTCTGAATCTGATAGAAGTTGACCGGCAGCTGGCGATAGCTTTTGAGCTCGCGGCGCGCGATGTCCGTAATGACTTCTTCGTGCGTGGGCCCGAAGCAGAACTCGCGATCGTGCCGGTCGCGCATGCGCAGGAGCAGGTTGCCGTAGCGGTCCCAGCGGTCGGATTCACGCCACAGTTCCGCCGGCTGAATCGCGGGCATCAGTAATTCGAATGCGCCGGCCGCATCCATCTCTTCGCGGATGACGTCCTCGACCTTGCGCAACACGCGCAGACCGAGCGGCATCCACGAGAACAGGCCGGAAGCGAGGCGACGGATCAGGTTTGCACGCAGCATCAGCTGATGGCTGACGATCTCGGCTTCGGCCGGCGTTTCCTTGAAAGTTGTTAGTGGTAACTGGCTGAGTCGCATCGCTGGCGGGTCCGAGGTCGGGAAGCTGAATGGCGGAGTCGCGCCATTCTATCCGCATTCGAAACGCAGTTCAGTGCATCCGCCGGGACGCGGTTGACGGGTTCACCGGCGGCCGGTAGTTTGCCCGCGTGATCGCTCATCGACACTCTATGGTTGCGCTGGAAGGCTGGCCATACCTGATATTCGCCTTCGTCGCGACACTGCTGACCTGGCGCTACCAGGGCGCGTTGGCAGCCGCGCCTTTCGCAATACTCGGCATCGGGCTGTATTTCCTCTTCCGCGATCCGCTGCGGCAAGTGCCGCCCGAGCCGCTCGGCGCGCTCGCGCCGATCGACGGCCGCGTTACGGCCGTGGGCCTGGTGCGCGGCGAAACGCTGCCGGGCGATTGGCAGCGTGTCGAGATCGCCGCGAGTCATCTCGGTGCATACACGGTGCGCGCGCCGATCGAGGGCTCGATCTGCAGCATCGCCGAGCGCGCCGGAGACTCCGCTGCCGCTGTATCTGCGCAGCGCGGGATGTGGTTGCGCAGCGAGGAGGACCACGACGTCGTGCTGGTATTTCCCGGCGGCCTGCGGGCGCTCGGCCCCAAGGCATTCGTGCGTTATGGCGAACGCATTGGCCAGGGCCAGCGCTTTGCCTACCTGCGGCTCGCGCCGCGCGCCGTGGTATACCTGCCGCCGTCATCGGCCCTCCAGGTGGCGGTCGGCGACTGGATGTCCGCGGGCGAGACCATCCTCGCCGACCTGCCCGAATAGCGCGTCTGCGCCGGTGGCGGCCCCGGCCCGCGTGTTTTCCGCGCTCACGCATGGCACTATGTGTTCGTGGCAGCCCGCATGGCCGGCGCCGCCCGCAACCAAGTTCAAGATTGCCCGCATGCAAGAATCCGATAACAAGGCAGGTTCCGTCCGGCACAAGGGTATCTACCTGTTTCCGAACATCGTGACGACCGGGGTGCTGTTCGCCGGCTTCTACGGCATCGTTGCGGCGATCGACGGCAACTACGTGCGCAGCGCTGTGGCGTTGCTGATCGCGGGGGTGCTCGACGGCCTCGACGGCCGACTCGCGCGGTTGACCGGTACCGAGTCGGAGTTCGGCAAGGAGTACGACAGCCTCGCTGACCTCGTCGCGTTCGGCGTCGCGCCGGCGATCATCGTTTACCAGTGGGGGCTGGTGCGTCTCGCTGAGTACGGCTGGATCTGGGGCAAGATCGGCTGGCTCGCCGCGTTCATCTACGCGGCGTCGGCCGCGATGCGGCTCGCGCGTTTTAATGTCATGCCGGAAAGCAATGACCGCCGCTTTTTCGAAGGCCTGCCGAGTCCGTCGGCCGCGGCGCTGGTCACGTTCTCGGTCTGGCTGTTCACGGACATGGGCTGGACCGGTGGTTTCGTCGTGTCTTTCGCCTGCGTGATTACGGCGCTGGCCGGCGCGCTGATGGTGTCGCACATCAGCTTCTATTCGTTCAAGGAAATCAAGGCCGATCAGCGCATCTCGTTTACGTTCGCGCTCGTGATTCCGCTGACGATCGTGCTCATCATGCTCGCGCCGCCGAAGGTGCTGTTCACGATGGCGATCTGTTACGCGGTGTCCGGCCCGGTCATTACCGTCTGCATGCAGCGGAAAAAAGCCGAGAAAACACGCGCGGAGTCCGGTGCCGACAGCCGGGAGCGCCCGCAACCCTGAGGCGGCAATGACGAGTTCATTCCTGTCGCAAGACCAGCTCGCCATGCTCCGGGCAATGGACATTCAGGCCTGGAGCAGTCGGGTCGCGGCCGCCGACATCGTGCCCGCTCCCGCGTCGACCCCGGCTGATAACGCCCCGCCAGACTGGCAGGCGCTTGCGAGCGAGGCGTCCGCATGCACGCGGTGCGAACTGCATGCGTCCCGTCGCAACGTCGTATTCGGCGTCGGCAATGCGGCGGCCGACTGGATGATCATCGGCGAAGCGCCCGGGGCCGATGAGGATCGTCAGGGCGAACCGTTCGTCGGCAGGGCCGGCAAACTGCTGAACGAGATGCTGCGTGCTGTCGGCTTCGAGCGCGGCGATGTGTATATCGCCAACATTCTGAAATGCCGGCCGCCGAACAACCGCGATCCGCGGCCGCAGGAAGTGGCCGAGTGTTTCGGCTATCTGCGCCGGCAAATCGAACTCGTGTCGCCGAAGCTGATCATTGCCGTGGGACGTATCGCGGCCCAGAACCTGCTGCAGCGGGAAGATCCGGTCGGCAGATTGCGGGGCGAGGTGCATCGCCTCGAGCCGTTCGACGTGCCGGTCGTCGTCACGTATCACCCGGCTTACCTGTTGCGCAGTCCCGGGCAGAAGCGCAAGGCGTGGGCGGATCTGTGCCTCGCAAGGGAAGTGGCGGGCGCCTGAAGAGATGATCGCCGTCGTCAAAGACCTGCCCCCGTCGGTCCGCGCGATGCGCCAGGCCGACGTCGCGGCGGTTTCTGCGATCGAGAATCAGACCTACGACTTTCCGTGGAGCGAGGGCATATTCCGGGATTGCCTGCTCGCCGGGTATACGAACCTCGTGCTCGACCGTTCGGGTGAGGTCGTTGGCTACGGCATCATGTCACTGGCCGCCGGGGAGGCGCACCTGCTCAATATCTGCGTCGCGCCGGAACTGCGCGGCAGGGGCTTTGGCCGGGGGTTGCTGGCCTACCTGATGCGCCGCGCACGCACGTCGAGGGCGGAGAGAATGTATCTCGAAGTGCGTCCGTCCAACGAGGGCGCGATCAATCTGTACCGAACGACGGGCTTCGAGGTACTCGGCGTGCGCGAAGGCTATTACAAGGCGCCAGGCGGTAACGAAGACGCGGTTGTTCTCGTGCGCCATTTCGCCCGCGATTGATGCGCTGGTGGTTGCGCCGCCCGGTCGTCGGCTGGGCGTTATATGACTGGGCGAATTCGGCTTTTTCACTGACCGTCGTCACTGCATTCGTGCCCGTGATGCTGGCCGAGTTCTGGGGCGGTGGCGTCGACTCGACAGTGACGACGTTCCGCCTCGGGCTCGCGAACGGCAGCGCGAGCGCAATCGTCGCTATTTGTTCGCCGCTGATCGGTGCGATCGCCGACCGGTTCGGCCGGCGCAAGCGATTGCTGATGGCATTCGCAACGATCGGCATCGTGTCGACGGGCAGCCTGTATTTCGTCGCCGCCGGCATGTGGCCGATCGCACTTGCGTGCTTTGTCTGTGCGACAGTCGGATTCGCGAGCAGCAACTCTCTGTACGATTCTCTGCTGGTCGACGTAGCACCCGATACCCACTACGACCAAATATCGGCATACGGTTTCGCGCTCGGCTATCTCGGCGGGGCGCTGTTGTTCGCGCTGAACGTTTTCATGGTCGCGAATCCGTCGACTTTTGGCCTGGCTTCGCCGGCCGATGCGATTCGCGTGTCGTTCATTTCGGTTGCGGTCTGGTGGGCCGTTTTCTCGCTGCCGTTACTGCTGTGGGTCGAGGAGCATCCGCACGAGGCGGCGGGTAGGCCGGTGGGCGAGGCACTGGCGCAGTTGGGGCGCACGGTTCGCAGCATCGTGCGCAACCGCAACCTGCTGTTGTTTCTGCTCGCGTACTGGCTCTATATCGACGGCGTGTACACGATCATCAAAATGGCCGTCGACTATGGATTGTCGCAGGGATTGTCGATGCAGAATCTCATCCAGGCGATTCTGCTCACGAACTTCATTGGTTTTCCGGCGGCGCTGCTATTCGGCTGGCTGGGCCGACGCATCGGCGCGCAACGCGGCCTGTATATCGCGATTAGCGTCTACATCATCGCGACCGCGGCGGCAGTGTTCCTGCAGACGACCGCCCACTTTTACATGCTTGCGATCAGTATCGGACTCGTTCAGGGCGGCGTGCAGAGTTTAAGTCGCTCGCTGTACGCAGGTCTCATCCCGCCTGCGCAGCGTTCCGAATACTTCGGTTTCTACAACATGCTCGGAAAGTTTTCCGCGATCATCGGACCGGTGATGGCCGGCATGGTCGCGCTGCTGGCCGGCAGTCAGCGACTTGCGATCCTGTCGATCCTGATCCTGTTCGTCGGCGGTCTCGCGTTGCTCACGCGCGTGCAGGTGCCGGAGAGGCCGCGCGCGGCCTGAAGCGGCGAACCGCCGCCGCAAACTCGGCCACCTCGTCGGTCGCCGCCGAGCGGTCGTAGCGCAGGGCGATGTAGGCGTCGAACAGCGGTGTAGCCTCTGCGGCGAGATCCGGGCGCAGCCCCGCTACTGCATTGGCGTACTCGCGCGGCCCCTCCTGCGGATCGCGCGTGCGCGCCGCGGTGCCGAGCCTGGCGCAGAGCCGCTCGTACGCTATTTGCAAGCCATCGCGCTGCGGCCGGTGATGCCGGCGCTGGGCCAGGCCGACGACGATCAGGGCCAGTGTCACGGACACGGCCATCGCGACGACGAGGTACTCCGTCGCGGGCTTGTCGATGCCTGCCAGGCTCATCATGGTCGTCTGGGCGTCCGGCCCGAAGCTCAGCACCCAGCGATTCCACCCCGCATTGATCGCGTCCCAGCTCATCGCGAGTCGGTTGATGAAGGAGCTGCTGCGCAAGGCGCCAACCGCGCCGGCGCCGGTCTGCGCGCCACTGGCGAACCCGCGTTCGATGCGCCACGGTGCGACCGCCGCGGTCGGGTCATACCGTATCCACCGATCGTCGATCCAGACCTCGGCCCACGCGTGCGCGTCAGACTGGCGCACGATCCAGTAGCTGCCGAGCGGATTGAACTCCGCGCCCTGATAGCCGGTGACGACGCGTGCCGGAATTCCGGCCGCACGCGCCAGTACCGTGAAAGCGGAGGCGAAGTGTCCGCAAAATCCCCGGCGCGTATCGAACAGAAATTCATCGACGGCATCTTCGCCGAGCTTCGGCGGCGTCAGCGAGTAAAAAAACTCCTGGCGGCGGAACATGTCCAGCAGCCCGTCGAGGTATTCGCGCTCGTCGCCTGCCTCCGCTCTTCGCGCCCGCGCGAGTTCCAGCGCGCGCGGGTTGCTATCCTGCGGGACGTTGGTCAGGAACGTACCGAGATAGGCGCTCTGGGTGTCCGGCATGATTGACGTCAGCGCGGAGCTGCCCCGGTACGATACGCGCCGGTCTATCGGGGCGGCCATGACGAGCTGGAATGCGCGTGTCAGGTGCGCCTGCGGGATGTTCCAGCTGACCGGCACCTCGAGCGCAAGCAGCCAGCGTTGGCCGTGAGGTTCGACTGTCAATTCGTAATCGATGCGGCGGCCGTCTTCCGGGACCCGTCGCGAGAAATCCGCGCTGGCGCCGAACTCGGTCATTCGCCACGTTCGACCGTTGAAGGAGGTCATGACCGGGCCGCGCCAATAGAGCTCGTTCGGTTCCGGCACCGGGCCGTCGAACCGCACGCGGAACGCGACCTTGTCCGACTGCGCGAGCTCCGTAATGTCGCCGGGCGTCATTTCGTTCGTCAGGCCGGTCACGGCCTTGCCGCTACCGGAAGGCAGCGCCCAGAAAGGACCGGGGATGCGCGGAAACAGGAAAAACAGCAACAGCATTAGTGGCACGGCTTGGATCACGAGACGGAATGCCATTGCCATCGCGCGCGGCGCCGGAACGACGGTGCCGACGCGCGCGGTCTGATACAGCGCGGCCGTCGTCACGAGCACCCCCGCGAGCAGATAGCCGGCCGACCATATCGCCTGTTCGCGCAGGAATGCCGCGAACAAGAGGAAATAGCAGATAAAAACCACGACAGCGCGATCGCGGTGTCCGCGCGTTTCCAGCAGTTTCATCGAGACCATGACGAGCAGCAGAGCCGAACCCGCACTCAGTCCGGACACCTGACGGTAGCTGATCAGTACGGCGAGAAATCCGATCAGCGTCAGCGGCACTCGCAGCCAGATGCTGGGCAGATGCCACCGGCGTGTCGCGGCCAGAATTCTCCAGCTGATGATGGTCAGCACGATGACGGGCACCCACGGATGCAGGTGCAAAAGGTGCGGTGTGCCGGCGACGAGAACGGCGAAGACCAGCCACAACAGCTGGCCGGTTGATTCGCTGGGCGATTCCGCGCGGCGTTCCTT
>JBPCXI010000283.1:0-10231 GCA_051008895.1 Gammaproteobacteria bacterium | reverse complement strand
CGACTGTTGCGCGGAACAGCGACTTCATTGCCCGTATTTGTTCCATGATCGGGAACTTTATAGCGCAATTGCGGGCCCCGCTCCGCGACGAATTTGGCAATAATCAATTGTTAAATTGACACGGGTCCAGAATCCGACAGGAGTGGCGCATGCGGCGGCGAATTGTGGTTTGCGCGGACGGCACCTGGCAGCGACCAGAGGCCGATCCGGATCGTGACGTCCCGACCAACGTTCTGCGCCTGGCGCGCTCGATCAAGCCGGTCGCCGCGGGCGTGCAGCAGCAGGTCTTCTACGACTGGGGCATCGGTTCGTACTACGACCGCATCGTCGGCGGTGCCACCGGCAAGGGTCTGCACAAGAACATCATGGATGGGTATCGCTACATCGTGCAAAACTATCGTGCGGGCGACGAGGTATTCCTGTTCGGCTACAGTCGCGGCGCGTACACGGTGCGCTGCCTGGCCGGCATGATTAACAACTGCGGAATTCTGCAGCGTCCCGACGCGGCGCTGATTCAGCGCGCCTTCACTCTGTATCGCAAACCCGGTGCGGTCAACGCGCCGGATGGTAAGAATTCCGTCGAGTTTCGCCGGCTTCACTCGCACGCGTCGCGAGCGGTGCATTTCGTCGGCGTCTGGGAGACGGTCGGCGCGATGGGTATTCCGTTGTCTTTTCTCGGCCTACTCGAGGACGAAGACGAGTTTCACGACTGCAAGATCGGCCGCAACGTGCACGCGGCGAGGCATGCGATGGCGATCGACGAAGAGCGCAGCGACTTCGAGCCGACGATCTGGTTACCGCGTCCGAAACTCGACCTGAAACAGGTCTGGTTTGCCGGCGCGCACGCGGATATCGGCGGCGGGCACAGGCCCGGCGGGGACGGTGAATTGCTGTCCGATACGCCGCTCGCGTGGCTGATGGGTGAGGCCGGCGCATTCGGACTCAGGTTCGAGCCGCACCTGCGGCGCGGGCTCAACGAGGATCCGCTGGCGCGGCTGCACCGCTCGCGGCGAAATTTTTATCGCGTGCGGCGCAGGCACCGCCGCCCGATCGACCACGGTCACGGGGAAGTCCTGATTCATCGGAGCGTCCGGCAGCGCTTCGAACGCGACGCCGGCTATCGCCCGCCGAACCTGGTGGCATACCTGGATGAACACGGTTGGCCGGCCCGCCTGCAATAGTTGCGAGAGTAAAATGGCGGGGCCAACTTCCGTGCCAGCCCCGCCTGGGCTCTTCGCCCTCGTTGCCGCAGGCAAGGGGGAACCTGCGGCACTATGCGGCGGTGTTGTCCCCGCCTTCATAACCGGTCGCCGGGACTCCCGGCGAATCGTCAATCTCTACTTGTTTATGTGAGGTCCGCCCGCGTGGTTTTCAAGGTGCGTATAAGAGCTCGAAGCGCTCGATCCAGACCGGCATGTCGGCGGCCACGGTCAACCCGTGAGGCGCCAGCAACCCGTTCCAGTATCGCGTGTGCAGCGGAATCCAGACGCCAAGATCCCGCACCGGCGTGCCGTCGATGGCCGTGTGCGCCGCGGTGATCGCGCCGAAGTTCACCAGCTCGATTGCGGTCAGGCGAACCGTCAGCCGCGGGGCGCCGGCGAAATCGACAAGGATTATGGTGGCGCCGACTGCCGGCACCGGTTGGTCCGTGCGCTCGACGAGCCACGGCAGCGTAAACGTGCCGGTCTTGTCGCCGATCTCGATGAGTTCGATGACCTGGCGCGTCGTCTCATCGTCCAGGCCGATCCAGCGCACCTCGTAGGTGTCGGGCAATGCTGCGTCCGGAAGCGCACGACACGCGTCCCGCCAGAACGCGTCGAGTTGCGCGCGGTCGGGCTCCGCGCAACCGGTGGGCAGGTAAGGTGGTTCTGCGACCGGCATGGCCCGATGACCCGCTCAGTCGCCACCGGGGGCGCTGGCGGCCTCGATGAGCTCGATCCACTCGCCGGCCGCGCCGACGATGACGCCGACGTTGCGTCCGTTATATGGGAACGAGTCGACGCCGCGCGGTTCGGCGAGCCAGTCGACGTCGAGATCGCCGAGGTCGCCGTCGACCTCGAAGCTGACGCTGGCCGTGCCGGGCGGCAACATGCCAGGCAGCACGGTACGATCGGGCGTGTCGGCCGGATACTCGTCGAGTTCGAGTAAGAAACTTTTCGATACGGTCGCGATCGCGAGCGGGTAGGTCGTCTCCGCCGGTCGTTTCTGCGCGCGCGACACGACGCTGATCGGGAACGGTATCGGGTTGCCGACCTCGAGGCCGAGCGTGTCGCGGTAAAACGCGCCCATCGCTTCCATCGACGTGCCGCCGAGCACCATGATGAACACGCGGTCGACGAACGTGTCGGTCGGGAAGTCACCGTTGCGCGTCAGGTACAGCACCTCGTTGCCGGGCCCGAGCGTCTGCAACGCGCGCGGCGCGTTCGGCGCCTCCCACAGGTCCTTCGGCGGGCCGATGATCGCGAACGGCGAATCGGTCAGCTTCGCGGCCAGCGCATCCGGATCGGTCACGAGTAATTCGGTCGCGTTCCACCCGTTCGTCGCCATCGGTTCGTAGTTGTCGACTTGGTCGTTCTCGACGAAGCGGATGAAAACGTTCGCCCCGCTCTCCGGCTTCATCAGCACATATTTGCGGCCGATCATGCCGGTCGCGCCCCATGCCTCGCCGAGGTCTGCGGCCACCGCGCCGCGTTCGACGACCTCGTAGTCGAGGTGCTCGCGATACGCGGTCTCGACCGGTCCGAGGTTCAGTACCGAAATGGTTACGATCAGGATTGTTTTCAGCATGTCAGTCAGCTCATATATTGCCAAGGGTCAATTTTCAAGGGCCATTAATTAATGGGTCAAGAAAAAGGGGTCAGGACCGACGGCCCTGACCCCATGCTACTAGGAAACCGGTTTGCGATTACAGGCTGAATTTCACGCGGAGGTTATAGCGCACCGGGTCGGCCGTATACAGCACGTTGAACAGGTTCGTGCCGAACCATTCCTCGTCGAAGCAGTTCTTACACTCGCCGACGACTTCCCAGCGCTCGTTGTCGCTGCGCCAGCCCACTTGCGCGTTGACGAGCGTGAACGCCTCGATCAGCGTCTCGGGCTGGTTCGAGTTGCCCATGAAGTAATCGTCGGTCCAGGACACCTGGCCGCCGGCGAAGAAGCCTCTCGGCAGCGTCCACTCGGCGCCGATCATCGCGTTCGAATCCGGCGTGCGCACCGGATCCGGGCCGATGCTGGCCGCGACCGCACCAGCAGACAGCCGCGTGTACTCGGCGTCCATCAGGCCAATATTGCCGAATATCCTGATGTTGTTCGTCGCCTGAACCTGGACCTCGAGCTCCGCACCCTTTACCTCGGTGTCGCCGGCGTTGTTCGTGATAAACGCGGTCGTGCCGGGGAATACCGTCGCGATCTGAATGTCCTCGTATTCCGTCCAGAACAGCGTCAGGTTCGTGCGCACGCGATTGTCGATGAACTCGGAGCGAATTCCGGCTTCAATGGATTTGACTTCCTCCGGGCCGAACGCCTGCAACTGGTTAACTGCGGTGCCCCGCGCATTCCAGCCGCCGGACTTGAATCCGGTGGTATACGTCAGGTAGGCCATGACGTCGTCGGTGAACGCATAATCGCCGCCGAGTTTGTACGTGAACTTGTCGACGGACTGCTCCAGCGGGATGCCGGCAGCAGTAATTGCGGCCGGGTTGACCGGCACCGGCGTCGGCGCCGGCGTAAACGCGGTAAACGTGCCGTTGATGCTGAAGTCCTTCTCTTCGTCCGTCCAGCGTCCTCCGGCCAGCAGCGTCAGCTTGTCGGTCACGGCCCAGTCACCCTGACCGTAGATCGCGATGCTCTCCGTAGAGTTGCTCAATGGTGTTCGGACCGAGCTGGGAGCCAGGGCTGGCTTGTTGCCGACCCAGTCGGAAAAATTCGTCGTGTTGTCCTCGTCCATATAGAACAGGCCGCCGACGTAGTTGAACCGGCCATCGGCGGCATCGCCGGTGAACTTGATTTCCTGGCTGAATTGCTCGTGCGAACCCTCGTTGGCGATGATGAACGTGTCGATGCCAAAGAATCCCGCATCGTTGTCCAGGAAGTCCGCCGCAAAGTTGTGGTCGAGGTCGTACCAGCCGGTGATGAAGTTGATTGTGACCGGTCCGGTATCCCACTCGATATTCGACGCCAGCAGCGTCGACTTCATTTCGTTGAAGCTGCAGACCGGAACGACCGAGCCGGAGGCTGCAGCGTCGTCTCCGCGGCAGTCACCGAGCGCGGTTAGATTCTTGGTCGTATCGCCGGTGGCATAGGTTTGCGAGCCGGGCGGCGATGCGGCCACGCCAATCGCCTGCAGCGTCGTGTCCGAGTACTGCACCGATAGGTCCCACGATACTGCGTCCGACGGCACCCAGCGCACCGCGGCACGGGCACCGGCCGCTTCCTCGCCGTTGTAGGTCTCGCCGGTCGTCACGCTGTCCATCCAGCCGTCTTCATCGATGACGAACGCGTTGATCTGGCCGAACAACTGGTCGGTGATCGCGCCACCGAATTTGCCGCGCAACCAGTAGCGCTCGTAGTTGCCGATGCTGCCTTCGACCACGGCCTCGGTCTCGTCGCTCGGCTTCTGCAGCGCCACGGTGATCGCGCCACCCGTCGTATTGCGGCCGAACAGAGTGCCCTGTGGCCCGCGCAGCACCTCGAGGCGTTCGACGTCGTACATGCGCACCTGGTTCTGGTTTTGCCGCGAGATGTAGATCTCGTCGATATACGTGCCGATCGGGACGTCGAATGTCGCGATCGACTCGGCGTTGCCGATACCGCGCAGGAAGAATGAATTCGAACCGCCGAGCGACACGTTGTGCGAACCGGTCAGGTTGGGCACGTTCTGGATCAGGTCCAGTGAACCGGTGATCTGGCGGCGGTCGATGTCTGCCGCATCGAAGGTCGTCACCGCGACGGGCACCTCCTGCAGGTTCCGTTCGCGCCGTTCGGCGCGGGTGATCATCTCGTCGAGCTCCGCGGCGGTCGCGACCTGCGACAGCGGGACGATCTGGGCGACGGCAGCGATGCACATCGTCAGCAAACGTGGATTCATAGCAACAACCCCTGTTCGATTATCGGTAGACGTGAACGCGCCATGGCGCGGGAACGCCCGACTATGGACTTCCGATTGGAATTTGTCTAACCCGAAGCTGTCGTTTTTCTGCCACGCGAGTCTAAGCGGCGGTTGGCCGCGGGCAAAAAAAAGCCCCGCGGCGTGCGGGGCTTTTTTTGCTAATGAGTTGCGCTCAGGGTTGTTTGCGGCGCCGCAGAGAGAAGATGCCGAGCAAGCCGACCGAGAACAGAGCAAGCGTTGCCGGTTCCGGCAGCGATACGGTGTCGGCGACCAGTTTGCCCTTCACGAGAAAGCGCTTGGGCAGCGGTATCGTCTTGCCGAAGAATTTCTTCATGACGCCTTCCGTCGAGAGCACCGGCATCACGCCAATGCTGCCGCCGTTGTTGGTCATCGGCGCGCTCAGGATAACCCCGATATAGTTGCCGGCCGACGTAGCGGCGATGCTGAGCGGTGTGCTCAGGACTTCCACAACGGACGAATATGTGGCGCCGTCGTGCCGACGCCCGGGCGTCGTCGTCAGGTTGATATTGCTGAAGGTATTGCTGTCGGCGTCAAAGTCGAATGATCCGGACAGGGAGCCCCGATCGTGAAAATAGGCGTCGTGGAACGTCCATGTCATCGACATCGCCTGCGCGGATGTCGATCCGAGCAGGAATATCGCGCTTACTACTGCCGATCCGATGGCGGTTCGAAATAACTGCATTTGCCCTGATTCTCCGGTTGCGCCGAGAGCCTGTTGTATGACCACCCCTTGTGGCTCGGCCCTGTGCTCGGTACTGAGTAAAAGTATGGTCATCGGCGCTGACCAAGTCAAAGTTTCGGCGGCTTCAGCGACCCGGTAAAAATCAATAAAAACAAATAGTTAGGGTTTTTACCCCCATAATGGTGTAGGTATTGCGTCGCAGTTTTGGCGTGTTTCCCAGTATGGGTATGGTCTGAGTTCGTCTCCGGGGTCGTCTTGGGGGCGGGGGCTCTGCGTCGCTACCCCAGTGCCGGCACGAGATGCTCGCCGATGGTCCGGATCGCCCGCTCCGGATCGCTGTAGACGCACAGCGCGATCTCTGTCAGGCCGGCCTGCTTGAATTCCTGCATGCGTTCGATCTCGCGCTCGATCTCGCTCAATGGCGATGCTGAGACACCGCGATCGACGATCTTCGTCAGGATTTCGTCCGGCACGCCCTCGATGTCCGGCGACTTCCGCATGTAGGCTTTCATGAACGCGTTCTCGTGCGCGGTGACGACCTCCGCTTCGTCGTCATCGACGACGTCGCGAATGTAGTCCGCGTAAATCGTGCCGCGCACCGCCAGGTAGATGCGCGCCTCGCGATGCGCTTCCTCCCGGCTGTGCTGTACGTGCCACGCCCAGAAGTTGTTCAGGGGGAACGTCGCCGGATCGCAGTCCCGTTCCCGCAGGCCGTCATCGATGATCTCATGCGCCCAGCGAATCCGGTCCGGCGTGAAGTCGCTGGTCATGATCGCCGGCGCATACCGGGATGCCGCTTTGAGCATTTGCGGGCCGTTCGCGCCGACATAGACTAGCGGCGCGGGCTGCCGTGCCCAGCTCACATCGAGCCAGCCGACCTGGTACATCTCGCCGTTATAGCCACCCGGTTTGCCCGCGATGGCCTGGTTCAGCACTTCCACGCATTCGCGCACGGCGCGGACCATCCGGTGAGGCTTGTGGCCGATGTTCTCTGCCGTGCCGCCGCCGCCGCCGACTACGATTTGCGCGCGACCGTCCGCAATCTCGTTCAGCGTCAGCAACGAGTGGGCAATTTTCTGCGGATGCAACTCGAACGGACTGACCGCGATCGGACCCATGCGCAGAGCGCCGGTCTCCATCGCCAGCGGCACGAAGTTCACGAACGCGTCGCGCGTGTTGAAGTTATTCGCGATCCAGACGCCGCCGAGCCCGTACTCCTCGGCGAGCTTTCCCAGTCGCACCATGTCGGGTGCCGACATGAATGAATCTAGGATCACATCAAAGCGCATGCCGTTGCGTCCGCCGTCAGTTCTTGAGTGCCGGGACGACGTGTTCGCCAATAAGGCGAACGGCGTCGGCCGGGTCATCGTGCACGCGCAGCGCGATTTCGGTCAGGCCGGCATCCTCGAACGCACGCAAGGTTTCGATCGCCTCGTCGATTCGATCGAGTCCGCCGACGAAAGAGATGTTCTCGATCATCTTGTCGACCAAAGATTCCGGCACGTTTTCGATTTCATGCGTGCCGCGCAGGAATGCGTTCAGGAAGTCCTGCTCGTGATCGCGCATGAACTTGACCTCGTCCGGCTCAAGGAACGGCGCGAAATACTGCTCGCCAAGCCAACCGCGGAGCATCAGCTCGCGGCGTGCCTCGCGCATCGACGCTTGCGCGTCCTCCTTGATGTGCCAGGCCCAGAAGTTACTGATGCGATAGTTCGCGTCAGAGCGGCCTGCCGCGGCGAGATCCGCGCGGGTCGCGTCGACAAAATCCTTCATCAAAGGGACGACGAAATCGCTGGTGATTACGCCGTCGGCCAGCTCCGCCGCGAGGCGCCGGCTCTGCGGATGATTTGCGCCGTAATAAATGAGCGGTGGCTCGTCCGTCGCATACGCAGGCTTGTAGCCCCAGACCTTGTACATTTCGCCGTCGTAATTCAGGGTTTTCTCGGGCGACGCGCCCTTCAGTATCTGCAGGCACTCGCGCACCGAGCGGATCATGCGCTTGCGCTCCTTGCCGATCGATTGCAGCACGGCGCCGCCGCCGCCGACCATTATCATCGCGCGGCCGCCGCTCAACTCATTCAGCGAAAACAGCAGGTTAGCCATCTTCAGCGGATGCAGTTCCTCGGCGCTGATGGCCATCGGACCCATGCGGATGCGCGACGAGCGGTCCGCGAGCAGGGACAGCGTCATGAATGAATCACGCGACCAGCCGTAGTTGCTCGACCAGACGCCACGCATGCCGTAGCGTTCCGCCATCAAGCCCAGTTCGACCGCCTCCCGGGGCGATGTGAACTCGTTCAGGATGATGTCGATGTCCATAATCCTGTCAATCGTGCATCGTGAATCAACGTACGGCAATCGCGGATTACCCTAGTCCCGGCAGGCGGGTAGGGGTTTACACTTACAAGGATTCCGCGGCAGGCGTTAACAAAAATGCATGAGCTGATACGACAGCTGCGTCACGTCGGATATGTCGTCGACGACCTCGATCAATCGGTATCGATGTTCCGGCGTTTGTTCGACCTCAACGATGCGGATATACGCTACGTATCTCCGGACGAAACCGGCGGCCAGGTGGCATTCGCGTTTATCGCGCTCGGCGGTATCGAGCTCGAGCTGATTCAGCCGCTGACCGATGCGTTCAGGAAAATGACCGGCGAAGATCAGACCGGCATCACGCATTTCGCACTGCAGGTCGCCGACATCGATGAGGTCGTTCGGCAGATGGCCGGCAAGGGCGTGCGTCTCGGCTATATCACGCCGGAGGGCGTATTCGATACCGGCAACAAGAAGATCGCGTATCTCGACCCGGCCGATACCGGCGGTAACCTGATTGAACTCGTAGAAATTACCGGCGACGAATAGCCTTTCGGGTCATCCGTCGTTATCGGGCGTCGTTATCCGGATTCAGCACCGGCAGGTTCCGCCGCGAATCGCGCGCGAAGCAGCCCGAAAACCACCGGCATCAGCAACGCGAGCGCGATCAAATTGGTCGTTACCCAGCCGACGCCGTCCAGCAGCGCGCCCGCCGACAGAGAGGCCGCGGCCATCGTCGCGAACATCACGAAATCGTTGACGCCCTGCACGCGCCGGCCCTCGTCGCCGCGGCATACCGTGGCGAGCAGCGTCGTGCCGCCGACGAACAGAAAATTCCAGCCGACGCCGAGCGTAATGAGCGCGAAGCGGTATTGCCAGATCTCGTGGCCGCTGACCGCAAAAGCGATGCACGCAACGTTCAGCCAAACACCGAGCCAGAGAATACGCTGCAGGCCGACGCGCGCGATCAGCCAGCCACTGACCAGCGACGGCGTGAACATCGCGAGCAGGTGGCTGCGAATGACATCGGCGGTTGCCTCGACGGAGTGGTTGTCCATCACGTGCATGCTGATCGGCGTCGCCGTCATGACCAGGCTCATCACGCCGTAACCGCAGGCGGCGCAGGCGATCGCGAGTCGCACCTCGCGTCGCGCGAGAGCAGCGCCGAGCGGCGTCGCGGCGATTGGTTGATCTGCGGAGTTCTGCGCACCGTCCAGCGGCAGCAGGGCGACGATCGCCGCCGCGGCAAGATACAGCAGCGGCAGCACCGCGAAGCTACCCGAGAATTCGACGGGCAGCAGGTGCCGATAGCGCAGCGCGATCCACGGCGCAAGAACTGCGGCGCCCAGCGTACCGAGCATCATCCCGGCGACGACCCGGCTGATCAGCGGCGTCGCCACGAGTTCGGCGGCGGCGAAACGATATTGCGCCATGACTGCCATGTTGTTGCCCATGACGAAGCAGCCGGCGCAAAAACCGATGAACGACTGCGCGTGAATCGATGCGGTTGCGAGACAGGCGCCCGCGGCGCCCCACAGCAGCGCGACGACGAATACCGGCCGTCGGCCGTGCCGGCGAATCAGCGTCGCCGCCGGCAACGCCGCGGTCGCAACGCCGAGAATGCCAGCCGTCACCGGCAGCGTTGCGAGCTGGGGTGTCGGCGCCAGGTTCGCGCCGACGATAGCCGATATCGTCGCCATCATGATCTGCCCGGTGGACCCCAGCGCGAGTGCGGTGCCCAGCCCGAGCAGTCCGGTCAGCTGTCGACGATCGAGTTGCATCGGACAAAGGTGCCGGAATTGCGCGCCGGGGGGAAGTTTGCGTCAGAATAAGGTCGTGCAACCGGGCAGACACAGCTTCATGGCCGAGGCGGCCGCGCTGATGCGCGCCGCGCACCAGCTGTTCGACGACGAGCCGAAGCTGCTCGAGGACCCGCTGGCCGTCGCGCTGCTCGGCGATGAGCTCGCACAACAGTTGCGCAATGCCCGTGAGCGGCATTCGAGCTGGTACATGAAGAAGGCGCGCACGCTGGCAATTCTGCGCAGCCGCTTTACCGAAGAGCGCCTGCGTGATGCGCTCGCGCGCGGCGTGACGCAGTACGTGAT
>JBPCXI010000282.1:0-8836 GCA_051008895.1 Gammaproteobacteria bacterium | reverse complement strand
GCACATCCTGGCGATATCCGGCGGCGGCGCTAATGGTGCTTTCGCGGCGGGTCTCCTGAACGGCTGGTCTGCGTCGGGCGAGCGGCCGGAGTTCACCGTGGTGACCGGAATCAGCACCGGGGCACTGGTCGCACCTTTTGCTTTTCTCGGTCCTGACTATGACCACTTAACCGAGCGATTTTACACTCAGTACGCCACCGAAGATCTGGTCGAGGAACGAGGCTGGATCCGAAGTTTCCTGGGCGGGGAAGCCGGTTTCGACACATCGCGTCTTCGGGCCCGGATTGCAGGCTACGTTGATGCAGGCGTTATGGAAGCGATCGCTACCGAGCATCGCCGCGGTCGGTTCCTGCTCATTGGCACCACAAATCTGGATGCCGCGCGGCCGGTAATTTGGAACATTGGCGCAATCGCTGAGAGTGGCAAGCCAGGTGCGCTCGACCTGATCCACGACATCCTGCTGGCTTCCGCATCGATCCCCATCGTATTTCCACCGGTCCTGATCGAAGTGGAATCCGGAGGAAACGTCTATGACGAGATGCACGCGGACGGCGGCGTATCGCGTCAGTCATTCCTTTTCAACCTGTCCGACGCAGAAGATACCTTCGAGGTACTGAACATAGTTGGCCAGGGGCGCGCCTATCTGATCCGCAACTCCAAGGTCGAAATACCCTGGCAAACGGTCAACAGAGACATGTTTTCCATCGCCGGACGAGCCGCGAGTTCCCTCGTTCATACCCAGGGCATGGGCGACCTTTACCGTGAGTACCTCGGGGCATTGAGATTCGATTTTGACTTCAACCTCGCCTATATCCCGAGCACGTTCGATGCGGAACCGGAGGAATTGTTCGATCGAAACTATATGCGGAAGCTGTATGGACTCGCTTACGAGATGTCGATCGACGGCTATCCCTGGCAGAAGATCCCGCCGGGGCTCGGGCCATAGTGAAGCACCGGCTCTGCAGTCGGCCGGCGGCAGCGTTGCCCCATGGCCGACCCGGATATTCGGGCAGACGACGACGGATGCAATCGTTGATACTTCAAAAAAAGTAGCTTAAAAGTATGCCGTAGGTGCGGGGGACCCCGTACAGCGCATAGGAATACCCCAGACCATTTACGAAATCCCTGTCTATTGTGTATTCCTCCTCGAACAGATTGCGTGCCCATACCGTCAACTCCACCCGCTGATTTTCGCTCACGAACGACAGTGCCGTATTGACGACTACCCGCGAATCTATGCGCTCACTGTCGATTTTTGTTCCCGGGGTTACGACGGCATCCGCAGGCGGCACTCCGTCAACGATGTTCGCGGCGGTCAAGATGAGCGCATCGCTCTCATCGGCGAATCCGCCATTCGCCACGTCCCGAAAATAGCCGTCCTTGTAGTTGACTTCGCTCCGCCACGTGAGTGAGCCATTCATCAGCGGAAAGTCGAAGACAGGCCTGAATGACGCGGTCCACTCCGGCGCTCGCCCCAGCTCGACGCCTGTGGTGAGGAAACCGAGATCAACACCTGGATCGCTCGTGCCAAGTTCCGTGACCTCGGTATCCAGCCATCCCACGTCCAGGAATATCTGCAACCACTCGGTCGCCAGCCAGGTGGACTCCAGCTCAGCGCCAGTCACCCGGGCCTCGCCGGCGTTGAAGACCGACCTGACCACCAGGTTGTTCCTGAGCTGCGAAAGCTCGAGTTGCACATTCTCGTAGTCATAATAAAAGAGTGCTCCGTTCACGCGCAGGCGCCCGTCGGCCCAATCTGACTTGACTCCAACTTCGTACGCGTCGAGCGTTTCCTCGCCGAACTCCCGGAAATTGGCCGCGACGCCTTCGAATCCACCGTCCCGATAGCCTTGGCTGTAGGATGCGTAGACCATCATTTGGTCGTCGACCTGGAAACGTGCGCCGAGCTTGGGCGTGAACTGGGACCAGTCACCGTCGCCCGCAGCCTCGGTCACGGTCGGCGGCAGCGGGACATCGCCCTGGCCCGGGATGCTCAGCGCTGTCAGACACGCAGGCTGATCGTCCGGCCCGACGCCCGGGCTGAGAACAAAACACCGTTCGATACCCGCGGCCATGGCCGACAATGCCGAATCGGTGAAGACAAATTCGTTACGAAATGATTGTTTCTCTGATTTGCTCCAACGTCCCCCGAGCGTCAGCCACAGGCGATCGGTCAGAGCCCAGTCCCAATGGCTGAATACGGCCAGTGCTTTCGACTCCGAACCCCGCTCGGTGATGGCAGGCTCGGAACCTCCGGCGGCAGCGATGAATTCCGCGGCCACATCCACGCTGAAAAGACCCTGATAATCGGAGTCGGTGTAGAAAAATCCGATAACGCCGTCCAATCTTTCGTCCGCATACTGGAATCTCAGTTCCTGGCTGAGGTTCTCCGCTACTGAGTCGGAGACCACCTCGAGGTAGCGATACGGACTTGCGTCGAGATCTTCCAGTATCTGGAGATCGTTCTTTCGGTAGCCCGTTATCGATATCAGCTCTACGCGATCATTCAGCACATAGTTAATCGTCAAGCCGCCGCCGTAGATGCGCGAATCGTTTAATGTCGGCTGATTATGCGCCAGTGCGAAGACGTCGCCGTCGGACTCCGAGTAGACGGGCAATACGAGCCCTTGCAGGGATGATGCTTTGGCCAGCGCGTTGACGTCGTCGAGCGGCTGCCAGGCGGGACCGCTGGCGTCGGTCATAGAGTAATCCGCCGACAGAGTCACCTGCAGCTTATCCCCCGGCTCGTAAACGAGAATGGCACGCGACGTAGCGTTTTCTGACGTACCGTTGTCGGCGACGCTTTCGTCGATGATCTGAAGAGCGGTGTTCGTGAAGAAACCTTCGGAATTCTCCTGGTACACAGCGCCCACGCGCCCGGACAATACTCCGGGGACCAGCGCGCCTTCCACCGATAAACTGGTTTCCCAGAACCCGTAATTGCCGACTCCGGCGCGCAATCGCCCGGTAAATTCCTCTCCGGGTTTTTTGCTAATCAGGTTGATGACACCGCCGACGGCGTTGCGGCCATAGAGTGTGCCTTGAGGCCCGCGCAATACCTCGACTCGCTCGAGCTCGAGTACGCTGATCAGGTTGGCGACAGGTGTATCCACCTGGACGCCGTCAACGTAAATCGCAACGCCCTGATCGACACCGAGCCCTTCGATCGGTGTACCGATTCCACGGATCACCGGGAACGACTGACCGGGTCGAGCTGATTGTATGGTGAGGTTGGGGATGACCTCCGCGAGTTGGGATGTATTGCGGGAGGCCATACGCCGTAGCACTTCACCGGGAATTACTGATACGGACAAAGGGACGTTCTGCAGGTTCTCCTCTTGTTTTTGTGCGGTAACGACGACTTCACTGAGGACACGCGGCGATGACTGGGCCAACACGAAATTCCCCGGCAATACGATCGAGGTTGTTGCAATGAGAAGCAGTTTGGCCGTTCCGAACTGTTGCACCTGCGTCGGCCCCTACTCCAATCAGCTGGTTTTCGTTTACTAATCTTTGATTAGGTCGCTCAGACGCCTATCATAATGCCATGTCCAATTCGGCGGCAGTCAAATGGCGAGCTCATTGCGCCGCGTGTCTTTACCTCGTTGCATTGATCCCGAGCCTCGCGGCGGCTGCGCCCGTGTACCAGCCGCCGAGTTCCAACCTGACCTACGGCGACGTTACGCACGGCCAGCGCGTGATGTCCGCGTCAAGCAATCCTGCCGCGGCCGCAGCCGATCTCGCGCGAGGCGGCGGCCGGGCCGCGACCGGGACGCACATATCCGCGTCGGCCGGCATCGAGTACGGCAACGTGCAGGAGCTGTTCGACGTCATCGATGAGTTGTCCGCGTGGTTCGCGCCGAGTCCACCGCAGCCCGGCGCGCCGCCGCCGGGCCAGAAGCCGGACGAGAAGCCGCCGAACGGCATCGACATCGGCAAGATCATTGACTCGCTCGACCCCGACCTGCGCGCGACGCTCGAGATCGTCGCCAACGAAGTCGCGACGCAGGCGGCGCTGCTCGGCCTGATCGCGGCCGAGGGCTACGGCAAGGCATTCATCGCGGCCGACGCGCCGGTCGTGATCGGTCGCGAGATGCTCGGCGGCGCGTGGACCGTCGGCGTAAACTGGTCGGGCACGTCGAAGGCGTTCGGCATTGCCGAGCCGATCAATTTCGACTTCGACGCCGCTCTCGCGGCCCTCGAAGCCTCGTTCGACCTGATGCCGGGCGATCCGCCGGAGGTCTTCGACCTGACCGGCGGTGTGTTCATGTGGGTCGACCCGAACACGGACAACGTTCGTATCCGTTTCGTCAACGACAGCGCGCTGGTGACGAAGGCCGCGCAGACGATCGAGCTGAATGCAGGATACAGCCGGCAGGTATGGCCGACCGCGGCAGGCACGCTGTTCCTCGGCGGCGAAGCTAAGTACTACAAGATGCGACTCTCGCGCATCAGCGTGCGCTTCGGTGACATCACCGATTCCGACGAGCTGTTCGACGCGATAAGGAATAGCGACTTCCGCGACGACTCGGGCTTCGGCCTGGACCTCGGCGCGCTGTGGGTCGCGGACAACTATCAGCTCGGCGCACAGATTACGGACATCAATGAGCCGACGTTCCGGTTCCCGCGCGGCGACCTGTCGCGATTCACAAACTCGTTGATCCTCAGCCGTCTCGCAGCAGATGAGAAATACACGATGGAACGCCAGCTCAAGCTCGAAGCATCGCTGTTCTCGACGAATCGGCGGTGGACCGCGAACATGGGACTCGACGCGAACGCGGTGCCGGACCCGATGGGCGACGACTTCCAGTGGTTCACGCTGAGCGCCGGCTATGCGACCGATAGCTGGTGGCTGCCCGGCGTGCGCTTGGGCTTCCGCAAGAATCTCGCCGGCACCGAGATTGGCTACCTGGCGGCCGGTGTGACCGCATTCAAGATCGTCAACTTCGATATCGCGTCGTCGATCGAGACGGTCAAGATCAGCGGCACGCGATTGCCGCAAGGGCTGATGGCCAGCATCGGCTTCCAGATCGCGTTCTGATTCGTCAACACGCAGAGTTCAGAAGAAGTAGTAGCGTTTGAGCCGCCGCCGCACTTCGTCGGCCGGAACACGCAACCCTTCCGCGAGGTAGAGGCGCAGGCCGTCCTCGCGCGACATGCAGTAGCGGCATTCGAGCGTCGCGAGTTCTTCTACGGTCGCGTAGAGTTCGTCCAGTTCGGCGCGCGGATAACCGACGAACACGACCCGGTCGAGCTCGACATCCCGATTCCACAGGTCATAGCTCATATGGCCGCCGTACGACGGGGGCAAACGATTGTCGACATCGAGCTGGTTCAGCGCCCCGGCCTGGCCGTAGTAAGCTGCGAACAGCGTCGTCCGCGCGCGTTCTTCGGGCGTGAATGTGTCGAACACATCGCCAGTCAGTGACACGAGCTCCGGCCAGCCGTGCATCTCGGCAAAATGTGGGAACAGCGGCTCGAGCTCAGCCGGCGCGTCACCGGGAAAACCCTGCTGCCCGTCGCGAATGAAATCGGCGATTTGCTGCACACGCTCTATCGGCAACACCGGCGCCGCCGTTGGCACCGATGTGACGCCTGTCAACAACGTAAAGAGGATCGCTCCGCGCAGAACCGGCCGCGAACGCAGAACGTGTTCCCAGAACAACGCGCCTGCGACGATAAACACGATGAATACCGGCACCGCGAAATAGAACTTGACGCCGGCGAGGACGAACAGCGCGACGCAAAAGAACGCGACCGAGCCGAGCAGCCGCATGCGGCGGTCGTGCCACAACAGCGCCGCGACGATTCCGGGCAGCCACACGAACGCGAATACGGGGTTCATCGTGATGAACAGCCCGATCACCGGGTTCTGCAGCACCATTGCCTGCGGCGGCTCGCCGCCGTACGCGGAGACGAACTCGAGAAACGGGAAACCGTTGGCGATCTGCCAGACGCCGAAGGGCAGCGCGATCACCACGGCAATCAGCACCGCGAGCCAGGCTTCTGCGCGACGCAGCACGCGCGGGTACCAGACGGCGAGTCCGAGCGGCAGCGCGACGCAAAGCGCGAGGATCGACAACTTCGTCATCACGCCGATGCCGAGCACAGCGCCGAGCGCAAAAATGTAGCGTCGGTTGTCGCTGCCGAGGTAACGTACCAGCAACCACAGGCTCAACGCCCACCACAGCTGGTCGAACGCATTCATCGTGAGAATCGCCTGGATCGATACGTAGCCGGGGGCGAGCAGCACGATGATCGCGGTGACCCACTGCGCGAACGCCCTGCCCCCGAGTTCGCGGCAGGTCTCGATCGCCAGCCAGGTCACGAGGAAGCCGGCGAGCGCCGGCAGGAATCGCAGCGCCCACAGCGAAGCGCCGAACAATGCGCTGATCGATGCGGCGAGCCATGCGATCAGGGGCGGGAAATCGACGTAGCCGAACGCGGGGTGGGTGCCCGCGTCGAGAAAATATAGCTCATCGGACAGGAAGCCGTAGTTGCCCGCGGCGAAGCCGTACAACAGGCCTTTGGCGAGCAGGCAAAAAGCCAGCAGCCAGTGCGCCCGCGGCGGTACAGCGATCGTATCCAGTTCACCCCCTCCCCGACGGCACGAAATTCACGCACCGCGTGCTTTCAATTCTGCCTGCATGATGACACCATTTCGAACCGAGGTTCATCGCAGGGAAGCTGACCGTGACCGAACAGAGTTTCATCGTGATTTTCGCTGCGCTGTGCGTCATCATCGTCGCGCGCTATTTCGCGATTGCCGGGTTCTTCTACTGGGCTCTCTGGCGTGAGCAAGGCAACGTGATCCCGGCGCGCAAGCTGACCAAGATCCGCCCGCCGCGCAAGCTGATCCTCAGCGAGATCCGCTGGTCGCTGATTGCCTCGGTGATATACGCGCTGCCGGGCGCGATCGTGATCACCGCGTGGAACTCGGGTTCGACCGCGATCTATACCGACGTCGCCGACTTCGGTTGGGCATACCTCATCTTCAGCGTCTTTATTTATCTGTTCATCCACGATACGTACTTTTACTGGACGCATCGGATGATGCATCACCCGAAGATCTTCCCGGTCATGCACAAGGTGCACCACGAGTCGCGGCAACCGACACCATGGGCGGGCTTCTCGTTTCATCCGTGGGAGTCGGTCCTCGGCGCCGTGATCCTGCCGGCGCTGGTGTTCGTGATCCCGATTCATGTCGGCGCGATACTGTTCATACTCACGCTGATGACCATCGTCAGCGTGACGAACCACTCCGGCTTCGAGATCCTGCCGGATTCGGTATTGAAGAGCTTCGTCGGCCGCAACTGGATTTCCGCGGCGCACCACAACCTGCATCACCTGAACTACCAGTGCAACTTCGCGCTGTACTTTCGGTTCTGGGACAAGGTTATGGGGACCGATACGCTGGAGCGCGAATACGATTTCCTGAACCCCGCGCTCGCCGAGCCGGCGACGGCGGCGAAACTCAGCGACTGAACCGCCGCCGCGGTACAATCTTTCTATGCTGGATCTACTGCTCAACCTCGCAATTTTCCTCGCGGCGTTCGCCGGCATGGAATTTGTCGCGTGGTCCACGCACAAATACGTGATGCATGGATTCCTCTGGTCCCTGCACAAGTCCCACCATCGGCCCCGCGAAGGCCTGTTCGAACTCAACGATCTGTTCGCGTTCTATTTCGCGCTGCCGTCGATCCTGTTGATCTGGCTTGGCGTAAACGTCAGCGAACCGTTGCTGTACATCGGGCTGGGCATGACCGCGTACGGCGCGATGTATTTTGTTTTCCACGACGGGATCGTCCACCGGCGGATGGGCTTCCGCTACAAGGCGAAGAACCGTTACATGAAGCGCATTATCCACGCGCACTGGGTTCACCACGCGTGGAACGAGAAAGAAGGCGCCGTATCGTTCGGCTTCCTGCTAGCGCGGCCGGCTAACGTGCTGCAGGCCGAGCAGCGCGAAATCGAAGAACGGATGGGCGGAAAACTGGTGTCGACCGTCTCTAGCTGATCCCGGGCTTGATCCAGAGGTCGGTCGCGCGCGGCGACATCTGCCGGAACCGACGCAAACCCACCGCGATCGTCGCGCGTAACCCGCCGGCAACCACCCAGAACAGCTTGCGACCCGTAGACACGACCGCACGCTGCTGCCAGGCGGCTTCGCCCTGCGCCAGCACGATCTCACCAATGTCACGATAGACGCCGCGCGCGGTACAGATAGCCCACGCGGCGCGCAGCGGCAGTGCGCGCACGCCCTCCGCCGCCGACTCGTAATATCGATCCGCAACCTGCAGCAGCGCCCTGGCAACGTTGACGAGGCCGCGTCGGTACCGGGGGTCTTCGAGGTCGTCGGGCGGTACGCCGTGCTCGCGCAGCAGCTCGCGCGGCAGGTAGCAGCGGCCCGCATGGGCGTCATCCAGCACGTCACGCGCGATGTTGGTCAATTGAAACGCTATGCCGAGATCGGCCGCGCGGCGCAGGATGGCCGGATCCTTGACGCCCATGACGTAGGCCATCATCACGCCGACCACGCCGGCGACGTGATAGCAATACAGCAGTGTATCTTCGAGCGTCTCGTAGCGGTATTCCGCCGCGTCCATTGCGAAACCCTCGATCAGGTCCATCGGGTGACGCTTGGGAATGTCGTAGCGCTTGACGATCTGCTGCAGGCCCTTGAACGCCGGCTCTTCAATGTCTTGCCCTGCCAGCGCGCGCTCGGTCAGATCGCGGATGCGGTCGAGCCGCTCCTCGATCGAGGACGTGTCCGGAACCGCCTTCGCGAAGCCGAGCTCCTGGCCGTCGATTTCATCGTCGCAGTACCGGCACCACG
>JBPCXI010000281.1:0-14414 GCA_051008895.1 Gammaproteobacteria bacterium | reverse complement strand
ATGGCGATGTCGGTAGTCGCGGGTCATTTACCCGTCCTTCCGCCCGATCTCGCTGGGGGTGGTTTTTGTGCGGGGGGACACTCCTCAGGGGGGGGTGTCCCCGGCCGTTATTTTCGGGTAGACGACTTCGCGGGCGCGGCGCAAGTGCGCCGGGTCGTCGATCTCCGCCCACGCCAGGTCCGGAATGACCGGGCAGGCAATCGGTCGCTCGGCCGCCGCGGCGACCAGGCAGTCCGTCTCGTAGTCGTAGTGCAGCGACGACTCGAACGCGGTGGCGGCTATGCCACACATCGTCGCGAACAGCTCGCCCGAAATCTTCGAGGTGCCGACGAGCTCGCCGGCCACATCACCGAGCGCGCTGCGATCCTTCGACATCGCGACCAGATTGCCATCGCGCGTCTCGACCCAGACCTCGTCGCCGGCGGCGGTCGGGCCGGACAACAGGATCGCGTCGGGTGAATCGTGGGCCAGCAATGCGTCGAGCGCGCGTGACTCGTAGATCAGGTCCGACTCGAGCAGCAGGAAATCGCCGATGAGATGCTCGCGCGCACAATACAGCGAATACATGCTGCCGGAATCCGCGAACCGGTCGTTGTGCACCGTGTGCACGAAGCCGTCGTACGTGTCCGCGAGCCGATCGTAGTACGCGGCGCAGTAACCGGTCACGATGACGATGTCCTCGATGCCCGCTTCGGCCAATCGCTCCAGCGAGTCGACGATGATCGGCCGCGCGCCGAGTTCGAGGAAGCCCTTCGGCCGATCCTCGAGTTCGCCGCGCAGGCGCGTGCCCATGCCGGCGGCCAGGATGACCGCCGCCGTGATCATGCAAGCGCCGTTCGCAACGCGACGCACAGACCGTCGACGTCGGCCGCGGTGATGTCGCCCATATAGGCGAGCCGAAAAATATCCGGCGCGAGCTGTCCCTGCCCGGCATAGATGACGAAGCCGGCGGTCTTCAGCGCATCGTGCAGTTCGTCATAGGTCTTGCCCTGCGGCAGCAGGTAGCTGCGCAACACGCTCGACGATTCTTCCTCGTGCAGCAACATCCCCACGTCGCAGTCGGCGAGTGTCGCGTGAATGGCTTCAGCGCGATCGAGATATGTCTGCCGGCGCGCGCGCCAGCCGCCGTGTTCCGCGAGTTCATCCAGCGCCTCGCTCAGCGCAAACGCGACCTGGACCGACTGCGTGAACGGGGAAAAGCCCTCGCCGTGCTGGCCGGCGAAATAGCCATACAGGTCCAGGTAAACGCTGCCGATCTGCGCGGACGTGCGCGTCCACAGGCGCTCGTGACCGACGACGAACGCGAGGCCCGGCACGCCGTGCAGGCATTTATTCGCGGTCGCCGCGACGGCTTCGAGATTCCACGCATCAGCGTCGATCGCCTCGGCGCCGTAGCTGCTGACGCCGTCGAGCAATAGCGCGAGGCCGCGCTCGCGACACAGCGCGCCGATCGCGTCCACGTCGTTCAACCGGCCGGTCGTGGTTTCATGGTGCACCGTCGCGATGTGCGTGATCTCCGGATGACGGTCGAGGATTGCGGCCGCCGCGGTCACGTCCACCGCTTCGGTCCATGCCCCCTGCTGCAATTCGTGCGGCTTGCGATGCGCGGTCAGCATTTTCGCCATGCGCTCGCCGTACACGCCGTTCGCGAGCACCAGCGTGCCGCCGGTATCCGGCGCGAAACTCGCGAGCATCCCCTCGACCGCACTGGTACCAGAGCCGGTCATCATCACCGCGGCGTAGCTTTCGGTCAGGTTCGGGTACACGCCGACGAGCCGGCGGTTGATATCCTGCGTCAGCTCGGCGAACTCCGGCTCGCGGTGGCACCAGTCCGCCCTCGTCAACGCGTCGCGCACGCGCGGCGTCAGCGTGACGGGCCCGGGATTCAGCAGCACCATGCGTTCGCGCGTCATGTCGAAGCCAGCGTATCACGCAGCCGCGCGGCGACTTCCGCTGGCTTGACCGTCGGCCGTGGCAGCCCGTCCGGCACGCCGGGAATCGTCGGCGCATAAATAAAGCGCAATTGGGGTCCGGCTTCACGCGGCGCATAACTCGTTGCTTCACCCAGAGCGTCAACGAGCGCCTCCGGCGTCGCCGCGACATCGACGTCGGGGTAGCCGCAGGCCGCGGCGATCGCCGGAAAGTCGATCGACGCCGACACCGTCGTCTGCCCACCGGTCGACTCGTGGATGCCGTTGTCCAGCAGCACGTGCACGAGGTTGCCGGGGCGCCTGAAACCGACTGTCGCCATCGCGCCGAGTCGCATCAGCGCCGCGCCGTCGCCGTCGAGGACGATGACGCGTCGGTCGGGTCGCGCGAGCGCGATACCGAGGCCGAAGCTCGACGCGCAGCCCATCGAGCCGACCATGTAAATCTGGTTCGCGCGGTCGTCGAGCGCGGCGAGTTCGCGGCCGGTGTAGCCGGTCGTCGCAACGACGATATCATCGGCGCGTGTCGCTGCCTGCACCGCGCGCAGCATGTCGGTGCGCGACGCGAGCGGCGCCGGCCGCACGACGTCGGTCGCGAACGTAGGCCGCGCGACCGGTCCTGCCCGCAGCGCATGCTTCGCGACGCTGCCCTTGCGCATAATCAGAGCAAACGGGCGCCGCGTCGCCAGCATGTGTTCGTCGGCGCGTGCGAGCACGCCATCGATCTCGTCCTGCTGCTCTGGGAACCACGCCCACGGAATATCCATCAGCTCGAGCATGCCGGCGGTGATCTTCCCCATCAGCTCATGCTGCGGCTCGTCCGGCGCCCCGCCCGGCTCGCCGCGCAACGTGACGATCACGAGCACCGGAATCTGAAACGTGTAGGTCAGCGACGTCAGCGGGTTCACCGTGTTGCCGAGTCCCGAGTTTTGCAGCATCACGACGCTGCGGCGCCCTGCGAGTTCCGCGCCGGCCGCGATCGCGACCGCGTCGCCTTCGTTGGCGGCGCCGACATAGTCGAGGTCTTCCGCGTCGATGACGTAGTTGATGAACGGCTTCAGGTACGAACACGGCACGCCGGCATACAGGTCGAACCCGCGCGCGCGCGCGGCGCCGACGAATTCTCCGGCCTCGATCACGTTACCGCGCCGCTCACTGAAACTCGCCTGCGGCGAGCACGTCGTCGAGGCTGTCGACGTCGAGCCAGTGACCCGTCGTGTAGATCACCCGGACGCGGCCACCGGCGCGCACGAATTCGTCGAACAGATGATGCAGCTTCGCCTGCCGATTCGCCGGGTCCGCCGCCATCTCGTTCACTAGCTCGCCGACCTTGGGCAGCGCCGCGCTCGCGATTTTCGCCACGCCCATCCACTCGCCGTGAATCTCGTCCTCGGCCAGCGTCTCGCCCGCATTCTCGAGCCAGATCTCGCGATAGAACGCCTGGCGCGAATTCGGCTCGCTGCAGCTGACGTAGTCGGCCGCGCGACCGCGGTTCACGGAGTCCTGCCAGTTCGTATCGACCGCGATCACGATGTCGGCGTCCGCTTCCGCGAGGCCGTCGACGATATAGCGCTTGAAGATCACGTCGCCGAACGACACGTAGAGGTCGCTGCCGTCGTCGGCCGACGCGTCCAGCGCACACTTGAGCGACAGCAGTTCGCTCGTATCCGCATAGTCGGCATTGTCGACGTATTTCAGCGCCGGCAGGTCGAACGCCTCCGGCAGGTAGCCGCGCACGACCGTGATGTCCTTAATGCCCGACTCGTTGTAGGCCGAGACGATATGCCCGAGCAGCGGCTGGCCGCGCACCTCGACCATCGCTTTCGGTCGCTTCGCCGTCAGCTCGCCGAGGGCCGTACCGCGTGACGCGGCGAGGATGATCGCGCGCGACTGGCGTGCGCGTTTCGGCAGGTAGCGTTCCTCCGCATCCTGCAGCTCCGACGCGCCCTGCAGCCGGAAAATCTCCTTGACCGGCGCGATCCGGTCCTCGATCGACAGCAGGCTCTGCTCGCGCGCGAGCGTGCGCGCGGTCGCTGCCATCGCGGGCATCGCAGCGCGCAACAGATGATTGGCCCAGATCGCGATGGAAAAACCGGCCTCGCGCAGCACCTCGGTCGGTGTCGCATAGTATTTCGTCGGCACGATGACGACCGGCGAACGATCGGCCCATTCCTGCTTGAACGCGAGCACCTCATTCGGCGTGCTCAGCGCACTGTGAATCAGGATGCCGTCCGACCCGGCCTCGTGATAAGCCTCGGCGCGGCGCATCGCCTCGCCCAGACCCCAGCCGGCGATGAACGCCTCGACGCGGGTAATGATCGCGAACTCGTCGTCGGTCTGCGCGTCCTTGCCCGCCTTAATGCGGCTGCAGAACTCGTCGACGTCCGCGAGCTGCTGCTTGTCGCCGTCGATAAAGCTGTTGGTCTTCGGATACAGCTTGTCCTCGATGCACACCGCCGCGATGCCGCGCTGCTCGAGCTTGGCGACGAGCCGCCGCACATTGTTGAAGTTGCCGTAGCCGGTATCACCGTCGAGCAGGATCGGCACGCTGGTCGCGTCGGCCATGAACTCGAGCATCTCGAGCACCTGCGTCCAGCTCGCCTCGTTGCTGTCACGAACGCCGTACTGCGCCGACATGCACAGGCCGCCGGCCCACAGGCCCTTGAAGCCGGCCTCCTCGCCAATCTTCGCGCTGATGCCGTTGTGGGCTTCGAGCAGGAACTCGAGCTCGCTGCTGTCGAGCAGTCGACGGAATTGGGTGGTTTTTTTCACGACGACGCCTGACACCATTAATTAGACGCGGTAATGATATTCCTTTCCGGCCTCGCGCTCGACGTCCGGCGGATAACTCGCGCGCTTGTCGGCGTAGTACTGCGCAAGGTGGTCGCCCTCGGACGCCTTGTTATACGTGTAGTAGAGCACGCGTCGCGGGGCATCGGTCCGGTTCGGCGCGGACTGATGCGGAATGAACGAATCGAAAAACACCGCATCCCCCGGCTCGGCCTCGATCTTGACGAACTCGACGCCGGCCAGGTTCTCATCCGTCAGCGGGGTCCACTCGGCGCCGATCAGGTCGTGGCTGTGGAAGTCCGTGGCCATCTCGAGGCAGCCATTCTCGACGGTCGTCCGGTCGATCGTGACCAGCGACGTGATGTGAATGCTCGCGTAGCGCGCCCAGCCCGCCTGCACGTCCTGGTGCGGGTCGAAGCCGCCACCACCGGGCATCTTGAAGTTGATTTTGTCCTTGAACAGTACCGCGGGTTCGCCGAACAGCTGGCCGCAGGCGCCGCGCATCCGGTTGCGGCCGGTCAGGTCGGCGAAGCCGGCGTGATACGGCGGGACGTTCTCGATCCGGTTCAGGATCCGCTCCCCCGCTTCGCTCTGTTCGAAATACATCATGTGCTCTCCCGGCGTCTCGGGCCAGTGCTGCACCTCCTCGACCCAGGCCGTGATCCTGACCATCTCGTCTGCGGCGTAAAAACCCGGCACGACGACGAAGCCGTCGCGGCGAAACGCGTCGACCTGCGCCGTGGTCAGCGGGGCCTCGACACCTGCAGCAGAACTCACTTGATATAATCTCCGTAAGATATTGATCTATTTATCATACTTCTTGCCGTCGGCAAGCATCTCGTCGGTGCCGATAACCGCATTGACCGCGCGAAAGTCGAACATGCTGTCGATGATACCGGCGGTCGAGCCGTCGCGCTTCAGCGCGTCGAGGTAGACCGACGCCGCGCGGCTGAGCACGCGGACCATCGCGCCGGGGAAGATCACGACCCGGTAGCCGAGCGCGCCGAGCTCGTCCACGCTGTGCAGCGGCGTCTTGCCGCCCTCGACCATGTTCGCCAGCAGCGGCACGCGAGCGCCGAGCGACTCGCCGACGATCCGCAATTGTTTGTCGTCGAGCGGCGACTCGACGAACAACACATCGGCGCCGGCGTCGGCGTACGCGGCGCCCCGCTCCAGCGCCGCGTCCAGGCCGTCGACCGCAATCGCGTCGGTGCGCGCAACGATGACCGTCGCGTCATCCGCACGCGCGTCCTGAGCGGCACGAATCTTCCCCAGCATCTCGTCGACCGACACCAGCGTCTTGCCATCGAGATGGCCGCACCGTTTCGGCAGCGTCTGGTCCTCGAGCTGGATCCCGGACGCGCCCATGCGCTCGAACAGGCGTACGGTGCGCTTAACGTTCAGCGCGTTGCCGAAGCCGGTATCTCCATCAACAATTATCGGAATATCAATACGTTCGCGGATATTGCTGATTACGTTTGCGACTTCAGTCATCGTCGTCAGGCCGATGTCCGGACGGCCGAGGCGCGTGAACGCAACGCTCGCCCCGCTCAGGTACGCGCATGCGAATCCGGCCTGCTGCACCTGCAGCGCGGTGAGTCCGTCGTAACAACCCGGCGCGATGAAGGCCGGACCGGCCAGCAGCTGGCGCAATGCGGTTGCGTGAGACACGTTCAGATCTCTCCCCTGTCGATGCGTTGCTTAAGCCATGGCATCAGCCCGCCGGCGCTGACCATTGCCATCAGGTGCGCCGGCAACCCCGCGGCGCGGTACGTGCGACCGCCGGTGAGATTCTCGACGACGCCGGCGAGCGGGTCCACCCGCAATTCGTCGCCGGCGGATATGTCAGCAGCGTCGGGGAACACGAGCGCCGGGACGCCGAAGTTCAGCGCGTTGCGATAAAAGATCCGGCCGAAAGAGCGCGCGAGAATGACGCCGACGCCGAGGTGCTGCAGGGCCATCGGCGCCTGCTCGCGCGCCGAGCCGATGCCGAAATTGCGGCCGGCCACGACGATGTCGCCGGGGCGCACGCGGCCCGCGAACTCCGGGTCGACCGCCTCCATGCAGTGTCGCGCCATCACGTCCATCGGCTCCTTGAAGTAAAGCCCCGGCGCCATCACGTCGGTGTTCACGTCATCGCCGAATATGAATGCCCGGGCGGTCATGCGAGCAGCTCTCGCGGATCGGTGATCCGGCCGGCTATCGCGGCTGCCGCAACCGAGTACGGCGAGCCGAGGTAGACCGACGACGACGGCGCGCCCATGCGCCCGCGAAAATTGCGGTTCGTCGACGAAATGCAGACCTCGTCTTCGGCCAGGATGCCGGCGCCGAGCGCGGCGCACGCGCCGCAGCCGGTCGGCAGCAGGTAGGCACCGGCGTCGGTGAGAGCGCCCAGCGTGCCGTCCGCCGCCGCGGCCGCATAGACGCGTTGCGATGCCGGCGCGATCATCAGGCGCGTGCCGCTCGCGACGCGGCGCCCGCGCAGCACGTCCGCGGCCATGTGGAGATCGCTCAGTTTCGCGCCGACGCACGCGCCGATGTAGGCCTGGTCGACCGCGACGTCGGCGAAGTCGCTTATCGCGGCCGAATTCGCCGGCGAGTGCGGGGCCGCGATCTGCGGTGCGAGCGCAGCCGCGTCGTACTCGCGGGTGTCGACGTAACCAGCGCCGGGGTCGCTGCGCCAGTCCAGTGCGTCGGCCGCCGGCTCGCCGCCGGCGGCGCGGATCGCGTCGAGCGTGGTCTCGTCCGGCTCGATGATGCCGGTGTCCGCGCCGAGCTCCGCCGCCATGTTGGTCAGCACAACGCGCTCGTTCATCGACATTGCGGCGACGGTATCACCGCCGTATTCGATGACGCGGCCATTGTTATCAATACCGAGTTCGCGGCACAGGAACAGCATGATGTCCTTCGCGGCAACGCCGGCGCCGAACGAGCCGCTCCAGTTGACGCGCACGGTCTCCGGTACCGGCATCCAGATCTCGCCGGTCACGACGACGCCGGTCATTTCGATCGCACCGAAGCCGGCCATATAGCAGCCGAACGCGCCGCCGTTGCTCGAATGCGAATCGCCACCGCAGGCAAACATCCCCGGCCGCAGAAAACCCTGTTCGGCCAGCACGACGTGCCCGATGCCCTGCATGTCGAAGAAGCGAGAGATGCCGAACTCGACGGCGAAATCGCGCGTCGTTTTCAGAATCTGCGCCGAAGCGGCATCGACGGCCGGCGTGAAATGGTCGGTGCACAGAACGATCTTGTCCGGGTCCCAGACGCCGACGCCGAGCTCCTTAAGCCGCGGCCAGATGCGGCGCGGTCCGCCCGAATCGAGCAGCAACGCGAGGTCGACCTTGCAGGTGAGGATCTCACCCGGCGCAATGCCCGCGGATGCCGGCTCGCAGCCGGCCGCGCGCGCGAGGATCTTCTGAGCGAGGGTCAACTGCATACGTGATCCACCCGCGCCGGGGGTGGGTTCAGCCCAGGATGCCCTTCATCTTCTCCGCGATGGATGCAACTTCTTCAGCCGTGGGCTGACTGACCTCCTGGTACGTTTCAAATCGCTCCGGAACTTTCATCGTCGCGTCGATGCCGATCTGCGAACCGACGACCGGAAATCCATGGTGCCCTTTAGGCGCCGACGGATCGAGGACGAAGGCCTGGCCGGATTCATTGATGACCGTGTCCGTCGCAGGCTGAACGCGCGTCGCGATGGCCCACTCGATGGAATCCATGTCGTAGGGGTCCACGTCCGGACCGACGACGATCACGATCTTGGCCGTGCGCCCCCAGCGGCCCGAAGCACCCCAGACCGCATGCAGGATGTGCTTGCCGAACTCGGCGTGCGGCTTGCCGGCGCCGTCGACATTGAGCTGGACGACGTAGGTCATGTTCGGCGTAACGACGACGTCCTGCACCTGCGGCAGCTTGCCCTGCAGGTCTGCGAGTACCTCGGTCTCGACCGGCATCAGCGCCTGGTAGTTGTGATCGAACGGCGGAATCATCTCCATCGTCGCATACCAGAGCGGATCCTTGCGATGCGTAATCGCCGTGACCTCGATGAGCGGGAACACCTGGATCGCGTCGTAGTAGCCGACCGGGTTCGAGTGATTGCCGATCGTCGTTTCGGAATCGGGAATGACCGTGCCCTCGATGATGAATTCCGCCGTCGCCGGCACTTCGATATCGACGGTCTCCGCCTTGACCAGTTCGACGGGTGCACCCCGCAGGCCGCCGGCGAATCGGAACTCGTCCTGGCCGTAGGGCAGCCCGGTTCCGCCGGCCAGGTGAATCGCGGGATCGCACTGGCAGGCAAATGCGACCTCGAGCCGCTTGCCCATCGCATTCGCCTTCGCGAGATGCATTCCGATCTGGCTCATCGGCGGATTCCAGAACGCGAACACGAGCAGCGTCTTCTTCTGCTGCTCCTCGGTGTACTCCTCGCCCAGCGGGTGCGGTGCTTTCCACAGCTGGCCCATGCGATAGCAGCCAACGTTTCGTTCGCCCGTCTCCGGATCATGCGAAATACCGACGGCGCCGGTGATATAGGAAGCCGCTTCTTTGCCGAACCAGACGTGCGGTAGTTGCTTGTCCAGCGAGATGTCATCCTTGTTGATGACCACTTCCTTACAGGACGCCTCATCGCGGTCGACGACCACCGGATCGACCCACGACGCCGGGTCGCCGAGAACCCGCGCATGCTTTTTCTTGCTCGCGAGCGGATCGCGCTCGCCGATCATCATGCCAGTTCGTTCACGCGTGCCGAACGGGTTAAAAATGACGGGGATGTCGGGCGTGTTGTAGCCCTCGAGGTTATGCAGCATCAGCGCCGGACCATCGTCCTGACACAGCAGCCGCATCAACGCCTGGAGTTCGTTATCACCGTGAGCGGCCTTGATCGGCACCTCGCAGTCCTTGAGTTGGCCGTCGTCACGTAGGACATCCAGAAACTCGCGCATATCCTTGTAAGGCATGCAATCCTCTCCCCTGCCATTGATTATTGTCATTCTTGCCCGCCCGGCGCGGGCCACAAAAGATAGCATACGGCAGCCCGAATCGAGGGCTATAATCGGCGCCCGAACCGAGGCGCGGGCCTCACGTATCCGGGCCGGGCGGCCCGGATACGTGAGGCGCAAGCCGACTTGAACAGGAAAGAAGAAATGTCCGATACCGATATCAAGGGAAAGGTTGCCATCATCACCGGGTCCGCGACCGGTGTCGGTGCCGCGGCCGCCATCATCCTCGCCGAGCGCGGCTGCAACGTCGTGATCAACTACACGCGCAGCAAGGACGAGGCCGAGGAAACGGCCGAAATTTGCCGCGGCAAAGGCGCCGAAGCCATCACCGTCCAGGCGGACGTGTCCGAGGACGCGGACTGCAAGCGGATGGCGCAGGCTGCGATCGACGAATGGGGCCGGATCGACTATCTGATCAACAACGCGGCGCGCACGAAATTCAACCCGTACCCGAATTTCGACGGCATCGACAAAGACGACTTCCTGAACATTTACGCGGTTAATGTCGTCGGCGCCTACCAGATGATCCGCGCGGTCGAGCCACACATGCGCAAGCTGGGCAAGGGCGCGATCGTCAACGACTCGTCGATCGGCGGCGTCACGGGCATCGCATCGTCGATTCCCTACGCTGCATCGAAGGCCGCGCTGAACCTGATGACGAAATCACTCGCGCACGTGCTCGGACCCGAGATCCGCATCAACGCCGTCGTGCCCGGCATGATCCAGACGCGCTGGCTCAAGGGCGGGCTCGGCGACGACGACTATGAAAAGATGCTCGAGAACACCGCGCAGTCGCTGCCGCTGAAAGAAGTCGCGACCGCCGAGGACATCGCCGAGACGCTGGTCTGGTTCCTGGTCGGAGCGGGGTCACGACTGGTGACCGGCGAGACCCTGATCGTCGACAGCGGCATCCACCTGGGCCCGTTGCCACCGTATGCGAGCGGCGAAGCGCAGTAGTAATTGGGGTCAGAGGGGGTAATTGGGGTCAGAGTAAAAATGCCCGCGCAGCGGGCATTTTTACTCTGACCCCAATTAGCGGCTGTGCTTGTTGACGGTACTCCTGATATCGTCGATACCGGTATCCGCAAGCGGCTCGTCTTCGAGTTCAATGCCGAACGTCGTGCAGAACTGGCTGACCAGCGTGTAGACGCCGGCGACCAGTGTCAGTTCGACCATCTCGGCCGGTGACATGAATTTCGCCACCGCAGCGAACGTCTCGGACGATGCGCCGCCATCGCGAACGACCTCGTCGACGAACCTCAGCACATCGCGCTCCTCGGCGGTAAACCTGTCCTGCGGCTGATGCGGCGAGAGCGCAGCGACCTTTTCCGGCGCCATGCCGATCAGCTTTGCGACGCGCTCGTGATGCACGACTTCATACTCGCTGTCGAGCAGGTTGCCGACCCTCAGGATTACGATTTCGCGCATCTCCTCGGACAGCAGCCCCTCATTTAAATATGAGTTGAATACCCCCGTCAGCGGCTTGAACATGCCCGGACTGGCCGCGAGCATTCGCGAGATGTTGAGCTTCGGCAGGTCCGCGAGGAACGCCCGGTTCTCAGGCGTCAGTGCGTCCGTGTCGGGATACGGGATGCGAGCCATACGACGCTCCTATTTTGCCAGCCGCTTGTTGGCGCCGACCTGCAACGGTTGCAGCGCGAGAGCCATGAATTGGTCAATTGGTTCGCTCACGGATTTGCTCATGCGTGGTCGTCAGCGCGCCAGTGGCAAGCCGATCTCCGCGAGGCTAACACCGATCTCGGTCAGGATCTCCGGATCGTCGATAGTCGCCGGTACTTTATAGTCGTCGCCATCCGCCATGCGCCGCAGCGTGCCGCGCAGAATCTTGCCCGACCGCGTCTTGGGCAAGCGCTCGACGACCACGGCCTGTTTGAACGCAGCAACGGGCCCGATCCGCGAACGCACCAGGTCCACGCTCTCCGCAACGACCGCGCCGGGGTCCCGGTCCGCGCCGGCCTTCAGGCACAAGAAACCGAGCGGAACATGCCCCTTGAGCGCATCGCGGATGCCGGTGACCGCGCATTCCGCGACGTCGGGATGCGCGGCCAGCACCTCCTCGAGCGCGCCGGTCGACAGTCGATGCCCCGCGACGTTGATCACGTCATCGGTGCGACTCATCACGAACACATAGCCGTCGTCGTCGATGAACCCGGCATCGCCGGTCTCGTAGTAACCCGGGAAGCGTTCGAGGTATGCCTCGCGGAAACGCGCGTCGGCATTCCACAGCGTCGGTGCCGAGCCGGGCGGCATCGGCAGGCGGCAGACGATCGCGCCCGGCTCGCCCTCCTCCAGCGTGTGACCGGACTCGGCGAGCACGCGCACGTCCCAGCCCGGCATCGGCCGGCCCGCGGCGCCGGCGCGCACCGGGAACTGACCCAGCCCGACGGGATTGCCGGCGATCGCCCAACCGGTTTCGGTCTGCCACCAGTGATCGATGACCGGCACGCCGAGCTGCCGCTCGGCCCAGTGCAGCGTTTCCGGGTCGCAGCGCTCCCCGGCGAGAAACTGCGTGGCGAACGCGGATAGATCGTGGGCGCGCAACAGCTCACCGTCGGGATCGGCCCGCCGGATCGCGCGCAACGCGGTCGGCGCGGTGAACATCGCCTTGACGCCGTATTCGGAGATGACGCGCCAGAATTCGCCTGCATCCGGCGTACCGACCGGCTTGCCCTCGAACATGACCGTCGTGCAGCCGGCCAGCAACGGCCCGTAGACGATGTATGAGTGACCGACGACCCAGCCAACGTCGGACGCAGCCCAGAACACGTCACCCGCATCGACGCCGTAGATCGCCTGCATCGACCAGTGCAGCGCGACCGCATGACCGCCGTTGTCGCGGACGATGCCCTTAGGCTGCCCGGTCGTGCCGGACGTGTACAGGATATATAGAGGGTCGGTCGCCGCGACCGGCACGCAATCGTGTGGCGGCGCCGCCGACACGGTCTCGTGCCAGTCGTGATCGCGTTCGCCCATCTCGGCCGCGAGCTCGGCACGCTGCAGGACGATGCAAGCATCGGGCGTGTATTCCGCGGTCGCGATCGCCGCGTCGAGCAATGGTTTGTAGGCGACGACCCGGCCGGGCTCGAGGCCGCAGCTGGCGGCAAGGATCACCTTCGGCTGCGCGTCGTCGATGCGCGTAGCGAGCTCGTTGGCCGCAAAACCGCCGAATACGACCGAGTGGATCGCACCCAGCCGCGCACACCCGAGCATTGCGATCGCGGCTTCCGGAATCATCGGCATATAGATAATGACGCGGTCGCCCTTGGCGACGCCGAGTTCAGCCAGCGCACCCGCAAGCTTCGCAGTCTCGTCGCGGAGCTCCGCGAACGTCAGCGTACGTTTCGTTCCCGTCATCGCGCTGTCGAAGATCAGCGCCGGGTCATCCGCGCGACCGGCCGCGACGTGCCGATCGACGGCGTTATAGCAGGTGTTGAGCTCGCCACCGACGAACCAGCGATAGAACGGCTCGGCCGAATCGTCGAGCACGCGGTCCCAGTCCCTATCCCAGTCGATGCCCCGACCGGCCTCGCCCCAGAACGCTTCAGGATCTTCTAGCGAGTGCTGGTATGCGGTGGCGTAATTGTCCGTCATGATCAGCGACGATAGCAAAGAACAGGGGCCCTGACGGGCCCCGGTAACCTGCAGCTAATATCGACGATCACAAGCATCGCCTGCACATTCTATGGACAGAAAAGGCCGGTTCTTTGCAGGCAGTCGAAGTTGTCGTAGACGCTCTGTTCGGCGAACGGACCGGTGCCCGGCGGAGGCGTCGGTCCGAACGGGAACGCGAACGACACACGAATGTGCCCACGCGGATTGGAGAAATCCGGGAAAACACCCAGCGCGGTCGGTGGCTGGAACTCGATGTGCGTCGGAAATCCCTGGATGATGTCGTTACCTGCCGATATGTCGCCGTTGTTCGGCGCCTCGTGCACCGGGCACAGGATGTAACGCGGCCCATCCGCACCGCCCGGCGTGCCGTCCGCACCAAGGCGATAGCGGATCGATGCGAGGCCGCGCTCGGTTAACGCGAAGATCTCGTCGCCGGTATAGATCAGCGGGTAGCCGAGGTTCTGAGAACTCGTGCCATTGTTAGCCGTCATCGTATTCATGAACACGCAGTCCGGATCGACGAAATTCGTCCGGCAGGCGGAGGCCTTCTGCGTGAACTGGATAAAACCAATGCGCCACATGCCGACCGGGTTGTCCTGCCAGTAGGTGCTCGCGGCATTCATGATCTTCGTCTGCGTCCCGACGGCGAAGCCCCCCGCAAAAGGATCCGTGAATATCGGTGCGGGGAAATAGAAATCCGGCGGCGGCGACGGCCCCTCGAACTGCTGCACCACCTCGTATATTACGAAGTGCTCCGAGATTTCGAACGCGCGCCGCCCCGCCTCGTCCTCGGTGAACGCGTCCTGGTCAGACTGCCCTGTCGTCACGAAATAGCACGGCGTGCCGTCGTAGAAATGGCAGCCCTCGTAGCGCGTGCGCCGCTTGGCCGTGTGAAACTCATCGCACGGTACCGGGTCGCCGCTGGCATTCCTGTCTTCGACCCATGGCGCGTTCGGATTACCGCCGCTGCCGGTCGGATCCTCCGCGCCGGCGAACGTCGTCAGAATCTTGTCGGGGTCGATGCCGTTGGCCCGCATGAAATCATGGTCAACTTCAT
>JBPCXI010000280.1:0-29904 GCA_051008895.1 Gammaproteobacteria bacterium | reverse complement strand
ACAAAGTGAAAAAAGCGGCGGTACTCGCCCTCGACGAGCAGTCGTTCTGGATGGTATTCGACGCCCGCGGACGAAAACGCCTGCGCATTCGCGGTGCCGAATGGCTGAATCGCGACACGATAGCCAGCGGTGTCCTCGGCAATCCCGGCGTGGTCGCGACAGCCGATTCACCCGCCGCTCTCGCGGTGGCAGCCGGACTACCGCCGGCCGCGGTTACGGCATCGGCCGCGGAATTTGCAGCGGCGGGCGGCGCGTTCGACGAACCACCGTACTACGCGATCCGGCTTTGGCCGATGACGCGCAAGAGCATGGGCGGACTTGCCATCGACACCGATGCCCGGACGCTGACCACGGCCGGAACGGCGATCGCGGGACTCTTCGCGGCTGGCGAACTGACCGGCGTCGCCGGCATCAATGGCAGCCACGGCGGGTCCGGCACGTTCCTCGCGCCCTCGGTGCTAACCGGGCGGATCGCGGGTCACGGCGCGGCCCGGCATGCCGCGCAGGCACGAGTCGATACGACGGGCTTTGACACCGCGACGACCGCCGACTCGTCTTCGCCGTTACTCGCGACTGACGCAGAAAGTCTCGCGCGGGTCGTAGCGCGAGAGCGCGCGGGTTACTGGCACTTCGAGGTCGCGCATCGAGTCGTCCTGTCACGCGCGTATGACTGTTCCGAATGCCATAAGGCCGACTGGCCCGTCGGACCCGCGCACTCGGTGCAGCAGCGGTTGTTGCAGCTCGACAGCTGCACCACCTGCCATTAAGTCACACGACTGACGGAAAATTGGGGACATTCTGCTTTTTCGCGGAGCGAAAAAGCAGAATGTCCCCAATTTTCCTGGCCCGACTACGTGAATGCCGCGCCGAGGATTTTCTCCAACTCGTCGCGCTGCGCGACCAGCGACTCCGCCACCGTCAGCTGACCCGCGGCACGAACCTGGTTGTGTTCGGTCCGGCTCGCAAAGCGCTGCGGGTTCCAACCGAAATAATTCTCGTTGAGCGCATCGGCGCAGAATCGCGCCGCGAGTTCGACGAGTATCGTGCGCGTCGCATCGACGATCGCCGACCATTCGTCCCGCGAAATCCAGCCACCCGCGACGTCCGCGTAGCCCTCCATCGCGCTGCGGAAAAGTGCGGCCGAGAATTCACCGTAGCTGTCGTCCTCACTGGCCGGATTGCACCACGATCGCATCGCGTCGCCGAGTTCCAGCGGCAGCGGCATTGTCGTAATCGTGTCGAGATCGACCAGGCAAATCGCGCGATCGGAATTGGAACCCGACTCGAACAGGATATTGTTGATTTTCGGATCGCCATGGACCACGCGATCAGCGGTGATCGGAATACTCGGCAGCTGGTCTGCGGCGGCGAGTATGCGCGCGCCCAACTTCGAGATCGCGGCGTAGTGTGCATGTTGGGTATTGTCGCGCAGCGTCGCGCGCAGGAACGCGAGATGGCGCGGTGTGTCATGGACGCCCGGGCGCTTCGTCGCGAAGTCGTGCTCGAGATCGTCCACGGCGCGGTGAAACCGGGCCAGCAGTGCGCCGGCGGACCGGGCCTGCGCTGATGTCTTGAGCGAATCGTGACTGATACCGTCGACCCAGGTCAGCACGCGCCAGGTGCCCGTTTCATTCGTCGCGCACAACGCGCCATCACGCGCCGGTACGACGCGACAGGTCGGCACCCCGGCGGCTTCCAGATGACGCGTCAGGCTGTCGATGTCACGGTTTATGATCGGCGGAAACTGATCGTTGACTCGCTGCAGCACATAGCGCCCGCCGCCGCCGACATCGATCGCCCAGGTCTGGTTGATCAGGCCGTTGCCAAGCGCTGAGATACGCTGCGGCTGCAGATCGAACTGCGCGAGGATATCGTCGGTTGGATACGGCTCTTGGGTCACGTGTTTCTGGACTTCCCGGTGATCCGGCGCGACGGTACCGCAGCCCCTAAATAAGTCAAGGAGGCCCCCTGTACGGGCCGCGATATTTAGTAGCGATACCGAACTATATTGACAGCGTGCGGTCAGACTAGGTAGCTTAGCCGCAACGAATTAGCCGCAGGCACCCCGATGCAACCGTCACTGACATTTACCGATTCGGCCGCGCTGAAGGTCGGCGACCTGATCGCCCAGGAAGAAAACCAGAGCCTGATGCTGCGGGTCTTCATCAGCGGCGGCGGATGCTCCGGTTTTCAGTACGGCTTTACGTTCGATGAAAACGTCCAGGACGGCGACGTTAAGTTTGAAAATCAAGGCGTTACACTCCTCGTGGACCCGATGAGCTTCCAGTACCTGATCGACGCCGAGATCGACTACAAGGAAGACCTGGAAGGCTCCCGGTTCGTGATCCGGAATCCCAACGCGCAAACCACCTGCGGCTGCGGTTCTTCTTTCTCGGTCTGATCTGACCTCGCGCGCGCCCCTCGGTAAACCAGTGGGGGTCAACCATTGGGGGTATACCAACCGGTTAACGTAACGGCACGTCTATTGCGTCCGTTATGGTAACTTCGCGCGGGTCGACGCATCCGCCTTGTACCATAGTGCGGGATGCGTTCCGCCTGTCGACGATCGGAGGTTTGTCGACGGCGAATAATGATAATCAAGGGGACCGCGCCGATATTTCGCAGCGGCGTGGTGGAGAGCATCAGCATTCGCGTTTTAGCTATCTTTCTTGCGCTCGGCTTTTGCGCCATCGCCGGGCAGGCTCGGGCAGGCTACTTCGATGACATCGGCTTCACGCCGCTGCAGTCCGAGGTCGGCGCAGCTCTGGCCGACGGCACCGGTTTGCGCATAACAATCGTCGAAGCGTGCACGGGCAATCCGTGCGCGTGGGCGCCTGATCCCGGTGCGCGGAGCATCACCGTCGGCGACGATGGCCCCGCGGTCGCCCCGCCCTACTCCGGGCACGCGACCACCGTCGGGAACCTGTACTTCGGCGACGACTCGACGACTCCGGGCATCGGTATCTCACCGAGTCCCGGCATCGCCGGGTGGCGCGCCGACGAGTGGCTCACGAGCGAATTCCTGCAGCTGCTCGAAACATTTACGCCGCCGAGCGTGACCGCGAGTCGCGTCGCGAGTCATGCCTACGTCGGCAGCTTCGGCGATCCGGTGGTAGACCTCAACGGGTTGCGCAGGCTCGACTGGCTCGTGGATCGTGACGAGTACGTTCAAGTCGGTGGCTTCATCGGCAATGACGCAACGTTCCTCGCCAGCGCATTCAACGCCATCATCGTGCATGCGACCAGCGGGACCTGGACCGCCGGCTCGCAGCCGGTGAGCGGCGATGCTGCTTACGCCGCGGTGCGTACGCGCCCGCAGCTGGTTACGCCGGAAACGTCGAGCAGCACCGCGACGGGCCGCGTGGCATCGGCCGCAGCATTACTGATCGACACGGCGCAGGAGAACCCGGGTTTATCCAACGGCTCGACGACCAATCGCAACGGCGACACGGTGCGGAACGCGGAGCGCGCCGAGGTCGTGAAAGCGGCGCTGATGGCCGGCGCAGATCGCGCCACTCGGAACACGCATCCGGCGGCGACACCGTTCGACATCATCGAATACCGGATCGATCCGGCCGACCAGACCAGCAACGGCCTCGACCGCCGCTACGGCGCGGGACAACTCAGCATCTACAACAGCTATTACGTGATTACGGCTGGCGAGCAGGACAGCGCCGAAGACGGCGGCCCGAGCAACATCGCCGATTTCGGTTTCGATTACGATGACGAGTTCGGCGGGTCTTCCGGCAGCAATTCCACGGGCACGTACTACTTTTCGACCGCTAACGAAGCGGTCGAGTTTTTTGCATCGCTGGTGTGGAACGTCCGTATTACGCCGGGCGCGACATGGGCGTTCAGCCAGGCGGCGACGTTGTACAACATGAACCTGCAACTCTACGACGTGTCGGACAGGGGCAACTGGGTGCTCGTACAACAGTCCGCGAGCACCGTCGACAACACCGAAAACATCCGCGCGCGCCTTAACTCGAATACGGACTATGCGCTCAGGGTGGCCCGCGCGGCCGGCCAGGGATCGTTTAACTGGGACTACGGCATCGCATGGCGGAGTCTCGTGCCCGGAGACGTCGACGGCGACCGCGACGTCGATGTCGCCGACGTCATGCTGCTGCAGAAAGCCGTCACCGGCGACATCGTATTGTCGCAACCGCAACACTCGCGTGCGGACGTTCACCCCGTCGGCGGCGACGGTTCGCTGACCGTTGCCGACGTGCTAAACGCCCAGAAAACCGCTACGAAACAGTAGCCTTTACCGCGCGTCAGCCGCGCTCCTGGAAGCGAACACAGAGTTCTTCGAGCTCCTGGGTCTCCAGCGGCTCGCCGAGCAGTCGGCAACGATTTCCGGCGGCGCCGGCGGCTTCGAGATGTCCGCACAAACGACAAACGCCTATGGGTTCGCGCTCGCCGCGGACCTCACCGAGCACGGCGCGCAACCCCGACTCGATCTCCGCCTGCTGTCCGGCGCCGAGTCTCTTGGCGGCGCGCGTGACCGCGTCCAGTGGATCTCCGGTCAGCATTCGGCGTGCGGACGCGGTCAGGTCGAACTCGACGCTGCGCCCGTCGCGCGCGGACTGGCGACGGATCAGGTAACCCTTGTCGACGAGACTCCTGACGGTCTGCGACGCGGTGCCGCGAGTCGTCGCATGAAAATCCGCGAAGCCCGAGACGTTGCGCGAGAAGCGATTGGCCCGGGAAAAATATCGCAACGCGATCCATTGCGCCTGCGTGAGCCCGCCGGACGCGCAGTCCGCATACGCAGCGCGGCCGATCTGCAAAACGAGATCGGCAATATCGGTAGCTTCGCTTGATCCCCCGGACATCGTGATATGGTAGCGAAACGAAACTATATTGACAACGCGGCGGGCAGTCGCTAGCGTGACGCCCCTGCCCGATCAACGATAACCGGATACGAGAGGACAATTATGGCGCTGGACAGCGAAACCCGCGGCATCATCGACAAGGTGCTGGCCGAAAACAAGGTCGTACTGTTCATGAAGGGAACGCCGGCGCAGCCGCAATGCGGGTTCTCCGCGACGACAATATCGACGCTGAACATGCTGATTCCCGACTTCATGACCGTCAACGTGCTCGACTATCCCGAGATTCGTGAGGGCATCAAGGAATACGCCAACTGGCCGACGATCCCGCAGCTGTACGTGGACGGCGAACTGCTCGGCGGCTGCGACATCGTGCAGGACATGATGAAGAGCGGCGAACTCGCCGATGCACTCGACGTCGAGGTACCTTCGGTCGAGACACCGTCCATCAAGATTTCGGACGAAGGTATCGCGGCGATGAAATCGGCGGTCGCGTCGCACGCCGACGCCAGGCTGCATCTGCAAATAGCGGCGGACTGGACGCACCAAATCAGCATGGATCCGAATAGCGACGGTGCCGTCCGCGCGCAGATCGGAGAGATCGAGCTGCACATGGATCCGTGGACGGCCGCGCGAGCAGACGGGCTGAACATGATTCTCGAAGAAGACCTGACCGGCACGCGATTCGTATTCGACAATCCGAATGCGCCGCCGCCGGTGAATCAAATGACCGTGCACGTCCTCAAGAAGAAAATGGACGACGGCGAAGACCTGGTGCTGATCGACGTTCGCGGCGACGACGATCGCGAGAAAGGCAAGATCGAGGGTTCGCACGCGTGGAACGACGACTGCATGCAGATGGTCGAGAGTTTACCCAAGGACGCCGAGATCATCATCCACTGCCACCTCGGCGGCCGCAGCCAGGCGCTCGCTGACGCGCTGCGCAGGCGCGGCTACACCAACCTGCACAACGTGACCGGCGGCATCAAGGCATGGTCGGAGGATATCGACCCGTCCCTCGTCGTCGGCTAAGGGTCGTCGGCTAGAGGTCGTCAGCTAGCGGCAGCCGGCCGGCGGCTACTCCGGCGCGGGATAGAACCAACCCGGACTGGCACACGGCGCGACGATCTCGATATCGGCCGTCACCGCACCCGGCACGAAACCGGTCACCTCGGTCAGCCCGGCAGCGTCAATGCGCTCGGTCGGCGTGCAATGCACCCCATCGCCGTCGCGGTCCAGCCACGCATAGACGACGAGGCCCTCGCCGGCATCGACCGGATAGTCAAACTCATGCGCGTACTCGCCGACCGCCGCCTCGAAACTACCGATCTCTGCAAGCGGATGCCGTAACTCGCCTTCCAGCGACCAGGCGTGAAACAGCCGCACCTCGACTTTGCCGTCGGCCGGCTGCCCCGGGGCCACGATAATGCGCCCCGATAGCTGCACGGGTTCAGTACGGACCTCAGGCTCGCCGCCGCAGGCCGTCAACAGCGCAACCACGGCAACGTTCAGAACGGCCAGCCGCGAAATTCTGGATAGTTTTCTCACAGTATTCATCCGTCAAAGCTCGAACTTGGGCTGGTTGAAAACGCGGCTGAAGTTGTCGGCCAGAATCATGCGCATTTCATCCTTCGTGTAATCGGCGTCTTTCATCGCCACGACGAAATTATCGAGGTGCCGGGTCAGGTACCCCGGAAACTGCGGCCCGTCGGATCCGTAGATCAGCTTGTGCGCGACGTTACCCTTCTTGATCCGCTGCACGAAGTCCGGCAGCACCTCCTCCGCACGCGTCGCGCCCAGGGCGCCGGGTTCCATGTAAACATTGTCGTAGCGCTGGGCAAGATCGATACACCCGTCGACAAAGGTCAGTTTCTTGCGGTAGCTGTCCCAGCCCGCGTGGCCGAGGATGAACACCGTATCGGGATAGCGACGGATCGCGTCCTCGAGATAGTACGGGTCCGTGTACGGCGGTTCCGTGCGCGTGCCCGGATTCGGGCTCGTGGCCGTGTGCAGGTAGATCGGCTTGCCGAGTCGACCGGCAATCTCATAAATCTTGTAGAAGCGCGGATCATCGAACCGGAACTGCTGATGTGCATGCGCGAGTTTCACGCCGATCACGTGATCGAGCTCCGTCAGGTCGCGCTCGAATTTCGCCAGCTGTTCGTCGCTGTCGAGATTCCACTGATCGACGCGAATGCTCATGAAACCGAACATACGTTCCGGGTCTGCGGCCACAATGCCCTCGACGAACTCATTCGTCGCGATGCCGGTCGTATGCGGGGCATAAACCGCGAACACGCCGCCCGCCGAGATCCCGGCGCCGTCCATCTGGCCGAGGATCCAGTCGGCGCTGAGCCACCAGTCCGTGAAAATCTTCATCGTCCATTTGAAACCAGCCGGCACGCGCTCGGACAGTCGCGCCTGGAATCCGGGCGGCGAGCCGTCCCACGTGCCAGTGTGCAAATGGACATCGACGACGGCGAGACGCTCGCCGTCGACCTCTACGCCGGGCTCGCGGGCACCGCCGCAGGCGGTCAGAAAGACCAGCAAACTCAGCAATGTAAACGTTCTGGTTGTCATTGTGTCGTTGACTCCTCGATAGCAAGGGTGAGCATATTAGGCAGACGGGCGTCGTCCCACTCCGAATCGTCGGGCCCCGTTCGCAGAATGACCAGCTCGCGGGACGGGATCACGTACAGGCGTTTCTTGCCCAGACCATCCAGGAAGATCACGTCGTCGGCGACGAACGGCTCCGAATGCCAGTTCGCGAACGTGTCGGTGTCCGGGTCGTAACGCCGGTACTCCTCCCACTCGTTGCCAAGCCACAGCTGCATGCCGTAGTTCGGATACGCCGCGGACGCGGTCGTCATCTCATCAATCCAGGCGCGGGGCACGACCTGGCGTCCGGCATAGACACCGCCGTTGCGCAGCAGCTCGCCGATGCGTATCCAGTCCTGGATCGCGGTCCAGCTGCAGCAGTCGGCGTGCGCCATGCCGCCCGGCCGATCGACGAAAAGCAGCGCATCCCGGGCGCCGATCGGGCGCCACAGCTTGGCCGACAGATAGTCGCCGAAACGCTGGCCGGTGGCCCGCTCGACGATGACCCCCAGCAAGGCAGGGTTGGGATTGAAATGCGCGAACACTTCGCCGGGTTCGTGGCGCAGCTCGACCGCGAGGTTGGGCCCGATGATGTCCATGCCCATGACCCTTTGCATGCGCAGCGACGTTGGCCGGAAATCATAGCTCTCCTGCACGCCGCTCGACATCGTCAGCAGGTGGCGAATCGTGATGCCCTCGTGCTGCTCGTCACGCCACTCCGGCAGGAATACCGACGCGGGTACGTCCGCCGATTCGATATACCCGTCCGCGATCGCGTGTCCGATCAGCAATGCCGGAAAGACCTTGGTCATGGAATGCGCCGGAAACAGGCTGTCCGCGTCGTTATCGTTCCAGTAGCGTTCGAGAATCAGCCGCCCGCGCCACGCGACCAGAAGCGCGTCACTGCCATGCTCGCGCGCGTACCGTGCGGCGTCCTCGAGCACGGCTGCAGTAATTGGCGCCGCGTCCGCGCTCGCGACCGGCGCGGAAAAGTCACCGGCAACGCGCTCCAGTGGCCGATACCAGCGGTAGGGCGGATCGAGCGGATTGCCGAGGAACGCCGTGGTCCAGCGCTGCCAGTACAACCCGTACGCGCCGAACGCGGCCGGCACGAAACCGAAGGCGACGGCCGCGAGCACGGCCAGACCCAAGCCCTTGAAAAAGCTCTTGATTTCGAACTCCCCCGGCGCCTCACGCCCGCCGTCTCCCGACATCATAGCCGAACCCGCGTCTCGCTAAGGAAGCCGTCGCTGATGCCGATAAACATTATATGGGACCGGAACTCTACTACTGGTACGCGGGCGTCCAGACGCTGATCTGCGCATGGGCGCTGTGGCTCTGGCGCGTAAAGCGCGCGCCCGGTGCGACGCTGATCGCGCTTGCGTCGGCGATGCTCGCATACGAAAGCGCTGTCATCGGCGTCGGCCACCTGATCGGCCAGGGCCAGACGCTCGAAACGCTGAATCTGTTTCGTTACGGCATATTTCTGACGACGGGGCCGCTGACCGCCCTCGCGGCACTGCGTATTTCACTGGCCGCCAACATCAGGTCGATCAGCACCGGGCCGGGCCGCATGATCTGCCGGGCGACGATTACGCTGCTTCTCGCGTACGGACTCTATGTCGCGGTCGGCGGCTTTGCGCTGGAGCCGGCGTGCCTGGACGGCACGCTGCGCTATGCGGCTCGCGTACCCGAGACCCAGTTCTGCAGCGCCGATCAGGTCACATCGAATTCCACCAGCGTGCCGATCTCGCTCATCGTTAGCGACATCCTGGTCGCGATCATCGGCGCGACTCTCTGGGGTAAACGTTCGTGGCCGTGGTTGTTCGTCGCCAGCATCGCGGTGTTTGCCGCCTCTAAATTCCCGTACGACCAGTTCGGACAGTCGATCAGCAACGCTAGCGCCTTGCTGTGGATGCTCGCGTTCGCAGCGACGTCTGCGCGATTTGCCAGCCTGCCGGACGACAATGCTAATACTTTCACGTCAACGATGAGTTTTGCCACACGGTCTCCGCGGAGTCAGGACCTGTGAGCGCATTTCCGCATGTCGTGCTCGTGCTCGCCCACGGGTCGATCGTCGTCTGGATGTTTCGCCTGTGGCGGACGAAGCGAGCGCCCGGCGATCTGCTGATCGCGACAATCTGCGGCACGATTGCCTACGATAACCTGATCGGCATCGTTGCGGTCCTAAGCGGCGCCGATGCGATTATGGAAACGATGTCCGGGATGCGCTGGGCGATGCATTCGATCTTCACGCCGTTCATGATGATCATCGTCATGGAGATCTCCGCGGCCGCCGGCAACCAGACGGTGCGCAAGCCACCGGTCAAGGCGTTAGTTTGGACGACCGTGTTGCTGTTCTCGGGACACGGCATCGTCGTCGACCTGATGGGAATCGATCTTGGCCTGCCGGCCATCGACGACTTCGGTGCGCTGCTCGGGGCCCGGATCGGCACGCTGGTCACCGAGGCGCTGATCCTGGTCCTCGGGGCGGACCTGTGGCGCCGGCATGGCTGGCCCTGGCTGTTCGTCGGCGGAGTCGCGATGCTCGCGGCCGCGATCACGCGACCGGTCGTGCTCGGACTGAATCTCGGCAACGACGGCGCGATCATTCTGCTCGTCGCGTTCGCCGTCTCGGCGGCACGCCTCGCGCGCCCGGAGCGGCAAACAGACGCGCTGGACACGATCGCCAACCGCCCGCCGGAACCGGCCGATTGAGACCTGGGTCCCGATATCCTGCGCCGACTATCAAGTTCGCGGCGGGCTTGCCGATGACTGTCTGTGGGGATCAGTTATTTGCAAACAAGGCGCATCGTGACCGACAGCAACAGTAAAGCTTTCGCGTTCGTGCAGGGGCTCGCCGCGGACCTGAAAGGCGGCGATATCGACCTACCGGCATTTCCGGACGTCGTCAGGCGCCTGCAGATCATGCTCGTGGACCCGAATGCGTCGACGCGCAGCATCGTCGAAATCATCTCGGTCGAACCGATACTGACCACGCGCCTGATGCGCATGGCCAATTCCGCCGCGCTGAACCCGAAAGGAATCGAGATCACCAATCTCGGTTCGGCAATCAGCCGGCTCGGATTTAATCTCGTCCGCTCAACGGCGACGGCCTATGCAATGAACCAGATGCAGCAGCAGGAAGCGCTCAAACCGATCCGCGGTCAACTCGGGCAGATCTGGAAGACGAGCAATAGCGTCGCGGCTATCTGCTACATCCTCGCGAAACACGTCCTGCGGCGGCGACCAGACGAGGCGCTGCTCGCCGGCCTTTTGCACCAAATGGGGCACCTGTACATCCTCGTCCACGCACATAACAACAACCCTGAACTGCTCGGCGACGACGACTATCTGGACGTCGTCCACAGCTGGCATGCGGACATCGGCAAAGCAATCCTCGAATCCTGGTCGCTGCCGGAATCGATCTGCAGCGCGGTCGCGGCACAGAATCTGATCCTCGAACCCGCTGCGGCAGAAGAGAACGATGCCGAGGACGACAACCAGCTGCCGCTGCTGTTGTCAGCGGCGACGCTGCGGCACAGGCTGAGTTCCGATCCCCGTTTGCGCGAGCAGTACCCGGATGCCGACGAACGCATGAACGCGCTCGAGATCGGCGGGCACAATTTTCTCGCAGCGATCGTCGCGAATCACGACGCGATTGAGAGCCTGCAGCAAACCCTGTCGACCTGAGCCGCAGGGGACATTCTGTTTTTCCGCCGGACGGCGGAAAACCAGAGTGTCCCCTCGCCCTCTACCGGACCAACGTCCAGATCGCGCCGCCCAGCGCACCCAGCAAAAGCACCGCCTCGGCCAGCACGCCAATGCCGAAACCCATGCCGCGCTTGGCCGGATCGGCAACGTAGCCGCGAAAATACAGTATCCGCGCCACGGCATAGACGAGGCCGAGCCCGGCGGCGACCGGCGCGTTTAGATACAGCGCGAACAGCCACATCGCCGGAATGACGACGATCATGCGCTCCAGGGAATTCTGCTGGACGCGGAAATAGCGCTCGAACAGCGGGTCGCCGGCCGTTGTCGGCGCGTTGGTCTTCGTCTGCACGCGCGCTTTGCCGACGAGCAGTGTAAACACGAAGTACTCGAGTAGTATCAGCGCCGTCACGATCGCGACCGGCGCCATATTTGTCGCATTGAACATCGAGTCGTTTCCTCCCCGCAAAAAAAAGCGCCGGTCGATCGCAAAGCTGCGACGGACCGGCGCTGTTGATTCGTTCTTGCTAGCGGCCGAACAGCTGCCAGTCACCGAAATTGTAGCGCAGGCCGAGGTTCCAGCGCGAAATGGAATCGGAGTAGTTGATGCCACCGCGCGCCTGCAGGCCGCCGATGATCTGGAACAGGATCTGCCCCTGCAGCGTGAAATCACCGCTCTGGCTCTCGAACTTGTCGTAGCCGAAGCCAAGAATCGTCTCCACGCGCGTGAAGTTGACGGCCCGGAACCCGGCGTTCATGGCCCAGCCGGTCCGATCAGAGCCGCTGGAATCCTGACCCTGCGCCCGAATATCGGCGAACAGGCTGTACCGGTCGACGAAGCCGCCGCGATACTGGCGTGCAGCGCGCCCCATCGTCGGTGTATTGACGCCGACACCGATTTCCCAGGTGTCGAGGTCATCGAGGCTGATCCTCGTAATATTGCCCAGGCCGTCGTCGAGCTCGAGCGCATCGGGGCTGAGACGCTCGAAACCGGCCAGCGCATGAAAATACCGGTTCAGCGCAACGCTGCCGAACAGCTTCGGTCCGTCGCCGTCGATGTCGCCTGCCGACCCGACGTCGACGTCGATGTCGGCGAAATTGTACTGCGCGTCGACATAGGTATACGAGACGCCCGCGGTCTGCGCATTGACTGTCGCGGCGAAGCCCAGGAGACACGCGACCGCGCCCAGGCGAACTACTGCAGATTTCATCGTTGATTCCTCCTTAGACCCGGTCCGCATACACGATGGCCGGGGCGCGTCCCGTTGCCGGGAAAGCAGCCCGAAACCTCACGATATACGTCCTGTCACACCCCAACGGGTCGAGCGGTAAAACCCAAAAAAACCGCTACCCTGATACAGCGCACAATGGGTAACGGCTCGAACAATGGCACGCAAGCGCATAGAAAGCAACGTTAAATAGCTCAAAATCAATACCGGGCAGCGATTCTGTGACCTGTGCCGCCCGCCGGCCAGCGGCGCTACGTCGGCGCCTCGCAGGATGCCGGAAACGCGGCTTTAAACAGGCCGGAGATCGCGGCACCGTTGACGTCGGGCCGATCACTGAAGCGTTCCGGCGCGCCGATGATGGCGCCGGATGCGTCGAGGCGTGTGTCGATTCCCCACAGTCCCCGGAGCGGATCGGGCACGAAGCCATAGCGCAGGTCGACGAGGCGCACGCGCGCGCCGTCGCCCTCCTCGACGATCTCCGCGGCTAGCAGACCATTCGCGAACCACTCGTAGATTCGCCCCTCGCGGGTCGCCAGCACCGCATCGATGCGCTTATCGCGCAGCCGCGGCGCGACGCCCCATTCGATCCGGCACGGTCGCCACATCGACACGAAGCCAACGCGTATCTCGCTGTCGGTAATCGCGACGACGCGCCGGTGTGGCAGCTGCAGCATCGTCGGAAACGTATGGACCTCGGCGCCGACGATGCCGTCAGCACGCAGCTGCTGGCCGGCCTCGAGCGCGGCGATGCCGTTGATCCACAGCCCGACGAACAGGTAGGCGGTCGATGCGAATACCGCCGCGCCGGTGAAGCGCCCCGCGAACGGCGCGTCGCGGAACCGGTAAGCGAGCAGCAGGCCAATCGCGAGCACGCCCGTATAGATCGGATCGACGATCGGAATCGCGTCGATCGCGAACCGCGCGCGCGAGAACGGCGTGAGCAATTGCGTACCGAACGTCGTGAACCAGTCGAGCAGCGGGTGGGACATCAGCGCGACGACGAACAGGCCGATCCAGTAGCGCACGTCGGGTATGTCGTCGGTCGACGCCGAGTGCCCGCGTAGCCGCCGCCACCAGAGCCAGCCTGCCGCCGAGCCGACTACCGGGCCGAAAAACAGCGAATGCGTAATGCCGCGGTGAGACACGAGACGACCGAACGGCCCCTCGAACGCACCCCAGAACGCGTCAATGTCCGGAATCGCGCCCGCTACCGCGCCGAGCGCGATCGCCCGCATGCCGAGCTGCCGGTGAAACAGCGCGTGGCCGGCCGCGGCCCCGAGGGCCGCCTGAGTGATCGGGTCCACGAGCGGACGTGGCTCAGGTAGACCCTGGCAGCACGACGGCGACGGGCTCGTTCAGTGCGTCGAGCAGCTTCGCGTCGCGCTCGTAGATGTCTTTGACGAAGCGGATACGGTCGTCCTGCCCGACGGCGGCGGTCAGGTAAATGATCAACACCGGCACCGGCTCGTCGAGATAGACGCGCTCGGTGACGCCGCCGTCAATCTTCTTTTGCAGCGCAGCCCGATCCCACTTTTTCGAGTCGTCGAGCAGCAGCTCGGCGAGCTTCAGTGGATCCTCGACGCGGATGCAGCCGGAACTGAAAGCGCGCTCGGCACGATCGAAGAGGTACCGGCTCGGCGTATCGTGCAGGAATACAAAGTGCTCGTTCGGAAAAATGAACTTGATCGTGCCGAGCGCGTTGTTCGGCCCCGGCTCCTGCCGCAGCGTATACGGCACGCCCCGCGTGTACTGAGTCCAGTCGACCGACGCGGGGTCGACCTTGCGCCCGTCGCGGTCGATCACCGAGATGTTGCGGTCCGTCAGGTAGTTCGGGTCGCGCTTGATTGCCGGCAGCGTGTCATTCCTGAGGATGCCCGGCGGAATCGTCCAGGTCGGATTCATCTCCAGGTAGCGGATATCGCCACGGAACACCGGCGTCTGGCGATACTGCTTGCCGACCATGACGCGGGTGACCCAGTCGATTTTTCGGTCACGCACTAAGAATGCGCGAAAACCCGCGATATTAACGATGACCACCTCGTCAGCGATCTCGGCCTGCACCCAGCGCAGCCGCTCGAGCGAGAGGCGGATCTGATCGATGCGCCGTTCGACGGGTATGTTCAACGCCTCGAGCGTCGCTGGCCCGACCGCGCCGTCGACGTCGAGCGAATGGCGCCGCTGAAATGTCCGCACGCCGACTTCCACGTCGCCGTCGTACAGATCGCCTTGCGTCGGGGCACCCGCGGGCAGGTCGCCGGTCGCCGCCAGGCGCAAGCGCAGCGGCGCGACCCGCGAGTCGGTTTCGCCGGGCTTCAGCGTCGCGCCGGCCGGCACCGACGGCCAGCCACCGGCGTCCGCAATATCGCGGTGCTCGACCAACGCCTCGCGCAGACGATGGTAGACCGGTCCGAACGGGAACTCGGCAGCCAGGAACTCGCGCAGCGACGGCGAATCGATCGCCTGCTGGATCGTCACGGCCGGATCCTCATCATCGCTGAGCTCACGGCGAAAATTGATGTTCGGATCCAGTCGCCGGTTGTCGACCTTGCCGAACGCCAGCTGATAGCCGTAGCGCGCGAGGCTTTCCGTTAACAACAAGTCGAGCCCGGCCGCCGCAAAGGCCGAACCGGCAGCCGCGTCGGCGCGCAGTGCACGCAGTTGCGACAGCGGGAAATCGTCCGGATCGAGGCCGTCGTCACCGACGCCTTCGATGATCGACAGCATCTCGTCAATTTGCCGTTTGCGCGTCCACGCCGGCTCGAGGTCGCGTCGCGCGTAGAAGTCGGCGACCAGCGGGCCGGCTAGCAGCGGCACGCCCTCGATTGTCGCGTCGGGCGTCTCCGTGAGCGCCTGCAGCCTCAGCGTCAGCGCTTCGGCGACGGATTCATCGGCGGCAAAAACCGAGCCGGCGAACGTAAACACTAACGTGACGGCAAAAAAAGACTTGACGTAAGGCGGCATATTTGACAAAACCTTGTTTAAGAATGAGACACTCGGATAAGAGTGCAGGGTATTCGAACAATAATGTGTTGTCATCGTTTGACAAACTATAAGCCCGATCTACATTGACCGGTTCACTCTCGCCATCGGCGAGTGCTTTCATATCCGGAAGAACAATGACTGACTATCGCGCGACTCGAAGAACGATCCTGACGACCGGCCTGGCGCTACCCGCGCTGACGATCCCGGCAATCGGCTACACGGCGAGCAGTTCGCGACGCCTGGCCTTTTATCACACGCACACGGGCGAATCGCTCGATGTCGTCTATCGCGAAGGCGCAGACTATCTGCCTGACGCGCTCGGCAACATCAATCGGTTCCTGCGCGACTTTCGCACCGGCGAGGCATACCCGATCGACCCGGAGCTGCTCGACCAGTTGCACGACATTCAGAACCTTATCGGCCGCGCCGGCCAATACGAAATTATTTCGGGCTATCGTTCGCCGAAGACCAATAACATGCTGCGCGGCAAGTCGAACAGCGTCGCCAAACGCAGCCTGCACATGCAAGGCCGCGCGCTCGACATCCGAATCACGGATGTGCCGACCGCTGACCTGCGCGCCGCCGCGCTCGAATTGCAGAGCGGCGGCGTCGGCTACTATCCGAAGTCGAAGTTCATCCACGTGGACACCGGACGCGTCCGGCGCTGGTAGCGCGCGACACCCGCCCTTGCCGGCGGAGCAAAACAATCTGGGGGAATCGTGAGCCAACTGAAAAGAGCGGCGGCGATATCCGCGTTCCTTATCTTCGCCGGCATGCTCATTCACAATCTGAATGCGCAGGTGCTCGAGCCCTACTTCCTCGGCTTCGAAGACAAGGGCAAGGACTACGCGGACATGGCGAAAATCGAGAACGCGCAGTGGTCGTTCTCGTTCACGTCCAGCGGCATCACGCACATTGTCGTTGGCTTCGCGATGATGATTCTCGGCCTGTACCTGAGCGAGTTCTTTCGCGCTGCGACGCCGATCGCCGCGCGGCTGCTGTTCATCGCGGCGATGCTGTCCGGCGTCGGGTTCCTGATGACCGGCATTGCGGATATCCCCGGCACCGTCTACGGCGGACTCCTGCGTAACGCGAATCCCGCAGACAACACCGACATCCTGCTGATGTCGACGATGTTTCGCGGCATGGTCAATATCCTCGCGGTCGTCGGTCTCGGCTGGTTTGCCGGCATGGTTGCGTGGAGCGCGCGACACACTGAAGGCTTCTCCAGGGGCTTTCGCATCTTCGGCTGGATCAATGTGCTGCCGGGCATACTCAGCCTGATCTTTCCCCCGGCCGGATTCGCCTACATCCCGCTGCTACCGCTGTGGATGCTGTGGCTCGGCATGCGCATCCACAAGCTACCGGAGCCCGGCGGCGCCTGATCCCTTCGCCGCGGGGCGGCGGGGCGGCGGCCCCGGTACGTCAACCGTTACCACGTCAACCGTTACATGGATTGGCATAATAACGCCGATGCTCGGCGCTCGTTGTATTCGCCGTGCGACGAAGAAACGCTCACCCAGGGGAACCTCGCAATGGAACGCTCTCCACGCACGAATTGTGTATTCGCACGCTTATGCCTGTGCCTGTGTCTATGCCTGGGCCTGATCGCGGGCCCGCTCACGCTGAACGCGCAGGAAACCGACGACGCGGAGACCGACTCGGTCGGCATCGCGGACATCATGGAAATTCTGAGCTCACAGCAGGCGCAGCTCGACGAGCAGAAACAATTGATAACGGGTCTGCAGAATCGATACGACCAGGCGAAGAAGGCGTATACGAAGGATATCGCCCAGCAGAAAAGCATGATTGACGAGCAGCGTTCGACCATGCGCACGATGCAGGCGAAGATCGATGCACTCACCGCGTTCGACCCGGCGCAGATGTCCGAAGAAGAAAAAGAGTTCCGCAGTCGACTCGAAACGCTCGAGGATTCGATCGAGTCCAGCCAGAATGCTGCGTCGACGACATTCGACGCCGAATCATTCCCGGGCTCCATTCCGATCGGCGGCACCTCGGCGGCGATTCGCATCGGCGGCTTCGTCAAGGCGAACTATATCCAGGACTTCGACACGATCGGCAGCACGGACAGGTTCATCGTCGGCTCGATCCCGACCGACCCGGTCGATCAGGGCGACCCGCGAGCGGCGCTGACGGTCAGCCAGTCGCGGTTGAACTTCGACCTGCGCGACAACACGGACGTCGGCGTATTGCGCGGGTTCATCGAAGCGGATTTCGCCGGCGTGGGCGATACGTTCCGCCTGCGTCACGCGTACGGGCAGCTCGACGACATTCTGGCGGGCAAGACCTGGTCGAACTTCGTCGACGTCGAGGCCAGCCCGGAGGACATCGACTTCGAGGGCCTGAACGGTCGGATCAATACCCGCAAGACCCAGTTCCGGTGGTTCCCGCGAATTGGCGAAGAATGGAACCTGATCGCATCGCTCGAGGACCCGGACCCGCAGATCAATAACGGCGAAGCCGTGAGCCTGCTGCCCGACATCGTAACCAGCATGCGCCGCGACTGGTTCGACCGGTTTCACGTCAAAACGTCGCTGGTGATACGGCAGATCGAGGGTCGCTGGGACGTAGACGACAGCGTCAAGGACGACGCGCTCGGCTGGGGTCTGTCATTCAGCGGCAAGGCGCCAATGACGCGCTGGGATCCACGCGACAACTTCCTGTTCCAGTTCAATCTCGGCGAGGGTTTTGGCAGTCTCGTCAACGACCTCGCGACGCTGGAGGAAGGCGATGCCGTGTTTGACGCGAACGGCAATCTGAAGGCGCTGCCGGTACTCGCGGGCTATGTCGCGTTCCAGAAGTGGTGGCAGGGCACGGTGCGCTCCACATTCGTGGCGAGTATCGTCAAAGTCGATACCTACAGCTTCCAGCCGCCCGAGGCGTACGAGGCCACCCAGCGCTTGAGCGGCAACCTCATCTGGTCGCCGACGTCCCGCGTCGACCTCGGCGCCGAATTGCTGTACGGCCGGCGCGAGGACAAGGACGGGTCCGACGGCAACGCGTGGCAGATGCAGTTATCATCCAAATACCGGTTCTGAGCCGGCAAGAGGAATAAGAAGCCATGGGCATTGAAACAACCAGCATCCCGGTTATCGATCGACGCACCGTGATCAAGGCGCTGGGCGCGGCGACCGTCGCCGCAGCCGTGCCGCGGGCCGTCCGGGCACAGAATAAATCGGACGTCATCGTGATCGGCGCCGGGCTGTCGGGCCTGGCCGCCGCATTGCTGCTGCAGGACGCCGGCCTGAACGTGGTGGTCGTCGAAGGGCGCAACCGGATCGGCGGCCGCGTCGAATCGTTCCGGAATATTCCGGGCAATCCCGAGGCCGGCGGCACCGGTTTCGGCCCGGGCTACGCACGACTCGTCGACGCGGCGAACAAACACGGCGTCGAGCTGCTGGACCTCACGCCGATCGTGCCCTTCTTCATGCAGCGCCAGCTTTTTCTCGGGGGCGAGGCGATCAGTCAGGACGCGTGGCCGACGCATCCGCAGAATCCGTTCCCGGAAGCGGCGAGAGAAGTCATGCCGTGGGCATTTATCCCGATGAACGTCGCGCCGAAGAACCCATTGAAGACGCCGGAAGCCTGGCGGGCGCCGGAGAACGCGAAATACGATGTGTCGTTCAACGAGTTCCTGCAGGGCATCGGCATCACGCCCGAGGCAATCAGGCTTGGCTTCGATATCAGCCCGAGCTGGGGCAGCTCGTCGCACGACCTGTCGGCGCTGCAGCCGTTGTCGGCGTACTTTTTCGCGGGGATTCAGCGGCAGATCGCGATGCCGACGAAGATCGCGGGCTACACGGCAAAAGGCGGCAACCAGGCGATTCCGGAGGCCATGGCCGCGGCGTTGAAGAACGAGGTGCGCCTGAATCAGCGCGTCGTCGGCATTCGCTCGGAAAGCGATGCCGCGGAGGTCCATTGCGCCGACGGCACCGTGTACCGTGCGGACCGCGTCATCAGCTCGTTGCCGTGCGCGGTCCTGAAGCGCATCGCCGTAGAGCCGATGCTGACGGGCATGCAGGCGCGCGCCGTGCATACACTGATGTCGCAGGTCGTCAACCAGTTGCATGTCATTCCGAAGAAACCGTTCTGGGAAGACGACGGCATGCCGCCGAACATGTTCACCGACGGCATTGCCGACGGCGTCTATGCCGAGCGCAAGGGCGCCACGCCGCAGGACATCACGAGCATGACGATCTGGGTGCATGGCCACAATGCCGAGTGGCTCGACCAGATGCCGAACAAGGATGCGATCGCGATGATCATCGCCGACATGGAACGCCAGCGACCGTCATGCAAGGGCCAGCTCGAGGTCGGCGCATACAAGTCCTGGTACCGTGATCCTTTCGCGTCCGGCGACTGGGCCGTGTGGCAGCCGGGTCAGGTTACGGCGCTGGCGCCGCACGTCGCGACTCCGCACGAACGCGTCCACTTCTGCGGGGAGCATACCGCGGTCTCGAACCGCGGCATGGAGGGCGCGATGGAATCCGGCGAGCGCGCCGCATTCGAGATCCTGAACGAGATCTGACGCAGCGGGAATGAGAAGATGCTGACCACGGTTGCGCGAATCTGCCTGCTGCTCGTCGTATTGATCTATTTTCTCGTCGGCTACTACCTCGGCGCGGAGCCGCGACGACTCGAGCCTTACGGCTTCGCGTTCCCGAATGCGGAGAATGTTACGGCGATTCGCACCTGGGGCGGCTTCTTCGTTGCGACCGGGCTGATCGGCTCGTTCGGCGTCGTGGCAAAGAAATGGACGCTGCAGTCGCTGGTCGCGGTCACGATCGTGTCCGGCTGCGTCGTCATCGCGCGACTGACGGGCATGGTCGTCGACGGCGTCGAGCCGCGCCAACTGGCAGAATTGCGCGACGAGAGCACCGGCTTTGCGATCGCACTCATTGGTCTCGCGTTCGCGTGGTTCGGTGGCCGGCGCGAACACGGCGACACTTCGACACTGGCGGGCGGTGAACATGAAACTCAGTGACACTTTTGCGGTAACGGGTCCGGACGGGAGCGTGACGCCGGTCGAGGTTAACGACGACCTGTACGCGCGCCTCGACCGCGACTTCGCCGGGTTCGCTGGCCGGAACCTCGTCGCCGTGCACAAATTCGATGCCGACTGGTCGACCTGGGAGATGCACCCCGCGGGCGATGAAATCGTGTGCCTGATCGACGGCGAGGCCCGGCTCGTGCTCGACCACGGCGACCGGCACGAGGAAATCGCGCTGGATGAGCCGCTAGCGTTCGCGATCGTGCCGCGCGGCACGTGGCATACTGCGAAGACGAAAACCGGCTGCACGATGCTGTTCGTGACGCCCGGTGAAGGCACTGAGAACAGCGAGCGTTAGCCGACAAAATAGCAAGCAGCGGATGGCCGAACTAAAGACACGACCGAGTAAGAAGAGTGTTCGCGACTTCTTGCTGACGATTGAGGACCTGCAGCGACGGCAGGACTGCGGCGTCGTGGCGGCGCTGATGCGCCGGGCGACCGGCAAACGCGCGACGCTGTGGGGCGACAATATCGTCGGCTTCGGTCGCTACGACTACCAGTATGCGAACGGCGAACCCGCGAGCTGGTTCCTGACCGGTTTTTCGCCGCGCAAGCGCGACCTCAGCATTTACATCATGCCCGGATTCTCGGACTACGAGAAACTGCTGAGTCGCCTCGGCAAGCACAAGACCGGCAAGTCTTGTCTGTATATCAAGCGGCTGAGCGACATCGACAAGCGGGTGCTCGGCGAACTGATCGATCGCTCCGTCCGCGACATGCTGGAAAAATACGGTTAGGCGAATGCAAACCGCGATCGTCTCGCTGCTGTCTGTGACGGCTCTTGCTTATCTCGGGATCGCCGCGATGCTGTACACGACGCAGCGCAGCCTCCTGTACGTCCCGACACCCGAATCAAGCGGCTACGGGGCGGAGTCGGTCAGCATCCACAGCGACGGCGAATCGCTGAAGGTATGGCGCCTGAACGGCGGACATGACCGGGCGATAATTTACTTCGGCGGCAACGCGGAGCAGGTGTCGGCCAACGTGCCGATGTTCGCCGACATATTCGGCAATGCGACCGTTTACCTGGTCAACTATCGCGGTTATGGCGGCAGCTCCGGCTCGCCGACGGAACAGGGCCTGTATGCCGACGCGATCGCCGTCTATGACCACCTGGCCGGGCAACACGACACCGTCGCCGTCATCGGCCGCAGTCTCGGTACCGGCGTCGCGACGTATCTCGCGACCGTGCGCGACGTCGACCGCATCGTGCTGGTCACGCCTTACGACAGCATCGAACGCGTTGCCGCGCGCCACTACCCGATCTTCCCCGTCTCGCTGTTCCTGAAGGACAAGTACCCGTCGATAGAGCGCGCCGAAGACATTGATGCGCCGACGCTCGTACTCGTCGCCGAAGACGACCAGGTCGTGCCGCGCGAGCACGCGGAGTCTCTCGTACTTGCGTTCGGCGATGGCGTGGTGCAAATGGTGGTGCTCGAAGATACGACGCACAACACGATCGGCGCGTCACCGGCCTACCCCGTATTACTGGAGGAGTTCCTGTGAAGTACGCGGGCGGATGCCACTGCGGCGCCGTCACCTTCGAAGTCGAGGCGCCCGCACGCATCGAGTGTCAGGACTGCAACTGTTCGATCTGTTCCGCAACCGGATTCCTGCACCTGATCGTGCCGAAGTCCCGGTTCCGGCTGCTGAGCGGAGCAGAGAATCTTGCGGAATACACATTCAACACCGGGACCGCCCGCCATCTGTTCTGCCGGACATGCGGCGTCAAGTCGTTCTACGTGCCACGCTCCAATCCGGACGGCTACGACGTGAATGTGCGCTGCCTCGAGGTGCAACCGGAGGAGATTTCCGTCACTGCTTTCGACGGACGCAACTGGGAATCGAACGCGGCCGGATTGGCCCACCTGAGTCGCGAGCCATGAGCACGATCGACAATATCACGGTGATTCTCGGCCCGCCTGCAGCAGCCGCAGACAAGGAGCACCTGGAACGCGAGGCAGCAGCAGCCGGCGCGAGCGTCGACGATACCTACATCGGCCGCGTCGCCGCTATCGTCGGTGACCTGTCAGCCGCCGCGGACGGCGCTCCCAGCGACCTCGACCGCTTCTTTTCGGAGGTGATGGACCGTGACGTCCGGGTTACACAGCCGGTGCCAACGTGGTTCGAGAAAAAAGGCAATCGCTATCCGGCGATCATGATCGCCGCGCGCAACGTCGTCGATCCGGACGGCGCCAGCGTCGAGGACGCCGTTACCACGGCGTTCCTCAAACCGGAGACACCATCCGCGCTGGCGGAGCGCATTGGCGTTCGACTCGGCCTCGAATCCGCGAAGACGTTCTACACCTTCGACGCGAACGGCTAGAACCGCTGGACTCCGGCCGGATTGTTCGGCACAGTTGCGGCCCAATAGTAGACTCGGATAGTCGACCCGGATAGTCGACCCGATTGGTGAACCGAGAATCAGGATCCGCACGATGACCACGCTCATCAAGCCGTTCCGCGGCCTTCGCCCGCAACCGGAACGCGCGGCCGACGTCGCCGCCCCGCCCTACGACGTACTGAATACCGCCGAGGCGCGGCAGCGCGCCGCCGGCAAGCCGCTGAGTTTCCTGCATATCTCGAAGCCCGAGATCGATCTGCCGGCGGGTACCGATCCCTACGCGCCGGAGGTATATGCGCAGGGCGCGGAGAACCTCCAACGCATGATCGACGACGGCGTGCTGATTCGCGATGCCGAGCCACGGTTTTACGCCTACCGGCTGCGGATGGGCGAGCATGTCCAAACAGGGCTCGTGTGCACTGGCAGCGTCGCTGAATACGACAGGAATCGAATCCGCAAACACGAATTTACGCGGCCGAAGAAGGAAGACGATCGCGTGCGTCAGATCACTGCGCTGAACGCACAGACCGGACCGGTGCTGCTCGCGTATCCCGCATCCGCGAGCGTCAAGGAGATTCTTGCAGACGTGACGCGCGGCGAGCCGGTCTACGACCTGGTCGCGGACGACGGCATCGGTCACACGATCTGGATCATCGACGCCGCCGGTCAGATCGACGCACTCGTCGACATATACGACTCGATGGACGCGCTGTATATCGCGGATGGGCATCACCGCTCGGCATCGGCGTCACGGGTCGCGGCGGCGCGTCGTGCTGAGCAACCGAACGACACCGGCGACGAGGACTACAACTATTTTCTGTGCGTCGCGTTCGCACACGACGAGACCCGGATTCTCGATTACAACCGCGTCGTTCGCGATCTGAACGGGCACAGCGCCAAACAACTGCTCGAGAAGATCGGAAATGCGTTCGACGTGACGGCGGCCGACAAACCGGCGAAGCCGGAACGGCCGGCGAGCTTCGGCATGTATCTCGACGGCAGCTGGTATCGGCTGGACCTGCATGCGGGCCGGATCCCGGCCGACGATCCGGTCGCCAGCCTCGACGTGAGCCTGCTGCAGGACAACCTGATCGCGCCGCTGCTTGGAATTTCAGACCCGCGCACCGACGAACGCATCGACTTCGTCGGCGGGATCCGCGGCCTGGCGGAACTCGAGCGGCGCGTGGACGCCGGCGAGATGCAGGTCGGGTTCGCACTGTATCCGACGAGCATGGAGGCGTTGATGGCGGTCGCCGACGCCGGCGAAGTCATGCCGCCGAAGTCGACCTGGTTCGAGCCGAAGCTCGCAGACGGCCTGATCTCGCACGTGCTCGACTGAATGGACGCCGCCGCTGACACCGGTTTCGCGCTGCTGGCACTGCAGACTACGCACACGGTCGTCTACGCGGCCGGCCAGGCGAGCGTGCTGATCGTACTCTGGTGCGGCGTCACGGGCCGGCAAAACGCAGGGCTGAGGTACGCGATCGCGTGCCTGTCAGCCATCCTCATAGCGCGCGCACTCAATGGCGGCGCATGTCCGCTTTACACAATGGCCCTGTGGCTCGCGCAGGCGGGCCCGGGCGACCCGGTTCGTGACATGCTGACCCCGATCTGGTTCAACGAACTGGTCACGCCGATCAACTTCCCGCTCGGCGCATTCGGCATGTCGCTGGTCGCGTGGCGTGAACTTGCCGGACGATGGTCTGCGCCGCTGCCGGCGCTGCAGGAAGTCGACCCGCCCAGCCGCTAGCGGCATGAACGATCGTCTCGAGCTCGGCTGGCTTGCGCTGTGGACCGGTCTGTTACCGTTCCTGGTCATCAACGCGTCGTACCTCGGCTCGGCACTCGGCGGCCACATCCCGCTGTGTGTCCCTTACCTCGAGGGCTGTACGTCGGTGAGCTCGGCCGGCCGTTACGGACTCGCCTACTTCTGGTTCAAGGCCGGCATCATCCCGTCGGCCGCGCTGCTCGCGTGCTACTGGTTCCTGTGCCGGCGCTGGCTGCTGCAGCTCGGCGATTACGACGGTGTCGCGGTGCGCGCGATGCGCCTGTTGGGCGTGCTGGCCGCGGTGTTTCTCGTGCTCTACGCAGTGTTCCTCGGCTCGAAGGGCGATTTCTATAACCTGATGCGCCGGTACGGTGTGAATCTGTATTTCTCGTTCAGTGGCCTCGCGCAGATTCTGCTGCTGGCGCGGCTGCGCAGGCTGCGCGCCGCCGGCATCGCGTCGTTGCCGAAACACCTGCTCGACACGAAGCTGCTGCTGCTGATCGCGCTGCTGATCGTGGGCCTCGCAAGCATCCCGATCTCGAACTTCATCGTGGACAAGCACAGGCCGCGCAACATCGTCGAGTGGAACTTTGCGCTGCTGATGATCCTGTATTACGTCGTCACCTGGCGGCTCTGGATCCGGACCGGATTCCGCGCGCGGCTCGAACTATCGCGCTGACCTGACGGCGCCAATCAGCCCGGGTGGTGGGGATCGACCCACGCGACCGACTCCGGATTCTCGCAGGCCTCGATCTCGAGATTGACGACGACAGGCTCCTGATCGTTGCGGACGAGCACGCAGCACAGCGTCTCGTCGGGGCTCGCGTTGATCTCCTGGTGCGGCACCCACGGCGGCACGAAGATGAAGTCGCCGGCAGCGGCCTCGGCAACGAACTCCAGGTTTTCGCCCCAGCGCATCCGCGCGCGCCCGCTGACGACGTAGATGATGCTCTCGAGCGCGCCGTGGTGGTGCGCACCGGTCTTTGCGTCGGGTTCGATGGCGACGGTGCCGGCCCAGATCTTCTGCGCGTTCGCGCTCGCGCCAGTGATCGCCGCGAGGCGCTGCATGCCGGGCGTCTGCGGCGTGTTCGCGTCGAGCTGATCGGCGCGCACGATGCGCACGCCGCGGTCGCGCCAGTTTGTTCGTAAATCGCTCATCCTTTTTATGCTAAGTACGATAGCCGAAGACCCGGGAAAAGAAAAACCCGGCACGGAGCCGGGTTCTTGGAGTACGAATGATCGCGTCAGGAATCAGGTCTTTCTGCGCCGCATCCAGCCGAGCATTCCGAGCGCGGAGCCGAACAACCATACCGCAGCCGGGATCGGAATGACGCCGACGCCGTTCGGCCGGGCAACGTAATGGATTGGCTGGTCCTCGTCGCCGATGCCGAGCAACCGATTGCTGCAGACGATATTGCTGCCGCCAGGTGCCGCGCAAGTCTCCGGCCCGCCGCCGTCCTTCATTGCGAGGTGGCCCCAGACCGGCGCACGGTTCGATGTGAACGTGTACTCGGACGGATTGCCGGAGCCGAGATCGAACTTGACGCCGCCGGTGATGCCGCTGAAATCGCCGAACTCGATATCGCCGGAACCAATCGGTGACCCGTTAAACTGCGGGTTGGTAATGCAGTTCGGATCATTGTTCGTGATGCAGTCGTCGGTGATGTCGAGCACGAAATTCGATATGTTCTTGTCCGGATTGCCGAAGCCGAGGAAAGTGTACGTGTAATCCCACGTTCCGTTGCCGTTATCAACGATGTCCCACTGCACGCCGAAGTCGGTAAACCACTCGTTGCCGAAGCCCGTCAGGCCGCCGACCGCGGAAATTTCGACGGTGGTGTCGGTCGTGCGGATGCCAGTTAGATCGGCGGGCAATCCGTATACAGATGCCGCATGCGCCTGAAACGACAGGCCAACGACTCCGAACGTTAATACGGCTACCCGAATCACCGGGTGAATTTTCGTCTGCATCAGAAAGCTCCCCTTTGCATCCTGAGCGCGCGAGCGCGAATCGCGATCGCTCGGACACAGCTTGTTTTATTCGCAGGCTTTCCGGTGTTGCGTCATCGGTTGAGCCAGTGCCTCAACAATGCTCCAGCCCTGTGGATAAGTCAATCCGTTCGGGATTAGCAATGGTTGCAACATTGTGTCTTATGTAAAAGAAAACCCGGCGCGAGGCCGGGTTTTCGGGGGGCTATTTCGTTGCTGATCGTTCGATCAGTTTGCCCTGCGTCGCATCCAGCCGAGCAGGCCGAGCGCCGAGCCAAACAACCAGGCGGCCGCAGGTACCGGAATAATAGTGGTGTCGTAGAACGTGATATGCGATAGCCCTTTACCGGCGGTTAAACCGCCGGCCGTATCCCAGTCTCCTGACGACACGATATTCGCCTCATTCAGACACCCGAGGACATACAGATCGGCAACGTCACAAGCACCGCCGGCGGCGACGTCGCTGGCATCGACGTCCCAGTACAAGCGGAACTGGTCGCCTGCCTTAACGGCCCAGTATCGCGTGCCTGGATCAGCGCCCGCTGGCGTATAGTCCCAGTCGCCGGTTTTGGCCTCGTCCCCGGTCGTGACATTACTGAACGAGTATTCGCTTCCGTCGACTGACGGAAACACCGTGTCGTTAACCTCGATCTGCGTAATGACGTGGTTGCTGCCGGAGCCATCGTCGTCCCAATCGTACTTTGCGATTACGGGCGACAATTCGATGTCTACGCCGTTGTCGTTGACGAAGATGGTACAGGCCGGGAACGGCGACCCGAAAAATCCCGAGCAGTCATTGCCGGAAAAGTCTCTGCTAACAGTAACGGCGTTCGCCGCACTGAGCGGCACAATCGCAGCGAGAACAAGCCCGACGTATAGCCGGCTTCCAAATAATCTAGACATTACCGAACTCCCCTCAAAGTTCATCGGCCACCGCGCGCGAACACGGATTACGACCGTTGTCGATTCACTATCTTTTTATCGGCCTGCCCAATGGATGTGCGTCATCGGTCGGGAAACCTGATGATCAACACTATACGTAAACCCCGAAACTGTCAATTAATTGCTATTTTAGAACTGTGCGCTGCGGCAGGACGATACATATGGTCCGATCGAGGCCCGGCGCGCGACATAATCCGACGCCCGACCCCGCCCGGGCCCCGGCGCCCGCCTCCGATTCCGCCGCTCAGGCGTCCTTCTCCGCATCGACGATCCGCCGGTTGAAGTCCCCGAACTCCGGCGACACGTTCATCTCATAGAGCTTCATCACGTACAGTGCCGGCGACAGCGGGCCCTCGGCATAGGCGATGAAGCGCCAGCCCTCCGGCTTCTTGCGGAACACGCTCATCACGCGTGCGTCGCCGCCGGTCGGTTTATGCGGTCCCTTCATCTTCATGTCGTGACGGACCCAGCACGCGCAGATCGCCAGGTCCGGCGCGATCTGCTTCACGTGAAAGTCCCGGTATCCCATCATCATCGAGTCGAGCATGCTCCGACCCGGGTTGGGGACCCAATACTTCTCGACGGCTTCCCAACCGAACCGCCAGTCGTTCTGTTCCTCGGCGAGGTAGAACGGGTCCGGATCGTCGGCGTCCCACAGTTCCTTCAGCTGTCCGCGATCCTGCGAATTCCAGATGTCCTGGTAATCGCGGAAGACCTGTTCAATTTCTGCCTGCACGTCAGCCATGTGTCGGCGCCTCTTTGTATTCCAGTTGCAAGTAGAATCGAAGCTTACCGCCGTCTCGCGAGGACTCGCTCAATGATCATCGGATTTCACCACGCTGCGATCTCGACGCCGGACCTCGAACGCTGCGTGCGTTTCTACACGGACGTCATCGGCTGCGAGGAGGCGTGGAATTTCGCCTGGCCCGCCGGCACGCCCGCAGCGGATGACATGACCGGCCTCGAGAACTCGGCCGCGCGCGCCGTGATGCTGAAGCTCGGCGACAGCTATCTCGAAGTGTTCGAGTACAGCTCGCCGCGACCCGCGCCGCTGGACCCGGACCGACCCGTCTGCGATCACGGCATCACACACGTGTGCCTGCAGGTTCACGATCTGCACGGTGAGTACGCACGCATGAAAGCGGCGGGCATGCGTTTCCACAGCGAGCCGCTTACGCAGGATACGGGCTACGTGATCTACGGACGCGACCCGGACGGCAACGTCGTCGAGCTGATCGAGTTCGTGTAGAGAGAAAAAAACGGGGACATTCTGCTTTTTCAGAAAAAGCAGAATGTCCCCATTTCAGCCCGAGCTGATCAGCCCAGCAGCGGCCGGTGATCGAGGCCGTCGCCGCTTACCTTCACGTCCTTGATGTTGAACAGCGATTTCCAGTCGCGCGCGATCAAAAGGTCCATCAGCTCGGATGCCTTGCCTTCTTTCTTGCGCTCCATCTCGTCCATCATCGTAATCAGCGCCTGGTCGACGTCGGGGCCGAACAAATACCGCAGATAGTCCATCGGGATGCGCGGCTCGTCGGAGAAGCGCCCCTCCTCGTCGAACGACGGCGGCAGGATCGGCGGCACGTAGAACACGTTCGGCTCCGTGCCGAATTCGGGATGCAGCGGCAGCGCGACCTTCCATTCGTAGACGAGCTTGTGAATCGGCCCGTCCTGATCCTCCAGGAAGCCGACGAAGCGCAGACGCCCGGGGCACTGCCGCGCGCAGGCCGGCGCGATACCCTGCTCGACGCGTGGGAAACAGAAAATACATTTCTGTGACTTGTTTGTGATGTGGTTGAAATACACCTTGTCGTAAGGGCAGGCCTGGTTGCACAGGCGCGTGCCCTGGCACTTGTCCTGATCGACGAGCACGATGCCGTCTTCCTCGCGCTTGTAGATCGCGCGCACCGGGCAGGCCTCGAGGCACGCGGGCTTCGTGCAGTGGTTGCACAGCCGCGGCAGGTAGAAATGATAGTTGTTCGGATAGTCGCCCGAACTCGTGTCTTCGTCCCAGTTCGCCCCGTAGGGCATCGGCTCTTTCTGCACCAGGCGATCCGCCGTGCCCTCGAAGTACACGGCCTCGTGGTTCAGCGGTTTCTCGCCGCCGAAGTGTTCGTCGGGATGCAAGCCACCGAACTGCAGCTCGCCGTCCTTCCAGCCCGACCTCGCGCCCTTCTCCTGCCAGTTCTTTGGGTAACCGCGGCCGGGCTGCGTCTCCACGTTGTTCCACAACATGGATTCCTGCCCTTCCTCGTCGGTCCACAGCGACTTGCACGCCGCGGTGCACGCCTGGCAACCGATACACTTGTTCAGGTCGATGACCATCGAGACCTGTTTACTCATAACTCTTGCTCCAGCGTTTTGTTTTCACCGGGTGCGATGCATGCGCATCACGCCTCCGCGTATTTCTCGAATTCCACGGTCGCGTCGTGGTA
>JBPCXI010000279.1:0-20441 GCA_051008895.1 Gammaproteobacteria bacterium | reverse complement strand
GGAGATGATGTTCGTGCCGAACTGAGTGAACTCGCGTAGCAGGTAGTTCTGCAATCCTTCGCCGATCGACGTCAGCAGTACGACGGCCGTCACTCCGATGCCGATGCCCAGTGCGGTCAGGCCGCTGCGCAAGCGGTGTGAGCCGGCCGAATGCAGCGTGAAGCGCAACAGGTCGCGCGTTATCACGCCTGACGCCCCGCAAGGGCGGCGATCGGATCGAGGCCCGCCGCTTTGCGCGCCGGCAGTATGCCGAAGAACATGCCGCACGCAACCGCGACCAGGAACGCGGCCAGCGCGGCCCAGATCGGCGGTACAAAGCTGAAGTCCGGAAACGTCGCCTGCATGCCCGCGGCCGCCAGGTAGCCGAGCGCGAGCCCGGTCAGGCCGCCGAAAACCGCGAGGAATATCGCCTCGGTCAGGAACAACGAGATGATCTGCCGACGCGTCGCGCCAAGCGCTTTGAGCAGGCCAACCTCGCGAGTGCGCTGGCTGACCGCGACGAGCATCACGTTCATGATCAGCACGCCGGCGACAATCAGGCTGATCGACGCGATGCCCGCCAGCGCCATCGTCAACGTGTCGAAGATCCCGTCGAAGGTCGCCAATACTGCGTCCTGCGTAATGACGGTGACGTCTTCCTTGCCATAGTGTCGCCGCTTGATGATTTCGGTCACATCGCGTTTCGCGGCGGCCATGTCACCGCGATCCTTTGCCTGCACGATGATCCGAAACAGCCCATCCACATTGTAGAGCGTCTGCGCGAACGCGACCGGTACGATGACGATTTCGTTGGCGTCGATCATTAGCGACGTGCCCTCGGTCGCGAGTACGCCGGTCACCCGGCACCGGCGGTCGCCGACGCGCAGCCACTCGCCGATCGGCGACTTGTCGACGAACAACTCCTCACGGACGTTGCGGCCGATCACGCAGACCGGAATCGTGCGGTCCATGTCGACGTCGGGCAGGAACTCGCCCGTGGCCATGGTCCAGCTGCGGATCTCCGCGAAGTCATGCGTCGCGCCGAGCACCGTCGTGTCGCGCTCGAGCCCGCCGAAAGAGACCGGCATCGAGCCGACTACGATCGGCGCGAGCATCTCTATATTCGGGCTCCGCAGCAGTGCACGCGCGTCGTCCAGCGTCAGGTCGCGCTCGACGGTGCCGGTCAGCGCGCCGGGCATCTGCCCGCTCGTTTCCGTCTTACCCGGAAACACGACCAGTAATCGTGTGCCGAGCGCCTGGAACTCGCCCGTGACGTACTCGCGGCCCGTCTCCCCGAGCGTCGTCAGCAGCAGCACCGAACCGACGCCGATCGACGTCGCGAGCAACATCATCGCCGTGCGCAGCGGATAACGCACGATAGCGGCGAGTGCGATCCGGTTAGAGTCGACGACCCTCATGTTGATGCCGCCGCCGTCTCGCCGCGCGTATCCGACGAGATGCGCCCGTCCGCCATGCCGATCCGCCGGCCGGCGCGCTTGCCGATGTTCGGATCGTGGGTGACGACGATCAGCGTGAGCCCCTGTCGATTCAGCTCTTCCATGATGTCGACGATTTCCTTGCCGGACTGGCTGTCGAGGTTGCCGGTCGGTTCGTCGGCGAGCAGGATCGTCGGTTCCATGACGATCGCCCGCGCGATCGCAACGCGCTGGCGCTCGCCGCCGGAAAGCTGGTCCGGTCGGTGGTCCAACCGTTTCTCGAGACCCATGCGCTCGAGGGCGCTCCTGACCTTGCGGGCCCTCTCCGCCGGCGCCTGGCCGGCGAGCACCATCGGCAATTCCACGTTCTCGAATGCGCTCATCCGCGGCACGAGATGGAAAGACTGGAATACGAAACCGATTTTCTTCTGGCGGACCGTCGCCAGTTCGTCGTCGGCCATCGCCGCCGTGCGAATGTCGTCGAGCCAGTAGTCGCCGGACGACGGCGAATCCAGCAGGCCCAGCACGTTCAGAAGCGTCGACTTTCCCGAACCGGACGGTCCCATGATAGACACGTATTCGCCCGGTTCGATTTCGAAGTTCAGTCCGTCGAGCGCGTGCACAACCTGGTCCCCGACCTGGAAATTTCGGCACAGGTTCTCGAGCTTGATCATCGCGGTGGCAGCGTTCCGTCTCAGTCGGCGATCGCCGATGCGCCGTCGGCGACGCCTTCGCGGTCGACCGTCAGTACGATGCTGTCGCCGGCCTCGAGACCCGACAGGACCTCGGCGTACTCCCAGCTGCGCACGCCGGTTTCGATCGTGCGCTCCTCGATCTCGTCACCGTTCAATACGAAGACGCGGTTGCCGTTGACGACGGCCTGCATCGGCACGCGCAGCACATCCTCGCGCGTCGCGAGCACGATTTCGACGTCGGCGCTATAGCCCGGTAACAGGCGGTCGCTGTCAGGATTCTCGATTTCGGCCTCGATTTCTACCGTGCGCGCCTGTTTCTCGACGTCCAGCACATACGGCGCGACGCGCCGGACGAATCCGGGGAACCTGCGATCCGGAAACGCGTCCATCGTGATCGTCGCTGCCTGCCCGGCCGACACCGACGGTGCGTCGACTTCGTCGATCGGTGCGCTGATATAAAGGCAACTCGCGTCGATCAGGTCGACGGTGGGCGGGGTCGCGACGCCGACCGGTGACGGCGTGACAAATTCACCGAGTTCGCCGTTGATTTCCGCGATGACGCCGTCGAACGGAGCGCGCAGCAATGTTCTCTCCAGGCGCGCGTTCGCAACGTCAATCCTGGCGTCGTTGACCCGCGTCGAATCCCGGGCGGCGGTGCATGCGGCTTTCTGTGCTTTGGCCTCGCCGACGGCCCTTGCGGTCGCTTCTTCGGCAGCGAGACCTTTTTCGAGCAGGCTCGTCAGCCGGTTGGCCTCCTGTCGGGCGACGTCGGCGCGCGTGCACACCTCATCCTTGCGCGCGCGACCGGCGGTCGCATCGCGTTTGGCCAATTCGAGTTCGGCGCGCAGATCTTCGTTCCACAACGCGAGCATGACCTGGTCCTTTTCGACCGCGTCGCCTTCGGCGACCGGCAGCTCGGCGATCTGTCCGCCAAGCGATGGCGACATGCCGGCGCGCCGGCATGCATCGACGGTGCCGGCGCGCGTGTTCGATACCGTCGATACGACGTTACCCCGGTCGATCTCGACGACGGTGACCCGCACCGGCTTGCCGCCCGACCAGACGGAGTACGCGACGACCGCCGCCGCCACGCCGACTATCGGCAGCACCCACTTCCAGACGTTCTTGTTCATGTTTCCAGCGGGTCCTCGATTGGTCGCTACCCGTGCACAGTATATCGGCCGGCGCAGCGCCTCAGGATAGGGAAATACCGCGTCCGCAGCCCGTATCTCGGCTCGGCATATTCGGCCCGCCGGCGCCGCATACCTATATTGTTCGCGCTAGACGCTATATAGTTTCGCCGCATGAACGACGACAACAATCTCGCGCTTTTTTGCGACTTCGAGAATATCGCGCTCGGCGTCCGCGACGCCAAATACGCGAAGTTCGACATCCGACGGGTCCTCGAGCGCCTGTTGCTCAAGGGCAGCATCGTAACCAAGAAAGCGTATTGCGATTGGCAGCGCTACAAGGACTTCAAGCCGGTCATGCACGAGGCGGCGTTCGAGCTGATCGACATCCCGCATGTACGTATGTCGGGCAAAAACTCCGCGGATATCAGGATGGTCGTCGACGCGCTCGACCTGTGCTACACCAAGGAGCATATCGACACGTTCGTGATCATCTCCGGTGATTCCGATTTTTCCCCGCTGGTCAGCAAGCTCAGGGAGAACGCGAAGACCGTGATCGGCGTCGGCGTGAAAAACTCGACCTCCGACCTGCTGATGAGCAACTGCGACGAGTTCATCTACTACGATGATCTCGTTGCCCAGCGCGTGACCGGCCCCAGTGCCGCGCGTGCGAAGAAGGCGGGCAAGAAATCAACGAAAAAGAAAGCAGCGAAAACGACCAAGAGCGCCGACGATCGCGAGCAGGAGGCGATCGACCTGGTCGTCGAAACCGCCGAGGCGCTGAACGCGGAGAAGGGCGACAGGGCCAAGCTCTGGGGGTCGATGGTGAAGCAGGCGCTCAAGCGTCGTCATCCCGGCTTCAACGAGTCGTTCTATGGGTTTCGGTCCTTCAATGACCTGCTCGAAGAAGCGCAGTCGCGTGGTTACCTCGATATCGAAATGGATGACAAGTCTGGCGGCTACGTGATCAGGCGCGTGGCGCGTTCCTGAGCGCAGCTTGCGTGCGGCTGGATCTTACTCCGACCGTCGCGATTCTTTCGGCGGAGACAGCTGGCCGGGTTCGAATTCGATCGTCGTTATCTGCCAGTTCGCGATGTCCGGGTGGTCTGGAATCATCCTGAAATTGACTATCTCGCTGTAGTTGCCGCGCAGCTGGACTTCCATGGCCGAGGTACGCCGGTGACCGAGATTATTGCTGCCGGCAAATCGAATACGCAGCAGGCCGCGGCCCGGCGATGTCTGCACACGCCCCCAAAGGCGGAACAGCCGCGGATTGACCTCGTAGCGCAACGATCCGTGCATGCACAACAGATTCTCCACGTCGCAAAATCGTTCGTTGCGCAGCAGGTGCACGGTCGGACCGGCATGGGCAAATGAGCCGAGTGAAGCGAGTACGAGACTGCCGATTGCCAGGTAGTAAGTGCGCGTTTTCATGCAATCTGTCGGCCCTTGCCGGTGGCGCCACGCTCTGTCTTTGATGTTGCACCTCGCGCGGGCGTGTAAACGCGATGTGATTGCGCTAGTTTATACGGGCAGCGAGGAGTTTTTGTTTGATCTTTCGTGACCTGATAGCGAAGCTGGACGACCGGGGCGAATTATTGCGTGTCTCGAAGCCGGTCGACTTGCGTTTCGAACTGCCCGCGCTACTTGCGCAAGCCGAAGCGCGGGGCAAAGCAGTCCGCTTCGACAATGTCGCCGGCGCGGACTTCCCGGCCGTCGGCGCCGCGCTGACGTCCGCGAGGCGCTGGGCGCTCGGGATCGGTGTGCCTATCGACAGCTTCGATGCGCCGAACTCGCTCGAGCAGTTCATGGCCGATGCCGTCGCCGGGCCCGTGCCGGCCCGCGCGGTGCAGGACGGGCCGGTCGCGGCACGCGTGATCGACGGGGATGCGATCGACGTCGGGCGATTGCCCGCGCCGCTGTTCTTCAGCGGGGACTCCCACCGCTTCATTTCGGCCGGTCTCGGCTTCACGATCGATCCGGACAGCGGCACGCAGAACGTCGGTTTCTACCGTATTGCAATAGTCGACGAACGCACAGTTTCGGTCAGTGCCGGACCCACCAGCGACCTGCGCCGGATTTACAACCTGCACCGTGAACGCGGCTCGAAGCTGCAGCTCGCAGTCGCCGTCGGAATGCCGCCCGCGCTGCAGATTGCCGCGGCCGCGGATTTGCCGGCCGGCGTCCCCGACGTCGACGTCGCGGGCGCGTTGCAGCGCTCGCCGATCGATCTGGTCCGGTGCAGGACCAGCGACGTGCTCGTGCCGGCGGAGGCCGAGTTCGTCATCGAATTGACGGTCGACCTGGACACCTGGATCGAGAATACGATGGGCGAATTCGGGGACCTGTACGGCACGACGTCGTCGCCGGTCGCTTCGATCGATGCGATTACGCATCGAAGTGATGCGCAGTTTCACGTGATCATGGCCGGCATGCACCGCGAGCACAACGAGCTCGGCCGCATGCTCGGTTACAGCTTCCGCACCGAGATCCTGAAACGCCTGCGGGGCGACTTCCCCGGCGTGCGCGACGTCTGCGTCGACATGACGCCCCAGCAGACGAGCATGCGCGCGCAGGTCGCAGTTTCGGTCGACAAGGCGGCGGACGACGAGCCGGGCAAGATCATCGAGTCGATTTTCGCGATGCAGATCGGGAGGTTCCCGATGGGGATGCTGCTGCAGCGGGTCGTCGTCGTCGACGTCGATGTCGATATTCGCAATCAGCAGGACGTCGACTGGGCGATCGCGAGTCGCATGAACAGCGCCGATCAGCTCAGCGTCGCGGAATCCAAAACCGGTAGAGGGGCGACGATGACGCGGCTAGGCTTCGACGCGACCGCGCCGCTCGCGCAGCGGGAAGTGCTGCGTCGCCCGGACATTCCGGGTGCCGAGAAATACGCTCTCGACGACTATATCGACGGTCAGTGACGGGCGTTCAGTCGAAGAACGGCACCACGTCTCGATTCGAGACCCGATAGCAGTTCACGAGCAGCCATTTCAGATTCAGGCCGATGCGTTCGGCGCGCGGCTCGGTCCAGCCGTAGCCGTGTTCCTTGATGCCGTCCTCGGTTTTCTCGATGACCGACATCACCAGCGAGTTGCGCGTGAACGCGCCGATTTCGTTGTTCATCGGCCACCGCACGTTGCGCAGCGAAATGCCGATTCGCTGCCCCTCTTTTGAATCGAACCAGTGCAGCGCGCCCTGGTCGTGCATGTCGCTGATCGGGTAGCGGTCGAACGGCTCGTCGCGTCCGCCGCCGACACCGGGAATATCTACGTGGCAGCTGAATTCGCGCGCACGCGTGAGCTCTGCCGGCGTCGCCCGACCGTCATCGAGCCACAGTCCTTCCGGGCTCAGCTGCATACCGGCCGTGCAGCGTTCCGACTCGCCTGCGCCAGTGAACTGGCCGGCGTCGCGCCGCCAGAGTACGTCGCAGCCGTCGCGGTAAGTATTTTCCTGTCCGTCCACGGCGTAGCGCCGCATGCGCACCAGCAGCGGATCCGCATCCGCTGCCAGCGCCCAGAGTTCGATCTTTTCATCGCCGCCGGCCGACCGCGTTACCGTGAATACGGCAGGGCCCATGTCGGGGTTTTCGGTCGCATCGATACGGACGCTGGTGCGATCGTGGCGGCGCTCCTCGGGAAACTTCAGCCGCGTGTCGAAGTAGGCCTGGTTCGCGTTGTCATAGATTCCGGCCAGCAGTGCAGCCATGATCTGCAGGTTACGCTCTCCCGGCGTGCCGTCCTGACCCTGACCCAACGCGGCGCCGGCAACGAACAGTGCAGAGCAGGCCAGCAGCGTGCGCACCGACACGTCAGCGTGTCTCCGACGCGCGCGCCTCGATGCGCTTGCGAAATACCGTCCAGCTCGTCTCGTTGGGCCGATCATCGTCGACCGGCGGCGGCGTCAGGTACTGCGGATAGCGATCCCGGAGGACGGTCATCAGCGGCTCCGGGATGTCGTCGCGATTCCAGGTGCTGAACCCGGTGGCGTTGACGACCATCAGGCCCGACTTCGAGCCCATCTCCATCCACGGCAGCCACTGGGCGATGCGGGACCAGCTGATATAAGAGCGGCCGAGCCGCTCGGCGTTCAGGATCTCGTCGGCAATATAGGTGGTGTTGAATATTTCCATCGCGTGATAGTGCCCGCCGATGTAGCCCTGGTACTCGCTGCCAAGCGGATTGTCGTAGTACAGCGGTACCTCGAAACTGGTCATCGCGATGTCGCCGTAGCGTCGCAGCGTCGACGTAATCGGTTCGCCGTCCGCGCCGGTGAGAAAGCGTGGTGCGCGCATGTTGACCGGATCGTTCGCGACGTGCACGACCTCGACAGATTCGCCGGTGAATGGGTTTTCCCAGGTGTCGAGGACCTCGTTCGTTTCGGGATCGAGATACAGCATGACCTCACGCGACACGCTGCGGAAACCGTTGCCAAGTTCAGCGTCTTCGACCGTGCCGCACTGACGCGTATTCACGCCGAGCACGTTGAAAATATGCCGGTCCTTTTCGCCCGGGATGCGGCTATACGCCCGTCCCTCGAAGATGCCGAATCTCACCTGCTCGTCCTCGAGCGTGCCGCAGGTGCTTTTGCGCTGAATCTCCCACGCCTGCTGTCCGCTGTACGTGGATGTGTCGGCGAATGCGCCGGCGGCCGCGAAAGCGAGCAGAGCGGACGCGACAGACGCGCGTCGATTCGAACAATTCATGATCAATCCCCGGTAGTGGCAGCGGCGCGCGGTTATCGGGCGCCGAAGCGGAAGGACGCGCGCACGCCGACGACGCGCGGGCGTGGCATGAACGCAGTGCTGAACGGCGGCAGGTCCACCATGACCGTCGCGGCGTCGGTTGCGGCGTCAATCGCGCTGCCGAGAGCGAAACAGCATCCGAGCCCCGGGCCGCCGCCGCTGAGCTGCACCGTGTCGTCGTCCAGCATATTGTCGACGAACAGCACGACGTCCCAGCTATCGCTGCTCACGCCGAGTCTGAGGTTCGTCGTCCAATAGGCGTCGGTCCAGAGAATGTTAGTTATGTCGGCATAGCGCCTGTCCTGCCAGATCGCGTCGACTTCGACGTACGCCGTCAGCTCAGCGGACGGGTTGAAGTAATAGCCGGCCTGGCCGGTGAACGCACCCTCGGGCGCATCTTCCAGCTTGTTGCCCGTGTAACTGACGGTACAAAGGATCTCGACACCGACCAGCGTCGGCTCGCAGTTGCCGGCGGTCGCCGCGGTAATCGGGCTGCCGGTCTCGACCGTGAAGTCGGTGTATTCGGCGTCGAGCCATGTATAAGAGCCGCTCAGCCGCCAGTTGCCGCCGAGGAATTCGGTAATCGGGCTCCATTCGGTGCGCAGCTCCGCGCCCCAGACTTCGGCGGCACCGGCATTCTCGATTTTCGATACCAAGCGACCGTCATTGCCCGGGGCAGAGGTCAGCGCCTGCTTGTCGGTGAAGTCCTGGAAGAAGAACGAGCCGTTGACGATCAGCGTGCTGTCCAGCCACGCCGTATTGCCGCCGACTTCCCAGACCACCATTTTTTCGGGCTCGAACTCGGTCAGTTCGCGATCGAGTCCGGATGCGCCCACTGTCAGCAGGCTGAATCCGCCCGGCTTGCGCGCGCGCGCCCAAGACCCATAGATCAGGATGTCATCGGTCGCACGCCATTCCAGAATGGCCTTCGGCGAGAACCATTGGTCGCTTTTCGTCAGCGAGTCGTTGCACCACGGATTGAAATAATCGAGTTCCGCGGGATTCGGCACGGCCTGCCCGTTGCCATCCTGAACGACGATGACGTCGCCCGCGTTCGCGTCGTAAGCGGGCGTGCGGACACTGATGGTGTCGCCATTCGGCCCGATGATTTGTGACGATGTGCCGGTGTATTCGATCGTCGCGGGGCTCTGCTCGATCGAGTTGATGATCGCCTGCTGATTCTGCTGCCAGCATTTGATCGGAATCTGGTCGATCAGCAGCTGATCCGGGACGAACTGCCCGAGATTGATTTCGTTCGCGTCCTCGTCGGTCCACGGGAAATAGGAGTCGGAATAATATTCGCCACCGGCAATGAAATCCGCGAACGGCTCGCAAGCCCGGAAGAAGATGCCGCATGGATTCAGGCCGCCCGGGCCGCCGCTGGATTCGGGGTCGAAAAATATCGGGCCCTCGACCACGACGTCCTCGTCGTTATAGCGGCCTTCGAGGTTCAGCGTCCAGCGCTCGGCCAGGTCGAACGAGATGTTGCCGTGAATCGACCAGTGATCTGTTTCGCGGTCGGCGGCACTCGGCCGTCGGAACGGCTGCGCGCCGGCCTGGTAAGGCGCGATCGGCGTATCCGTGTAGCCCGTGCAGCTGTCCTCGCCGACGTCGACGAAAGCGCCGGTGGCGCTGTTCCAGAAGCAATGTGAGCCCGAGCCTTGCGCGGTAATTGACTGCGACGAATTGTCGACATCCTCGGTCCAGTACAGCGCGCCGATCGAGCCGTTGACCGGGCCGTCGAAAGTTGTGACCAACAGGAAATCCTGGCTGAACTGCTCGGTCGTTTTCGCATTATTGAAGGAAAAGGTATTCACGTTTTCGTCGAGAAACGGCGAGCCGGGGGCCGGTACGGCAAACGCGTTCGTGTCCTGTTCTTCGACGTTGTCGTCCCAGGTGAAGCCGGTCAGTGACTTGAACGTAAAATTATCGTTCGTCCAGTCGGCCACCAGCGAGAAGCGCACCAGTTCGCGGTCGAAGCCGGTGTAGTCGATGCCGGGCGTTGACGGGTTCGGCGATACTGCGACGTTGAGCTGATCGGCGCTGGGTATCTGTCCGGTGCGCGCGAGCAGCGTCTCGTTGCAATACGAGCCACCGCCGGGAATGCGGAAGTTCTGCGACGTCGGGTCCAGCGTGTCCGGATCCAGCGACGCGAGGTATGCCGGGTCCGCGATTCGCCGCGCCCGATCGAGCCACGCCTGGTTATTGCCGGCGACGCCCTGGTCGGGGTTGTTCGGGTCGTTCCAGTCCGACAGCGCGTCGATCAGCGGCTGGTTGCAGCTCGCGACGCCCGCGGCGAATGCCGACGCCGGCGTATTGAGTTCGGTATTAAAGGGGAGGTACACCTGCGCGCTGGGTTGGCTCTCATCGTTGGTGTATTCGGCGCGGAACTTGAAACCAAATTTCTCCGCGATGGTCGACTTCAGCGTCAGCGCGAGACCGTAGCCCTGATCCCCGCCGATTTTCGCACCCGTTGTCGTGTTGCGATAGAAGCCTTCCTGTTCCCAGGCCGTGGCGTTCAGGCGAAAGCCGACCGTATCGCCGATGATCGGTCCGCTCATCGAGCCGATCAGCTCATAGCCGTTTTGATCATTGATCTCGCCTCCGAGTTCGGTCTCGAATTCGAGCGACGGGTCTTTGGTGATGTACTGCAGCGCCCCGTTGAATGCGCTGCGACCGTACAGCGCCATCTGCGGACCAAGGACGACCTCGATGCGCTCAATGTCGATCAAGCGCGTATTGACGAGCAGCGATCCACCCGAGCTCGTGATCGCTTCGCTCGATACGTCGATGCCGTCGACGAGCAGTGCGACGTTCTGCCGGCCACGGGTCGGCGACAGCCCGCGCACCACGATGCGAGTGTCGCTCTGCGCGAACGACTCGTCGAACTGAATGCTGGACGTGAATTTCGCGATGTCGGCGATGTTGCGAATGCCCTTGCGGTTGATCGCTTCAGAGTTGAACGCGGTCACGGCCATCGGCACGTCCTGCAGGCTCTCTGACTTCTTCCGCACGGAGACGACGATCTCGTCGACCTGGGCCCATGTGAGTCCCGGGGCGAACGACAGCGCCGCGATCAGCGACGCTGCAATTCCGTATTTCATGCCGAGGCGGCCCGGCGGGCAGGCACTCGTTCCCATCTCACACCCCCAACTGACGCTCGAATCCGGCGGTTTTTCGCCGCCAGACTCCCCCCATGACGATAAATCAATCACGTTACGACTTAAAAATACCATGCTACGCCATTCGCTACGCGGCGATTTGCGGGACGCGGCCGGCTATTCCGGTACCGCTATACTTCACGCCTTTGTGTTTGGGGGATTCAGATGCCGCGCCTGGTTTACGGAAGGCGCGCGTGACGGGCGCCGGCGGTGCGACATTTGCGCGCCTCGGCCCAATTGCGCTGAGCGCGGGCGTCACGCGTCGCAACCCGCAATCGTGACGCGCAATAGCGATGCGCAACGGCGCGCGCTGTCAGTCTACAACCCGCGCGTGTCGGCGTCTTCGAGTTTGCGCCCCCGGCCATACTGCTGCGCTTCACTCTGTTCGGTGCGCGCCAGCTCGTCCCAGGCCTGGCGTTCGGGCGTGTCGAACAGGTAACGCAGCGTCAGCGTAACCCGGTACGATGCGCGCTCCGCAGTCTCGGCGGGCGCGAGTTTCATCCGAATCGTGTAAGGCCATTTGTCCATGTTCAGTGCCGTCGGCCGCAGCGTCTGCTCATTGAGTTGAATTCGCTCGGCGTCGACGCTCCAGTCGGGATACTTCGCCCGCAGCAGGTTGAAATACTTTTTGGCGAAACCACGTGCCTCGTCTTCGGACGTGAACTCCCGCGCCGCTTCAATGAATCCGATCGTGTGCGACGTGACCGTGGCAGTCACGCGAACCTCTTCCATGTCCGCCGGCATGACGGGCTGGTCCGCAACGATCAGCAGGTTACCGCTGAGACTCGGGCTAAACTGTGTGTCGCTCTTCATTGGATAGTGATTGTTGAGCTTGTAACCCATGAACTCGCCGGCACTCGCATCGGCTGCGACAGGCAAAGGCGAAGTCAGTACGCCGCCACCAAACACCATTGCTATAAGAAATTTCCTGCCCATCGTGTCTCCTGCTCAGAATCTCGAGCTGCCGAGTTCGACGTCGGCGTCCGCCCACACGCGGTCGAAACGCGCCTCGATCTCATACAACTGCGGCACTTTGTCCTGGGCTTCGAGTGCCCGGCGCAAGCCGAACAGCGCAAAGCCGTTCTCGCGGTTCTTGCGCAGATCTTCCCAGTAAACGACCTCGGCCTCGGCGGGGTAGCCACCGTCGAGCAGCGCCGCACCGAGGTAGTGGCGGACCGGGAAGTACCAGTCCGGCGGTTCGTTATACAACAAACTGTCTTCGAGGCGCACGGCGCGGCTCAGCGTGGCGATCGCCTGTTCGTTATCGCTGTCGAGCGCTGCGAGTTCCGCATCGAGAATCAACTCCGCGATCAGCAGCAACGTCGGTACCGGCCCGAAGCCGACGAACTGTTCCGCCACGGCCGGATCTTGCCGGACGGCTCGCAGATTCTCCAATTCCGCCGTGGCCTTCGCCTTTTGCCCGGTATTCTTCAGTGCGAGGCCGCGGGCGTAATGCCATACGCCGTTCAGGTACAGCGCATCCGCCGGCGGTCTGGGTTCTGCGAGCGCATCCTCCCACATCCCGAAGCGCACCATCGTATACATCGGCTGCGCGAGGAAGGTCTGGTACAGCAGCCAGGTGTCGCTGCCGAGGTCCGCCGGTACCTTGTCCGCAACTTTTCGCGATGCTTCGAGTGTCGCCTTGCTGCGGCCCTGGAACATCGCGGACCAGGCGAGGAAGTGCACGTTGTGCGGGTAGTAACCGAGTGGGTAGAGCCCTTGCGCGCGGCACTGGGCGATGTACCGTTCGTCGGCGAGCGATGCCTTGGCGTTGGCCGCGTACGAGTCGGCATAGCGACCGAGACGCATATATATATGCGATGGCATGTGCACCATGTGTCCCGCGCCGGGCATCAGATCGCCGAGTGTGTCGGCGCTGCGTTCGGCACGCTGCGGATGCCGCGCTTCGAGCGCGTGAATGTAATAGTGCAATGCGCCGGGATGTCGCGGATTGCGTGCGGCGACCGACTCGAGGGTCGCGACGAGTTCGTCGGTGCCGTCGCGGGCGTTGCCATCCAGGTCCCAGTAATTCCAGGGGCTCAGATTCATCAGCGACGCGGCATAGAACGTTGCGATGTCGAGGTCGTCCGGATATTTTTGGACGAGCCGGCCCAGCGCGTCGCTGTAGGCTTTGTCGAGCGGCGCGCGCTCGGCTTCCGGATCGTCCGTATACCGCAATGCGAGTGCATCGATCATGTCGCGCTCGCGCGCGCTGGCATTGTCCCGCCGGGACACCGCCGCCTGCATCGCTGCGTAGGCCTGCGGCACGACATCCGGGAGCATCGGCAGGTTTAGATTCGGCCCGAGCGCCAGCGCCCAGCCCCAGTAGGCCATTGCGTTGTCCGGGTCGAGTCGCGCGGCCTCCTTGAACGCGCGCAGTGCTTCTGAATGGTTGAACGCATAGGTCAGGCGCAGGCCCTGGTCGAAAAATACCTGCGACGCTTCAATGTCCGTGGTCACGATCATCTGGTGATCGCCGAGCCCGTCCAGACGCGGAGCTATCGGGCCGGTCGCGGTTGCCGGATCCGCGTCGATTGCGCGTGGATCGTGAATTTGCGCGCGGGCGAGGCCGACGCAGTTTGCCAGCACGATAAGGGTGAGAAGTACGCTACGGTGTTTTCGGTTCATCGTCATGTCCCCGTTTTCAGCGTGCCGTCGATTATAAACGCGTCAGGTCTGTGACTCCCGTCCCGTTAAGCGAAAAACGACCGCTGTCGTCGAAGCGGATGCGGCCGAGCCGCGTCAAGCCGACGTCGACGAAGCCGTCGATCCTGTATTGCAGCATTGCGTCGGGTCGCGACAGCACGCCCGGCAGAATGCCGACGATCGACATGACGTCGATCGCGACGATTGCATCGACCTCGGCGCTGCCGCCGGCCGGCACCGTCACCTTGCCCGCCAGTTGCCCGCTGGCGGCTGCCTGCTCGGCCAGCGTGAGCTGGAGTTCTCCGCCCTTGATCGGCAACGAGACGTCGTTCGGGTTATCCAGGCGCAACCGGCAGCGAAATCGCAGTTCAGTGAGCGTGCTCTTCGCCGGCGTAATTGACGCCAGCGTAATCCGCGGCGGCTGCAGATCTTTCTGCAGCAGCGCGCAATTCGTCAGCAGCGTTGCGGCTGCCAGCAACGCGACCAGTGACGTGAAGTTGGTCACCGGTCGCCAAATGCAGATGCGCGGCGCGAAACGTGAAGTCATGGGTCTGTCTCCGGTGACTGCCGACCGTCCGTCGGTCGCGTGTCGCGATTCTGTGCATGCGCGGGCGAGCCGTCAACCTGCCGCGACGGCGCGCCGGCTCGTGATAGGATCAAGAGTTACGCGAACACCGGCGCAGGACACGAAGAATGAATAACGACACGATCAGCGTCCGCAATCCCAGGACCGGCGCACTCGATTTCGAGTTCCCGCGTCCATCGTCGAGTGACATCCGGTCCGTCTGCGATCGATTGCGCGCGAATCAGCCGGAGTGGCAGGCGCTCGGCATTCACGGGCGGCTCGCCGCGCTGGGCAAGCTTGCCGCAGCGCTCGAGCGGCATCGGCAACCGATCGATACAGCGCTGACGACCGATACCGGCCGCGCGATCCTCGCCGGGCTCGAAATAAGCTATCTGCCGTCGATGCTTGAGCGCATTGCGCTGCAGGCGGATGACTTCATCGAGCTCGCCGAGCCGGTGCCGTCGCATACGGTGCCGATCGTCGGCCGCGAGCAGCTCGTTCCGCTTGGCCTGGTGCTCTGCATCAGCCCGTGGAATTTCCCGATCATTCTTTCGTTCATCGATGCAGTGCCAGCGCTCGCGGCGGGGAACGCGGTCGTTATCAAGCCGAGCGAAGTCACGCCGCGCTGGGTCGAGCCGATGCGCGAGGCAATCGCCGAAGTACCCGAAGTGGCTGCGGTGCTGGATCTCGTGCTCGGCGACGGCGCGGCCGGCGCCGAGCTGATTACGCTGGCCGACGGCGTTGCATTCACCGGCAGCGTTCGCACCGGTCGCAAGGTTGCGGTAGCGGCCGCCGAAAACTTCATCCCGTCGTTTTTGGAGCTGGGCGGGAACGATCCCGCGATCGTGCTCGAGTCCGCCGATGTTGGCTATGCGGCGAACGCGATCATGTGTTCGGCGCTGAGTGCGAACGGGCAGGCGTGCCAGTCGCTGGAACGGGCGTACGTTGCGCGGCCGCTGTTCGACGAATTCGTAACGACGCTTGTCGCGGAAGCAGAGCGCTGGCAGATCAACTTCCCCGACATCAATAGCGGTACGATCGGGCCGTTCATTTTTCCGGACCAACCGGACGTCGTCGCGGCCCATCTTCGCGACGCAACCGACAAGGGCGCGACGATCATGACCGGCGGTGACGTCATCGATCACGGCGGCAAGTGGATGCGGCCGACCGTCGTGACGGGCGTTACGCACGACATGGCCATCATGCGTGAGGAAACGTTCGGCCCGGTGATCGCGGTCATGCCGTTCGACACGCCTGAGGAGGCGGTACGACTGGCGAACGACAACGATTACGGCCTCGCCGCCGCGGTATTCGCGGCGACGACCGACGAGGCGCGCGCGGTGGCGCGTCATGTGAATGCCGGTGCGGTCAGCATCAACGACGCGCACCTGACTGCGTTCGTTCACGATCTGCCGCATCAGTCGTTCGGGCTGTCGGGCCTCGGCCAGAGTCGTTTCGGCCAGGAAGGGCTGACGCGCTACGCGCGCAAGAAGGCGCTGCTGGAAAACGATTCCGGTCAGGCGTTACTGCCGGCGTCGACGATATTTTCGGTCGGGTCCGGCTAGGGGCCTAGGGCGGCCTCGGCAGGGGACATTCTGCTTTTCCGCTGGCGACGTTGCTAGCGGTCAGCCGGTGGCAAATGGAAAAGCAGAATGTCCCCGGTCAGTCCTGCAAAGATTCTCCACAATGCGGGCAGTATTGATTGCGGGCTTTTGACGCCTGCTGCATATCGACAATGTGCTGCAGCTCTTCGGCGGTCATGCCGAGCTGTCGTTTCAATGTCTCGAGTTCCATTTTCTCTTTCACGTCGAGATCGCCGTCGAGCAGCGCGTCCTGGACGCGGTTACGCAGAATTTCACGCCGCTGCTGTAGTTCTTCCGAGAACCGCGCCGCCATGATGCCGGCCGGTAGCGCCATCGTGCCGACGCCCATGATCATGATCATGATCGCCAGCAGTCGTCCGCCGAACGTGATTGGCGTTATGTCGCCGTAGCCGACGGTCGTCAGCGTCACGACCGCCCACCAGACCGCCTCCGCGACGTTCTTGAACTGTCCGGAATTCGCCGCATTCTCGACCGTGAACATCAGGCAAGCCGATACGATGATCAGCGTCAGCATGATCAGCAGCGCACCGGCGATCGCGCTGGCCTCGCGTTTCAGCACGACCGAGAACACGCGCAGACCGTCGAAGTAGTGGGAGAGCTTGAGCAGGCGCAGCAGCCGGAACAGGCGCAGGTAGCGCAGGTCGATAGGCAGGAACATCGACAGGTAGAACGGCGCAATCGCGAGTAGGTCGACGAGCGCCATCGGCGTGAGAGCGTACTTGATCCGTGCTAGCCACGCCGGCTGATCCTCGTAGCGCGGGTCCTCGGTGGCAATCCAGACGCGGCAGGTATATTCGATCGTGAACACCGCGACCGAGAACAGCTCGAAGATCGTGAACAAAGGGGCATTCGGTATGTAGATCGACGGGTTCGCCTCGAGTATCACCGCGACGCCGTTCGCGATGATCAGCGCGACGATGAAGATCATGACCGAATTGTTGCCGCGCGTGTGCCGGTCGTGGCCGGTCAGCAGCGAGAATGCCGTCGTTCGCCAAGTTTGCTTGGACACCGTTGCCGTCATGATTCGAGTACTACCCAGCGTCCGGCGATCCGGACCTCGGAAGTGTTATCGGCACGAAACGGCCCGCGCTTGAGGCGCTGCGGACCGGATTTGGCGATTATCGGGCGCCGGGCGCCCGTCGCGCAGAGCTAAGCGAGAGACAGCAGGTAGCTGACCAGGTCGGTCGACGTGACGATGCCGACGAGGTTGCCGCTCTCGTTGACGACCGGCAGCGCGTGCAGCGACCCGGTCCGGAGCGCGCGTGCCGCGTCGACGACGGTGCTGTTGCTTGGGATCGTGACGACGTCGGACTGCATGATCTGCGGAATCGAGAACTGCTCGTCGAGATATGCGTCGAGATCCTCGTGCGAGTCACGCGGCCGAAAGCCGAACTCGAGCAGGTCGGTCATGCTGATGATGCCGACCAGGCGCTTGCCGTCGACAACGGGCATATGGTGCACGCGGTAATCGGCGAGCGCCGCGCGCACGTCACTTAGCTTCTGATCGACCTGTACGGAACGTGGATGCGGGGTCATGACTTCGGCGAGTGGTGCGTTGCTGTTCATATGCTTTTCCTCGTCGTGGTGTCGGCTACCAGAGCATCGGTTTGCGGACCATCAGGAAAATGATGACGAAAACGCTGCCGGCGATCGCGGCCCACCAGATCGTTAGCCGCCGCGACCAGGTCGTCAGCGTTAACGTGTCGTCCGGATGCTCTCGTGCCATGCGAATCCACCGTTTCATAAATGGCCCGAATGAGATCCCCATCAGCGTCAGCACCGTGGATAGAATCAGGCTCACGACGATCCAGGACGTGTTGGTCGGCCATTTCCACAGCCACATCGTCATGCCCGCGGATATCGTCACGATATAGGCCGGGATCGCCATGTAGTCATCGATTTTCTTGACGAGCCGCAGGATATTCGCCCGATTCATCGGATCGCGGTTGGCCGACAGAATCCAGAACAGGTGGGTGACGTTGGACCCGAAGCCAATGCACGCTCCAATGATGTGCAGCCATTTAATACCGAAATACATCTCGTGCATGTACGGCCTTCCGTTAAAGCTCAACACACTACGCTGAAACTAGACTAGGTCTGCCACAGCGTAGCTGTCAATTGCGGCATCCCGAAGTGCCGCCGCCGTCCCGTTGTGCTATCGATGAGATGGGTGCATGCGGCGCAATGACATTCGTTATCATTGCGCGCACGTGTCGGCGTTATTGGATCGAATTAAAACAACAGAGAAGACGAAAACCATGCTGAAGACATCGACGATGAAGCCCTTCGACAAGGGCGATATTTTTCTGGGTTGCACGTATCTCGATAACCCCGACGACGATCACATGGGTGAGGGTCGAATCCTGCAGTTCGACAAGAACTGGTTACCGAAAGGCACTCTATATACGAAAGGCACGCGCTACCTGATCGTCGGCACGCGTATTGCGCCCGACGGCACGCTGTGGGGCTTCGATTGCCACGATCACATCGTCGTTCGCGTGACGCCCGACGGACAAGAGATGGAGCCCTGGGACGCAGGCCGTTCATTCGGTAGCGTCAGCTGGGATACGGACGGCAACCTGTGGTTCGGTGAGTATTTCATCGGTAAGGAAATCTGGCAGGGAACGAGCGCGAAGCTCCGCGCCGACGGGCTGCTCGGAGACGGCAACATGTATCAGTACAGCCCGGCGCTGGAACTGCTCGCATCCCACGAGGTCGATAACGCGCCAGAGTTCACCAAGTTCAAGGGCGTCACGCATTCGACGCTACATCCGTCCGGCGACTACATTACCTACACGACCGAGACCGCGCGTCGCCTGATGCGATTCGACGTGCGCAACGGCGAACAGATGGAAGATCTCGACGGTTACCCCGATGCCGATCCGTACGATCGCGAAGACAGGCGCTGGTTCATCGCGCCGGCGTATATCCCGGACGGGAGGCTGCTGTGCACCGCCGCTGACGGGCTGCGCGTCTACGACACCGATGGCAAAGTGGCCAAGAGCATTCCGCTGCCCGGCTACGGCTGGGCGCAGGTATGCCCGGACGTGGATACCCGGTACGCGCTCGCGGCCAACATATGGACGGGCGTCGCGGCCCGTATCGACATTGACAGCGAGAAGATCGTACAACTCATCGACAGCGGCTTTACCGCGCCGTTCCGGTCGCTGGCCGGAATCGCGGTTTTCAACGGCTAACTACGGGGGATTCGAATGGGGATGTCGCTCGCGAAATCCTGCCTGATCCTGGTCTTCGCCCTCTGTTGCGGCGTCGGCTACGCGGCGGCGCCGACAATGGACGAACTGCGCGGCGCAGACTACATGCGGGGCAAGAACGGTTTTCAGGGCCGGTGCAGTGCGTGCCACACGCTGGCCGACAGCAGCTCGAATATTGCCGGTCCCAACCTGTGGGGCGTATTCGACCGGGAAGCCGGGTCGATGCAGGACTTCACGTTTTCCGACGCGCTGCAAGCGGCCGACTTCCAATGGTCGCCGGAACGCCTCGACGCATGGCTGGCCGATCCGGCCGGCTATCTGCCGGGCAACATCATGGGTATTCCCGAGGCCGTGCCCGAGGAAGACCGGCTGCACATCATTTCGTTCGTGATGATCGAGACGGGCGCCGTCGACTGGCCGCGCCCGGAAACCGCGTTCTCGACTGCGCAGACTGATGCGTCGAAGTCGCCCGCCGAGCGTTGGCCGAGTTTCTGGAATCACCTGATGTTCAACACGACGCGTTATCGCTGGGTCGACGACGGCGAGGATTTTCGCTTCGACGCCTATTTCAAGGCTGACGGCACGGTTGCGACGAATCAGGACGGGCTCGAAGGCTTCTGGCACATTACCGAGCGCGCGTTCTTCTGCTACGCGCTGCAAGGCATGCCCGTCGGCGTCGGCAGCATGGTCGAATGCTTCCCGGTTGCCGCGATGGCGATACCGCGGTTCGCGGACGAACTGTGGGTCTCGAACCCGCAGGGCGACGTGAAGCTCCACGGCGGCATGGTGGCCGGCAGGCCGGACTGGGTGTACGGTGACGCGCCCCCGGAGCAGTCACCGCACTGACACTTGTCCGCCGGCAAACTAGGTACTTGCCCGTATGTCATCCCCTGCAGGTTCACTGTAGAAACGCCCGTATATTGCTATGTCATTGTGCGAGTTCCCGCAACGGGATTCCTGGGGAGGAGATCTCATGTTCATGTTTCATTGGCCCATTAAGCGTGCGTTCCGAGCGCTGTTTTTCGTCACATCGTCCTCGCTATTGCTAATCGCCGCGTGCGGCGCGGAAGAGGGCATCGACGAGAGCGCGCCGCTGCAGCATCAGGCCGAAGTCAAACTGGCGCAGGCCGATGCGGCGCCGAGCGGGTCGGGCGCGGAGCTGTACCAGAACAACTGCGGGGCATGTCACCAGGCGAACGGGCAGGGGCTGGCCGGTGCGTTCCCGCCGCTTGCCGAGTCGGACTACTTTGCCGGCAATCCGGA
>JBPCXI010000278.1:0-5655 GCA_051008895.1 Gammaproteobacteria bacterium | reverse complement strand
GCCCCGCGCGCGCTTCCGCGTTTACCGCATCGACCGCGAGCGCCAGCTCGAAGTTTCGCACCGCGACCGGCGCGTCGCCGGCGTCGATCGCCGCGCCACCGTCGGCCAGCGCTTGCGCAAGAATTTGTTCTGCACGAGGCTCGAGAATCTTCATTCGGTTCAGCGCGTCGCGATACGCGGTTACCGCATCCTCGTATCGTCGGCCCTGGTAGGCATCGTCGCCGGCGGCCACTATGCCGGTCACGTCACTCCAGTCCGTCCCGCCCCAGACGGCCACCCCGACGGCCTTCAGCCGATCTTCCACGACGAGCAACTCGCCGAGAATCTCGTCCGCAATCTCGCGCTTGACGGCCAGCGCGGCGGGACTTGGCGCGGCCGGCTCGAGCTCAGGCGGCGGCGCCGGTTCGGCCGTGTCATCAGCTTCCTGCGCGGCGCGCGAGCGCCGCTCATCGACTGCGTCCGGCAGCAGAAAGATCACGACGATCGCGATCGCCAGCAGGAATGCGAGCCCGCCGTAGACCACCGCCGGCGGCAGTCCGACTGCCCGATCGGCGGGCTGCTTGCGCGCCGGAGCGCTCGGCGTGGGTGCCGCCTGCGCCGCGCCGGGTCGACGCCGGCTGATCGGCTGAATCACGTCGCCGGCATCCCCCGCATCCGCAACGTCGCGCGGAAAATCCGCCTGCACTTCCTCGAGCACGCTGCGGACCGCACCAATTCCCGCAGGCCTCTGTTCAGGCGACTTCGCCAGCATCGCGCCGACGAGATTGCCCAGGGAGTCCGGCAGCGCCTGCCCGGTTCCGTCGCTCGTCAGCCGCTCCGGCTGCTCCGCGCGAATGCGCGCCGGCGTGACGTCGGGATGAAACAACGGCGCACCAGACAGCAACTCATACAACAGTGCGCCGAGCGCATACACATCGTCGGCAACCGCGGCCGGCGCTCCGGCCAGCTGCTGCGGACTCATCGCGGGTAGCGTACCGCCGCCCATGACCTCGGCGACGTCGTCGCCCGAGCGTGTCGACGCCGCCGACGCGAGACCGAAGTCCGTCAGGTAACACACCCCGCGAGCGTCGACGAGAACGTTGCTGGATTTGATATCGCGATGCACGATGCCGGCACGATGCGCAAAGGCCAGCGCATCACACACCATTAGCGCCTGATGCACGATGGTCTGGAACGCGGCGCCCCGCGATGCGACGAGCGTCTCGCCGTCGATGAACTGCATCGATATGCAGTAACGGTCGTCCGCCGAGTGAAAATCGAACACGCGCACGATGTTCGGATGCACCAGCGCACGCGCGCGGCTGCACTCCTGGCGCAACAGGTCGACGTACTCCGTCGCGGTGGAATATTGAGGATCGAGAATCTTCAGCGCGACGGCATCGTCGAGCTCACTATCTTGCGCCAGCCACACCTCGCCCATGCCGCCGGCGCCGAGTCGGCGAACGAGGTTGAAACGATCGGAAACAGTTAGTCCCGGCGACAGCCCTTGCATAGAACCGCTACGCTTCGATCAGGGGTAGCCTGTCTGCGGCGGCTCGGTCGCGGAATCGACCGGTGGCGGCAGACCGGTCTCTGAGGCAAAAATCTCGCGCAGAATTCGCCGCCATTCCTGATATTTCTCCTCGGCGGTGCCGGTCAATCGTCGCGTCTGACCTTCGACCTCGATCAAAAGCGGTTCGGTTTCCGCCTCGAAAGAATTGCCCAGCTCTTTCAGCGACTCGCCGTGCATATCAGCTTCGGTCGACTTGCCAAAGCCGCTGCGGATGCCCTCGATGCCGCCGAGAATGGCCGTATTGGTAATCGCCGAATTGCCACCGCCGCTCGCCTCGTAAGCAACCGCGCCCAGGATCGCGGCGAGCCCGAGCAACTGTCGCATGCGCGCGGAACGCTTCAACTCCTGGTAGTTCAGCATCTCCTCGCGCGACATCTTGCGCCAGTTCTCGTACGGCGGTGACATCTCGTAATACAGCCCGGCGTAGTATTCATTCAGCGTATCGACGAATGTGTATTCTCGCTCACGAACGGCGCGCATTCTCTGTAGCATCGGATCGTCGGTTGCCGGCAGGCGCAGCACCCGATATTCGCCGTCGTCTTCTTCGAGATGGCTCGCGAATGCGGCCGGCACCAGGTTCGCCGCGAAACGCAGCTCCGCGACCTGACGAACCGTCTTCAAATCTTTCTCGGACATCGCCCGACGCTTTTCTAACAAATCGTTGGCGATCTCGTTGTACAGGTTCTGATAGGGATCTTCCGACATGTCACGGTACTTCGAATACGCCTTCTCTGGCACGCGCGACTTGTACTTCTTGTTCAGCCATTCTTTGCCGGTTGCATCCCACGCGCCAACACGCACCTCGACCTCCAGGCCATCGGACCGATCGACGCGACCCCAGACCAGCAGGTCTACCGCGTCCGAACGCTCCGGCAATACCCAGATAGAGCCCCACAGACCGGTGCTCTCCAACGTCCGTTTGAGGTGATAAGGCATGAATCGCGCCTCGGCGCGCCGCACGTCCGGAAATACGAAGCCGTCGGCCTGCTCCTGCCCTTCCGGCACACCAGGGTCGAACAGCATGACGCCGACGTCGAGCAGCGCGAACTCAGCCACCTCGGTGTCGGCCTGGATTGCGTCGACCTCGTCGTATTTGACGGTACGCGACGTTGCACATCCTGATGCCAGCAACACCGCCGACGCCGTCAGCAGTATCGTCTGCGCTAATATTCGTATCCGTCTCAATCTCAGTCCGTACATCTGGTTAATCGTTACTTCTTTATGCCCATGTGTTTTCGGTATTCGTCCCAGAGCGCCTCGCGGATTATAGGATCTTCCTCCGCCATCGCCGCCTCGCGAATCTGTTTCGCGACCTGATCGTCGCCGCTGCCGTCCGCTGAGATATCTTCCGGGATGTCGGCAACCTTCCCGCCGTCGCGATCCGATTCATCGAAATCGCCGCCCTCGAACTCGCCTTTCTTGTTCTTCTGCCCGCCGCCGCCGGCCTCCGAATTCGACGACGAATCGGACCCACCGCTGCCCTCGGACCCCGCGCCGGCCATACCGCCTTGCCCGCTCATGCCGCCGCCGCCAGGAACGTCGGCCGACTCGCCCGCGGCCCCGCCGATGCCCCCGCCCGTCGCACCCGCAACGGCCTCCGCGTCGCCGGCTTCGCGCTGGCGCGCCGAACCGCCTGAACCCTGGCCGGTCGAGGCCATGCCCTCGTGTTCCCGACCGAGTATCCCGTCGAAGTCGCCGAGCGACTTCTCGAACTCTTCGTCGAGCCCTTCCGTGCCGCCAATTCCGCCCATACCGCCCATGCCGCCGGCGCCGGTCGCCGCATCGCCCTGTTCGCCGGCGCCGCTCTGTCCGGCGCCAGCCTCGCTGCCAGCACCACTCTCGTCACCTGCGCCACCGGAGCCCGATTCCGTGCCACCGGACATGCCACCTGGCATTCCGCCCTGCTCACCGCCGCCCGGCAGACTCGCGCCGCTGCCGGCTTGGGATCCGGATTCGGATCCGGACTGCGAGCCGGACTGCGATCCGGATTGGGATCCGGACTGCGATCCGGATTGGGATCCCGACTGTGAACCGGACTGGGATCCGGACTGGGATCCGGATTGGGAGCCCGACTGTGACCCGGATTGCGATCCGGATTGCGATCCGGACTCGGAGCCCGACTGCGATCCGGATTGGGGCACCGAAGGAAACGGCGAGGAAGACCCGCCGCCGGGCGACCCGCTGGACGAGCCACTGGGTTTCTGCAGCCCCGTATTGCATCCCGCGATCGCGAGAACGCTCGCAAGAACGATGGCGCTAGCCGCGATTCCGGCGAGTCGGGGGTTACTGGTGCTAGTCGTCATGGGCTTTTCGACCGGGACATACGTCCATCCATTATATCGCTCAAGCCGCTGGATAGGTCTAATTTTGGAGCATCGCCGCATGCTTAAGTTCAATCAACGCGGCGATATCCAGCGTAGCGCATGCCGCTGAACGAAGCGTTAACGAAACCGACCGGCCGGCGGTCCGCCTGACGGCGCGGCGACGCGGACAGCCATGCACAGGCTATGATCCGCGCCACGACGGATTGCGAATACATAAGTATCGCGCTCGTTCCGCGACAGTGGGAACCGGGGATTAGCCCCACAATTGAGAACAACGCATGACGGAAACACCGCATTCGAATCGGCTGCTCGGGTATATCTGGCTGCAGCCGGGCCTCAGCATGATGAACGGTTATACGTTTATCTGGGCGTGCCTGACCGGTATCCCGTTCCTCGTCGTCATCAACTTTATTCAGCCGTTCATCCTGAACGTGATGCTCGACGTCCCCACCCAGGAACAGGGGTCGATCAGCGGGTATCTTGCGATTCTGCACGAGATCATCCTGATCGTGCTGACCGGACCGTTCGGGGCGTTATCCGATCGCGTCGGCCGACGACGAATTCTCACCATTGGATACCTGGTTGCGGGCGCCGGGCTGCTGGTCTACCCGTGGGCGGACTCGGTCGCCGGGCTGATTGCAATTCGGTGTTTCTACGCGGTCGGTGCCAGCGCGATCGTGTCGGCTTCGTCCGTGTTGATGGCCGACTATCCGCAGGAAAAATCGCGCGGCAAGCTCGTCGCACTGACCGGCGTGTTGAACGGGGCCGGCATCCTCGCGCTGACCGGGGCGGCAGGAGCGCTGCCGAGGATCATGGTCGCTGCCGGCTTCGAGCAGATCCCGGCGGGCAGGATCGCGATGGGCGCCATCGCCGCAGTCGGCTTCATCAGCGCGCTGATCGTCTTCATCGGGCTTCGGGGCGGCGACATCGGCACCCGCAAGCCGAGCGAGCAGTCGATTTTCGAATTGCTGCGATTGGGCTTCGGCGCCGGGCGCAATCCGCGCATCGCGCTCGCGTTCGCATCCGCGTTCGCCGCACGTGGTGATGTCGTCGTCATCGGCACGTACGTGTCTTTGTGGGGGACTCAGGCAGGCATCGCGCAAGGTATGACGGAAGCAGACGCGCTACTGAAGGCGACCGGCATATTTGCAGTTATCCAGACCGCCGCGCTGCTGGCCGCGCCGATGATCGGGATCATGAACGACCGCATCAATCGCGTCAGCGGATTGATATTCGGCATGGGGCTCGCGGCGATCGGCTATATCGTCTTCGGGCTGCAGGCCGATCCGTTCGGCGCCGGCAGTCTGGGCATCGCGCTGCTACTTGGCGTCGGACAGATCAGCGCGATTCTTGCCGGCACGACGCTCGTGGGCCAGGAGGCAGACCCGAAGATCACCGGCGCCACGATCGGCGCGTGGAGTTTCTGCGGCGCGGTGGGCGTGATGTTCGGATCGCTGCTCGGCGGCCTGCTCTTTGACTGGTTCATGCCCGGCGCGCCGTTCCTGCTGATGGGCGGCCTGAACCTGCTGGTGGCGATCGCCGCGATCTGGTGCCGCATCAGCTACCCGCAACCGACGCCACTGCGCATCGCCGACCCGGGTGCCGACGCCGTCGCGAAAAGCGGTGCCGGCGCCTGACGACGCCTGGCGACACTTGGCGACACATGGCGCCGAGTTATCTGCTAGCATCCTGCGACCCCCGCAACGATAGTCGCAGAAGGAAAAACCATGGCGTTGGCGGACACCCTCGAGTACCTGCAGAGCAAAGTCGGAGAAGAAG
>JBPCXI010000277.1:0-6057 GCA_051008895.1 Gammaproteobacteria bacterium | reverse complement strand
GTATCAGGGATCTGGTTAACTCTTGTAATAGTGTCGACTCCGTCAAGGTTTCGGCTGGCCCACTGCCTACACTCGCCTATTAGGTTGTGTTGCGATAGTGGGAGAATCCGATGGGTAACCGAATTGCGGCCCTGGTGGCGGGTATTGCGGTGATTACTGGTCTGGCGGGCTGCGGCGGTGGCGGTGGCGGTGGAAGCGCGCCGACGCCCGTGGCGAGCGCGGCACTGACGACGGCCAATGCAACCGTCGTCGCCGGAGCGACGACAGATGCAACGCTGACCAGTTCGACATTTGACGATCTGGCCGGTCTCGGCGTCCTCGGTTCGCCTGCCGTTGCAGCAGTCCAGTCCGGCGCCGACGCGTCGGTAACGCTGGCCAAGAACACGGCGCGCCTGCAGGCGACGACGGCGGAAGTCATGGTTGGCCCGGAAACGATTTCATGCGATATCGGTGGCACGATGACGATCACGGCCGACATTCAGAATCCCGAGATGCTGACCGCCGGCGATACGTTCACGTTGAGCTACGTCAACTGCGATTTCGGTCAGGGTCCCGCCGTCGACGGTAGCATCAGTTTCACCGTCACGAGTTTTCAGGGCGACCTGGTCAGCGAGCAGTTTGTTCTCGGTTTTAGTCTTCAAATCAATAACTTGCAGATGGCCGAAGCCGGCGACAATTTGTCCCTGGATGGCGACTTGACGATGTCGCTCGATACTACCGGGACGCTCAGTTCCGTATCTGTGTCGAGCAATTCGCTGACGTTGACGGACGGCGTCGATACGGTTTCACTCACGCAGTACTCGACGACCGCGGACGTGGATCTGAGCGTATTCCCGGAAGCGTTCACGCTGCAGTCCAGCGGATTTCTGATGAGTTCCGACTTCGACGGCGAAGTGCAGTTCAACACGACGGTCGCGCTGCAGGGTAACGGCGAAGGCAACCCGGTCAGCGGGGAACTCGTGATTACCGGCGCGAACGGCGCGACGATAACGGTGATTCCGCTGGATGCGCAGAACGTGCGGCTCGAGCTGGACCTCGACGGCGACGGCGCAGTCGACCCGAACGGCGTGGTTGACCTGACGTGGCAGCAGTTACTGGACACGTCCGCCTAGCAAGTTCTCAGCGACGCAGTCGCTCGATCAAGCTTGACGTGTCCCAGCGTCCGCCGCCGAGCGCCTGCACGTCGGCGTAGAAGCGGTCGACCATTTGTGTGAGCTCGAGCGGGGCGTCGAGCGCGGAACCCGTGCGCATGACGATGTCGAGGTCTTTACGCATCAGGTCGACCGCAAAACCGAAATCGAAATCCCCGCGCGCCATCGTCGTGTGACGATTATCCATTTGCCATGACTGCGCGGCGCCGTGCGCAATGACGTGAACCACGTCTTCGAGTTCGAGGCCGGCGAGTTCGGCGAAGCGCAAACCCTCGGCCAGCCCCTGCAGTACGCCGGCGATGCAGATCTGATTGACCATCTTCGTCAGTTGCCCGCGGCCTGCAGGCCCCATGTGCGCGATCGATTTTGCGTATGCGGAAATGACCGGCTTCGCCGCTGCGAACGCCTGCGCGTCGCCGCCGGCCATCACGGTCAATTGGCCGGCTTCGGCGCCGGCCTGGCCTCCGGAAACCGGCGCGTCGACGAAACCACAGTCGCGCTCGGCCGCAGCGGCGGCCAGCTCCCGCGCGAGCTCGGCTGACGTCGTCGTGTTGTCAATGAAAACGGCGCCTGGTCTGACACCGGCGAACAGCCCGTCGTCACCGTATGCGACGGAGCGCACATCGTCGTCGTTGCCGACGATCGTGAACACGAAGTCAGCGGCGTCGGCGGCAGCTCGCGGCGTCGCCGCGCGGTGGCCTGGATACTGCGTCAGCCAGCGCTCCGCTTTGGCCGCGCTGCGATTGTAGATACGCACATCGTGGCCCGCGCCCGCCAGGTGCCCGGCCATCGGATATCCCATTACGCCGAGCCCGATGAAGCCGATCGTCACTTTCGTACTCATGTCAGTCTCCAGATCCATTCGCGGGTTCTCGATGCAGGTGCATCACGGGTTCCAGCTGTTGCCGATAGCGTCGCCAGCGCCGTCGCGATGACGTGTAAATCGGCTGCCGGACCTGCCAATTGCTCGCCGATCTGACCGCATAGTCTCTGGCCGCCAGATCGAGACCACCCGGGGGGATCGCGATCCCGAGCGCGCCGAGTAGTGCGGCAATCTGGCGTTCCGGTTTTTCCACCAGGTCTTCGTAATCGATTTCTACGATGCGCTCCGGGAACAGCGATTTCCAGTGCGCCATCAGCGCCGCGTGCTGCTCGTAGCGAACGGCGAGCCAATCCAGCTTGTTGTTGTAATCGATGCCGCCGGGGAGATACGCCTGGTACGCCGATAGACAGACGTCGAGTGGGTCGCGTCGGCAGTGAACGACGAAAGCGTCCGGATATGCGAGCAAGCACAGTCCGAGCATGATGTCGTTATTTATCGATTTTTCCGCAGCGAACGGCGTTGCCGGCGCGCATCCAGCGATCGCGCGGTCGAAAGCCAGGCGCGCGGCGGCAAACACGTCCGGCGCATTCTCGAGTGACAGCCAGTGCCACCAGTGCGGCGACACGCCCCGATTTTCCGCGACGACCGCCTGCGATGCGCGCGTCGCCAGTCCGGCCTCGCCGATCGAACCCACGTCCGGGTGCGTTGCCAGTAGTTGTTCGACCAGTGTCGATCCGGCACGCGGCATGCTGCTGACAAAAACCGGTGTTACCACGACGCTGCGGCTTGTTCGCGCAGCATCGAGTGCGGCCGGGGTCAGCGCCAGAACTTCATCGACGAGTCGGCCGAACTGTGCCGGATCCCACGGCGACAGCTCCGCGAGGATTCCCTTGGCCGCATCGAGGTGCTTGAATTCGTCCGCGACATTGCCCTGGCGACGATAGTGACGACTGAGCGAAAAGTTGGCCAGAGCGTGAGCGCCGGGGTCGAGCGCAGTGCTTTGGCACAGCGCTTCGAGGCGCATGCGCTGTCGTTCGTCGATGTCCTGGCCGGGTATTTCGAGCAAGTTGTGGTACGCGGCGACGGCGTCCGCGTCGAGTTCGATTGCCGCGTTCAATGCCCTGGCTGCCGCGTCGAAGTCACCCGCGGCCGTCCGGTAAACACCCAGATCATTCAGATGCTGCGGGTTCCGCGGGTCGGCGGCCGACAGGGCTTGGGCAATCGCCGCAGCTTCGGCTGCCCGGTTCAGCTGATACAGTGCGGATGCCTTGCGCGCGAGGGCGCCGGCATCGTTGGCGTTGCCAGCCAGCACCTGGTTCAGTAGCGGCAACGCGGCGTCCGGGAGATGAAATTCGCAGTAGAGTTCCGCGAGCAGCATCGCCACGCGTGAAGAGTCTTGAAATCGTTCGCGGAGATCGAGCAGGAGTCGTTCCGCGCCGGTCGGGTCGCCTGTGCCAACCAGGTGCCGCGCCTCACGCAGGCCGGCATCGAGATCAGACTCCGGGCTCACGGACTTAATGGCCATTCCGGTGCAGCAGGTTTCGCGGGCGCAACGAACGTCAGCGTAAGGCTGAAGTCCGGGTACGGTTCCGCGGTGGCGACATCCGGTTTGCTCAGTACCACGATCAGTTCGGCACCGTCCCAGCTCAGCATGCTCAGTTCGTAGTTCGTCAGCGTTTTGGGTGGTCCGACGATCACATCGTCGATCAGGCCGCCGTCGTCGGTCATGTTTTCGCCATACCGATAGTTGCCGCAAACATTGGCCAACAGCAGCGTACCGAATGTTCCCTCCACGCACTCATAGGAGCGGAATGCGAGTCCGTTCTCGATATCGGCGCGAAAATCTTCGACCTTGTGGCTGTAGCGAATGATCTGATTCGGCCCTACGACATTCTGAGCGACCCAGGTGCCGGCAGACGTCAGCGTCTCGGTCTCCGGGTCGAACTGGAAACTTGCCTTGTTTTCCAGTCGCAGGCGAACCTGACCGCTTCGCCCTTCAGAGACCACCCGGTCGAGCGTGAGATCGACCGCGTAAGCATCGCAGACTAGAACGAGCGCTGCGGCGATCGGCAGAATTCTTATCACGGCCTATTCTGTCACGCCGAGCTCGTCGAGCAACGGTTTCAGCTGGCGCGCGTAGTTCTTCCAGCGCCCGATCGACCGGGTATGGATCGGTTCGCGAACCTGCTTTTGGCTGGCTGTAGCCACCGGATCGTCGGACTTGTGGAACGCCAGGCATGCGGGATCAAAGTCGAGGCCACAGTGGTCGAGAAGGTTTCTGACATGCTGCTCCGGTTCCGAGACGAGTCGCTCATACTCGATTCGGTGAATGTCATCCGGCATCAGGGTATTCCAATGCTCATACAACGATGTATACGCACGATTGAATTTGCCGATGTCTCTCAGGTCGTATGAGTATGGTTGCCTGAGGAAATGCTGTTGAAAGTACGACAATCCTTGATCTCGAGGGTCACGCAAACAGTAAATGATCTTCGCCCCGGGCAGCGCGACCCTGATCAGAGCAGCGTATAGCACGCAGCCGAGGTTCTTGTTCGTAACAAACGACTCTCCGGGGCGCAGCATGCGATCGGTCTCGTCGCGGTAACGCTCGCCAATCATCTTGAGTTCGGACGCGTCGACGGTAACAAAAATGGCGGGGAACATGCCGCCGATCCTGACCGCACTGTCGGTCACGATTGGACCGAGGATGTTCATCTCACCGCTAGCTCGGACCTTGGGGTGCGATGCGAGAATACGCTCGACGAGCGTGGTCCCGGAGCGAGGCAGGCCAACGATGAACAGCGCACTGGTGGAGTCTATGCCGACGTTTCGGTTACGCCGCAGGAAATCGGCATCAAACGTTTTCGTGACCGCCCGGCAATGTGCAATGTAGTCGTCGATCGAATGTGGGTCTTGTCGTTTCGCGATGGTTCCCCCCTCGGAGAACAAATCGAACGCCTTTTGATACTCACCGAGGTCGTCGAAAACCTTGCCGAGTGCGAACGCCAGGGCGCACCGATCCTTGCTGCCACTCTCCGATCGTCGATAAGACGCTTCGAGGCTCCTCACGTCTTCGTCATATGCGGTAAAGCTCTTGGCCGCGACGAACGAACGGTAGAGTTCGGCGTTATCTGGTTCGAGCTTCAGCGCGTATCGCTGCAATTCCAGCGCTTCGTCGAAACGGCCACGAGACTTGCAGGCCTCGGCGAGGGATAAACAATCATTCACGCCGGGCGATTCGACGGCCAATGCCCGATCCAGGAATTCTCGGGATAACTGCGCTTGCCCCGTGCGATGGTATATATCGCTGATGCCGATCAGCGCGGGTATGGCATTCGGCTCGGTTCGCAGAATCTGCCGGAAGAGGGCTTCGGCCTGATCGAGTCGGCCGATTTGCACGTACTGATTCGCCATTCTCAGTCTATCTAGCGATTCGCTCTGTCGCATTACAAATGACTCCACGTACCGATCTAACGCCAGTTCGGCCCCCTGCTCCGAGATGACTTCAGCTGGCCTTTCGTTCGCGCTCCACCGCAACGCGCTCGCGATTCTCTTTCAGACTGGATTCGTTTACGGCTAGCGGCGCTGTTTTTCTGTTCTGCATTGCCGTCTACTCGAATTCCGCATTATCCCCCTTAAAACACGATTCGCAAAGGCTGCAGCTTTTTTCATAACGTCACCATCGCCCGATGGATTGTTTGTATATTGGTTTCCGCACCCGGGCATAAGCAAGTTGTTTCGGACTTTCATCTTTAGACGTAGTCGCTGGATCTGCAACAAACCTCATTTGCTATAGTAATTTGTGGCAGCAGGCGGTTGCTGCTCTGACTTGGTGCCGCCCATTTGTCCGGGCGAGAATACCAGGTCAGAACAAACAGGCAGATCGCGGACTCATTCGATGACAGCGCAACCCGGCAATAGTGGAGACAACGCAGACGAGCTGACTCGCCTTGGTGTCGCCCGGCAAAGGAGCGGGGATCTCGCCGGTGCCGAAGTCCTCTACCGTAAGGCGCTAATCGTATCCCCGGGTCATTCGGATGCAAATCACTGTCTCGGCTTGTGTCTCGCTGGCCTGGGCCGACC
>JBPCXI010000276.1:0-4801 GCA_051008895.1 Gammaproteobacteria bacterium | reverse complement strand
GCGTGACCTGTTAGGCGAGGAGGAGCTGGGTGTTCACGACGACTTCTTCGCGCTCGGCGGCCACTCGCTGATGGCCACGCGGCTGGTCGCCAGGATCCGCGATCGGCTCGGCGTCGACGTCGCGCTGGAAGACTTCTTTGCGATGCCGACGATTGCGAGCGTCGCGGCGGTCGTCGAGCAGCGCCGCGCCGATCGCGACACGGCCGACGCCGGAAAGATTACGACGATACCGCGTTTGCCGAGGCGTGCACGATGACGGAAGAGCTTCGGTCGCCGGATCGATTCGAGTTTCCGCTGTCGTTCGCGCAACAGCGACTGTGGTTCCTCGATCAGCTCGAGGGGCCGAGTGCGGCCTACAACGTCAGGCTGCCGGTGCGCATGACGGGCGCAATCAACGTCGAATTTTTGCAACGTGCCGTCGACTTCGTCGTCGACAGGCACGAGTCGTTGCGGACCACGTTTCGGTCGCGGGCGGGCGAGCCGATGCAGTCGATCGCCTCTGATCAGCGAGTAATACTGCGCGAGCACGACCTTGGCGGCGCAACGGAGTCAGAAGTCATCGACGCAATCGGCAAACTGGCCGGCGATGTCTTCCGGCTCGACTCCGGTCCGTTGTTGCGCGTCGATTTGTTGCAGCTCGACGAGCAAGAACATCTTCTACTACTCGTTCTGCATCACATTATCGCTGACGCGTGGTCGGCGAGCGTGCTGTTTCAAGACATTGCGTGCGCGTATGACGCGCTCGCGGGCGGCGACGAGCCAAACCTTCCCGAACTCGCGATCCAGTACGCCGACTACGCCGGCTGGCAGCGTGACTGGCTTGCAGGATCGCAGCTCGATCGGCAGATCGACTATTGGCGCCGGCAGCTGGCGCTCGCGCCGACGCTGCTCGAGTGGCCGGCGGACCGGGCGCGGCCCCGGCGGCAGACATACAACGGTAGCCGCATCCTGCGGGAGTTGCCGCGTGCATTAACGGACGGCGTTAAGGCGCTCGCTGCGAGTGAGTCCTGCACGTTGTTCATGACGCTGCTCGCGGCGTTCAATGTGCTGATGTCGCGGTACACCGGGAGCGACGATGTCATCGTCGGTACGCCGATCGCAGGGCGCCGGCGAACCGAGCTCGAGCCCCTTATTGGTCTGTTCGTGAACACGGTCGTCCTGCGCGCGAACCTTGAAGACGACCCGCCGTTCGCGCAACTGCTGGCGCAGGTGCGCGAGACCGCGCTGAACGCGTTCGCGAACCAGGATCTCCCGTTCGAAAAGCTCGTGGAAGTGCTGCAGCCGGCGCGGGACATGGGTCATTCGCCGGTGTTCCAGACGATGTTCATTCTGCAAAACGCACCGTGGGAGGCGCAACCGATTCGCGGCGTCCACGTCAGCCCCGGTGACGCAATTCCGGGCAACACCTCGAAATACGACCTGACGCTGTCGGCTGCGGAGTACGACGGCTCGCTGTGGTTGAGCTTCGAGTACAACACGGATCTGTTCGACGTGGCGACCATTGATGGCATCGCGGACGGCTACGTCGCGTTGCTCGATGCCGTCGTCGCGAATCCGCGCGCGCCGGTGACCGAACTACCGGTGCACGCGGACGAATCGACGACCTGCCTGCTCGATGAATGGAATGCGACGCAGGTCGATTATGATCGGGCTGCGACTGTCGATACGCTGGTTGCGAGCCACACACGCCGCTCGGCTGCCGCCACCGCCGTCGAATGCGCGGGGGGCGCATGGACCTATGCGGACCTCGCCGAGCGTGCCGACGCGCTCGCAACGCGTTTGCGCTCGCTGGAGAGCGGCGCTGGTGTGCCGGTCGTGGCGATATTCCTCGACCGCGCACTGACGATGCCGTCGACACTGCTGGGCATTGCGCGGGCCGGCGCGGCATTTCTGCCGCTCGATCCGCAGTATCCACCGGAGCGTATCGCGTTCATGCTCGAGGACGCCGGGGCGGCGGCGATCGTGACGACCGCTGATCTCGACGATTGTATTCCGCCGTTTCGCGGCGCCGTCGTCGTCATCGACGACGACGGTCAGGTCGTCGATTTCCGTGCCGGTGCCAAGGACGTTGCGGCCGGCCTGCCGTCAGGCACCGCGTACATTATTTATACGTCTGGTTCGACCGGTCGACCGAAAGGGGTCTGCGTGCCGCATTCGGCGCTCGTGAATTTCCTGTTCGGCATGCAGCGTGTGCCCGGAATCGAGTCGGGTGATCGACTGCTCGCGGTTACGACCTTGTCTTTCGACATCGCGTTGCTGGAATTACTCCTGCCGCTGACGGTCGGCGCGACGACGATCATCACGCCGCGCGCTAATGTCGCCGACGGCCGTGCGCTGTGCGAGCTGATCGCGACGACTCGGCCGTCGGTCATGCAGGCAACGCCCTCAACCTGGCGCATGCTGATCGGCGCCGGCTGGAACGGAGCGCCGGACCTGCGGATCCTCTGCGGCGGCGAGCCGCTGGACCGCGCGTTGGCCGATGCGCTGCTGAACCGAAGTGCGGGCCTCTGGAACCTGTACGGACCGACCGAGACGACGATCTGGTCGACATGCGCACGCGTCGACAGCGGGCCGATTACCGTCGGCAAACCGATCATGAATACCCGCGTGTATGTGCTCGACGCGCCATCGCCATCGCCATCGCAATCGCAATTGCGACCGCTGCCGATCGGCGTTGCGGGCGAGCTGTACATCGGCGGCGACGGTCTCGCTTCGGGCTACCACGCGCGGCCGGAGCTGACGGCAGCGCAATTCGTCGCCGATCCGTTCACGCAACACGGCCGCATGTACCGCACCGGTGACCGCGCGCGCTGGCGCAGTGACGGGTCGCTCGAACTGCTCGGCCGGCTCGACCGCCAGGTCAAGCTGCGCGGCTTCCGCATCGAACTCGGCGAGATCGAGGCGGCGCTCGATGCGCTGCCGGGCGTCGCGCACGCCGCGGTCATCTCGCATTCTGTTGCGGCCGACGACCAGCGCCTCGTCGCTTACGTCGTCGCCGACGACTCCACGAACTCGTCTTCACTGCGGGCACAGTTGCGCGCGGAATTGCCCGACTACATGGTGCCGGCATTGATCGTGCCGCTGCCGGCGTTGCCGCTGACGCCGAACGGCAAGCTGGATCGGCGCGCGTTGCCGACGCCGGAATGGTCCGGCGTGGACGGCGGCGGCAGCGCGCCGCGCGACGCAGTCGAGCATGCGCTGGCCGGAATGTTTGCCCGGGTCATCGGTGTGCAGGCGGTTGGCGTGCACGATAACTTCTTCGACCTTGGCGGCCACTCGCTGCTGGCGACGAAACTCGTCGCGCGTATTCGCGATGCATTCGCGGTCGAGCTGCCGTTGCATGCGCTGTTCGATTCACCGACGGTGGCGGGCGTCGCCGAGCAGCTGCGGTCCGACGCGACGGACCTGCTCGCACGTCGCTACCGCCAACGGCGCGAGCGGCCGGTCCGGCGTGACGAGCGCTACCGAACGGAAGCCCCGCTGTCGTTCGTGCAGCAGCGCATGTGGTTTCTCGATCAGCTCGAACCGGGAAACCCGGTCTATAACCTTGTGTGGGCGGTAAGCGCGCGCGGCGAACTCGACGTGACCGCGCTGGAGCAATCGGTCGCCTGCGTCGTGGCCCGTCACGAAGCGTTGCGCACGTCGTTTGCGTCGGTTGACGGGGAACCGGTGCAGCGGATTGCGAGCGACGTGCAGGTACCGATCGTGATCGAGAACTTGTGCGAACGAGACGATTTCGACGATCGCGACGGCATTGCCGCGCGGCTCGCGGCGATCGCGCGGCGTCCGTTCGACCTGGCAACCGGCCCGCTGCTGCGGGTCCATGTATTGCGGCTGTCGGCGGACGAGCATGCACTGGTGGTGGTGATGCATCACATCGTGGCGGACGGCTGGTCGATGGCGGTGCTGTTCCGCGAGCTGGCCGACGCGTACGCGGCGTACCTCGCGGGCCGGGCGCCGGCATTGCCGGCACTGGCGGTGCAGTACGCGGACTATGCGCTGTGGCAGCGCGAGTGGCTCGCCGGCGGTGAGCTGGAGCGACAGCTGGACTACTGGCGCCAGCAACTCGCCGACGCACCGGCACAGCTCATGCTGCCGACCGACCGGCCGCGACCGCCGGTGCAGACCTGGCGCGGCGCTCGACTGACCCGGAGTGTTGCGCCCGTGGTGCTCGAGTCGCTGCACGCGCGCGGCCGCGAGCACGGCTGCACGTTGTTCATGGTGTTGCTGGCGGCGTTCGACGCGGTGCTGGCGCGGTACACGGGCGCGGCGGACATCGTCGTCGGCACACCGATCGCGGGCCGCGGGCGCACCGAGCTCGAGGGGTTGATCGGGTTTTTCGTCAACACGCTGGTGCTGCGCACCGACGTCGGCGTTGAACCACGCCTCGACAAGCTGCTCGAGCGGGTCCAGCAGGTTGCGCTTGATGCATACGCGCACCAGGACGTGCCGTTCGAACGCATCGTCGATGAACTGAAACCGGACCGCAATACCGGTCGCACGCCGATTTTCCAGGTCATGTTTAACCTGCACAACGAACCGTCCGACGCGCCGGCTCTCGAAGGGCTCGACGTCAGCGCGCTCGGCGTCGCTCGCGACACCGCGAAGTTTGATCTGACCGTGAGTTTGAGCGAGACGGCCGCAGGTTTATTCGCGACGCTTGAGTACAACTCCGACCTGTTCGACGCAGCGACGATGGTGTCGCTGGGTGATTATTACGTGCGGGTGCTGGAGTCGGTAGCGGCCGACCCGGGTTTGCGGCTGTCGGCAATACCGGCGGCGGCGGGCGCGGCGGCGTTGC